>NZ_QOSA01000006.1:0-342813 GCF_008368795.1 Bacillus sp. BF2-3
ACTTGCGGCGATACTATATTGTTTTTTTTCGTTTGCGGAGAAATGATATTGTTAGGTTTCATTTTACTAATTTGAGGAGCAATTAACTCGCTTCCTTTTTTTATTACATCTGAAATTTTATATTCTTTTTTCGGTTTTATTGGTGGTTGTGGCGGCTGCGGTAATACATTTACCGAAAACTTCGTGTTTTCTTTTTCCGCCGGTTTTTGTTTTTCTATCACAGGTGGTTTTTGAATAACAGACGGTTTTTCAACTGGTTTTTCTTTTTGAATTGGCTGTTCTTTTTGCACCTCTTTTTGCGGTTTCACCTGTACTTCTTTTTGTGGCTTTACCTGCATCTCCTTCTGTGGTTTCACCTGTACTTCTTTTTGCGGCTTTACCTGCATCTCCTTTTGCGGTTTTACTTGCACTTCTTTTTGTGTTTGTTGCATAGCTGGCTGCTGTGTAATTGGTGCTGATTGATACGTAACTTCTTCTTCATCTTCTATTCCAAGCGGAGTTGGTGTTGCTGCAAATTCTTTTTGCTGCACTTCTTTTACGTATTGCTTTGGAGGCGCTGAACCTGCTCCAGCCTGTTGTTTCATGTGAACACTCTTGGATGGCACTTTAATTTTCATACCTGGCATAATTAAATCTGGATTACTAAGTTGTGTATTTGTTTTTTTCAACGTGTCAAAATCCACTCCGTACTTTTTCGCAATTTTCCAAAGGGTATCCCCTTTTTGCACGATATGAATTTTCAAATTTTCCCCCTCCTGTATAACTTATCTATAAGTAACAAATCTCATGAAGTAACTCTTTCTAAATAACATTAACTTCTTTTCACTTTTATCACTTCTTCGATTTTCAATATCATTCGAAGCGGAATAAGCATAAAGAACCACAATGATTTCTTCAAAACAATGTATGCCCATTTCGTTCTCGTTATGATTATATGTATGAAAAAAAGCAACAGGAATACCGTTGCTTTACACACGCTCTAACATACGATTTAATGCAAGAACCGCTTCTGCCGTTACTTGTTTGTCTACGCTAATAACGTTAATTTCTTCTCCTCTTTCTATCGTTTCAAGTGCCCATAATAAGTGAGGCAGATCAATTCGGTTCATCGTTAAGCACGGACACATAAATGGATTAAGTGAAACAATTTCTTTATCTGGATGTTGCTGAATAATTCGGTTCACTAAATTCATTTCTGTACCAATCGCCCATTTGCTACCAGATGGCGCTGATTCAATCATATCAATAATATATTTCGTTGAGCCTGCATAATCTGAAGCAGCTACAACTTCATAGCAACATTCTGGATGTACAATAATATTCATATCAGAATGATTTTTTCGTACGCTCTCAATGTTCTTCACTGTAAAATTTTGATGAACAGAACAATGCCCTTTCCATAAAATTACTTGAATTTCTTCTATATCCCCATCGTACTCTAATGAATCTGTGTGTGGGTCCCATACTGCCATTTTATCTAACGGGATACCTAAATCGTACGCTGTATTTCTCCCTAAATGTTGGTCTGGTAAAAAGACGAGACGTTCTTTTTGAGTAAACGCCCAAGATACCATTTGCTTTGCATTAGAAGATGTTACTGTTGCTCCTCCGTTACGACCACAAAACGCTTTAATTGCAGCTGTAGAGTTCACATATGTTAACGGAATCATCGTATCTCCAAATAATTTCGTGAGCTCTTTCCATGCTCTTTCTGTTTGTTCAATATCTGCCATATCCGCCATCGAACAACCTGCACGCATATCTGGTAAGATGACAACTTGATCATCTGTCGTTAACATATCTGCTGTTTCCGCCATAAAGTGCACCCCGCAAAACACAATATATTTTGCGTCTTTATTGCTCGCTGCAACTTGCGCAAGCTGAAGTGAATCCCCTACTGCATCTGAAAATTGTACCACTTCATCTTTTTGATAATGATGCCCTGGAATGAATAACATTTTCCCCATTTTCTCTTTAATTTCACGAACACGCTTTTCCATATCTTCCGTTGACATCGTGTAATAACGCTCTGGTAACATCGTTTCAATTGGCTGTACTTGTTCTAAAATACTCATATACGTTTCTCCCCTCTAAGCCACTTTCCTTATCCTTCAATATTGAAACTAATATCAAGTGCTTTCACTGAATGTGTTAACGCTCCAAGTGAAATATAATC
Organism: Bacillus sp. BF2-3; assembly: GCF_008368795.1. Taxonomy (NCBI): domain Bacteria; kingdom Bacillati; phylum Bacillota; class Bacilli; order Caryophanales; family Bacillaceae; genus Bacillus; species Bacillus sp. BF2-3. Next base: position 2,177 of record NZ_QOSA01000006.1, read on the forward strand.
TACTCCTGTTTTTCCGTATTTCGGTAAATCTTCAATTGTGATGCCCCCTGAAGCTTCTGTAACGATAGCACTTGGTACAATTTTTGAAAACTCCCGGATTTCATCTGGCGTACGATTATCGAACATAATAATATCAGCACCAGCAGCAACAGCCTCTCTCACCTGTTCCTCATTTTCTGTTTCTACTTCTACTTTCACCATATGTCCTAACTTCTCTTTCACTGATGTAACAGCTTTTGTAATAGAACCAGCAAACGCAATATGATTGTCTTTAATCATGACACCATCATATAAACCGAAGCGATGATTAAATCCACCGCCGCACACGACTGCATGCTTATCAAACATACGTAGTCCTGGCATCGTTTTTCGCGTATCACAAATGCGAGTATGACTGCTATCTAAAGCAAGAACCGCTTTACGCGTCATCGTCGCTATTCCGCTCATACGCTGAATAACATTTAATATAACGCGCTCTGCTGTTAATAACGATGCAATTGGACCTTGCACAGTTGCAATGATTTCGCCTTTTTCTACAAGGTCCCCATCTTTTTTATGAAGCTCTACTTCAATTCTCTCATCAATTAATTTAAATCCTGATTCAATTACTAAACGTCCTGCAAAGACCCCTGTATCCTTCGCAAGAAATGTTCCTTTCGAAAGCAAGTTATCTGGAAAAATAAGCTGAGATGTTACATCTCTTTCCCCTATATCTTCTAAAAAAAATCGATTTAATGCTTCTTTAACTTTTATCGTGTTCATAAAGCCCCTCTTCCCCTCATCACACAAGTTGTCGTTTTCTCTTTACTCGAACAATCTCTTTCTTTCCTATATTTCTATCTGGATAATCACTCCGGTAATGCCCGCCAATACTTTCTTCTCTTTGCAAGGCTGACACAACTATAAGCTCACAAACCGTTAACATATTAATAAGCGTTATCTCTTCATTCGTAAGAACATCATGTTGTAATATCATATTTCGAACACCATACTTACTAAGCCATCTCTTCGCATAAGATAAACTTTGCTCTGTTCGCACAATCCCAACATATTTCATCATGCATTTTTGTATTTCTTCTTTCGTCGGTAAATGATTCAGAACGATAAACTTTGCTTCCTTTTCGGCTAGCATGTTCACCTTTTCTTTTGTCTCTCTAGATAAAATGTGTCGTCCGATTCTTTTTCCAAACACAAGACCTTCTAATAATGAATTACTCGCTAATCTATTTGCACCATGAACCCCGTTACAAGCTACTTCACCGACTGCGTATAAGTTCGGAATAGACGTCTCTCCATCACAGTTCGTTTTCACGCCGCCCATGTGAAAATGAGTACCAGGCACGACTGGAATAAGTTTTTTATTTATATCGACTCCATTTGTTTTACATATCGATGACACGGTCGGAAAGCGTTGTTCAAAGTTTTGAATCATTTCGATGTTTAAGTACACTTTTTCACCCGCAAGTAGCTGTTCATGAATAGCCCTTGCGACTACATCACGAGGCGCTAAATCCTGTTCGGAATGTATATCCATCATAAAGCGCTGCCCTTTTCCATTTACAAGGACAGCTCCTTCTCCGCGAACAGCTTCGGACACAAGACCAGAACAACGCCCACCCGCGTATAACATCGTCGGATGAAATTGTATAAACTCTAAATCTACAAGCTCTCCGCCTGCACGGTACACCATTGCAAGTCCATCGCCTGTAATCGTCTCATCATTAGAAGTAAAGGCGTATAAACCGCCAATACCGCCTGAAGCTAACACCGTATAATCTGCATTGTAACGTTTCAATTCTCCTTTATTGTTGCGAGTTAAAGCCCCAACACATTTATCTTTTTCTATAATAAAATCGAGCACCATTTCCTGTTCCACTACCGTAACGTATGGAGCTACTTCTTGAATAAGATGCTCTAATAAATTCTTTCCTGTTGCATCGCCACCTGCATGTAAAATACGACGTTTTCGATGCGCTCCTTCTTTTCCAAGATGAGGACCTGTTTCATCTCCATCAAATTTCATTCCATTTTCAATAAGGTTATTAATTTCTTTCGGTCCTTCCTCGACTAAATAACGGACCACTTCTTCATTGTTATAATGACACCCTGCTACTAGCGTATCTTCAAAATGATCATTAGGATTGTCGTATGTAGCTACCGCTGCGGCAATTCCACCTTGGGCTAAATGTGTATTATTATTACGTTCCGTCTCCTTTGTGATAATAATCACATTCTTTTCGTGACAAATCTCTTTTGCAACACGAAGTGCCGCAACGCCACTTCCAATAATTAAGACATCTGCGCTTGGCATAATTGTTGCCTCCTACTTTACACTTTTCAACTGTCTTGACACCTATATTTACATAGTTTTAAAATAATGACAAGAGTTTTTTTATAATTCTTATTTTCACTACCATTTAAAAAGTAAAAGAAATGTAACTCTTACTAGAGAGAGGAACTTACATGATGATATATCTTGACTATGCAGCTACTACACCTATGAGCGAGGAAGCGTTACAAACATATATGAAAGCAGCATCGCAATACTTCGGAAATGAACAAAGTTTACATGATATTGGAGGAACGGCTTCTTCTTTATTACAAGTTTGCCGAAAAACATTTGCGGAAATGATTGGAGGCAAAGAACAAGGAGTATTTTTCACAAGCGGTGGATCGGAATCGAACTATCTTGCGATTCAATCACTTCTAAATGCCCGAAATAAGAAGCATATTATTACGACACCTATGGAACATGCATCCATTCGAAGTTATTTTCAATCTCTAAAATCAAAAGGCTATACGATCACTGAAATTCCTGTTGATAAAAATGGACTCATTTGTTTAGTAGATTTAGAGGCAGCTATTACGGAAGATACTGTGCTAGCAAGTATACAGCATGGAAACTCTGAAATCGGAACCGTTCAAAACATTACAGAAATCGGGGCACTTTTAAAAAAATATAATGTTTTATTTCATACGGATTGTGTGCAAACGTTTGGTAAACTGCCTATCCATGTTTTTGAGATGGGGATTGATAGTCTTTCTGTTTCAGCACATAAAATATACGGACCAAAAGGTGTCGGCGCTTGCTACATAAATCCGCAAACTCGCTGGGAACAAGTATTTCCAGGAACTTCTCACGAAAAAGGATTTCGCCCAGGTACAGTGAACGTTCCCGGCATCGCATCTTTTTTAACAGCTGCTGAAAATATATTAAAAACTCAATGGGAAGAAAGTTTACGTTTTAAAGAGTTACGATCCTACTTTTTAGAGCAAATACAAACACTTCCGCTAGAAATTGAAGTAGAAGGTCATTCTACTTCTTGTTTACCACATATTGTTGGGGTTACAATAAAAGGAATAGAAGGTCAATATACTATGCTAGAATGTAATCGCCATGGTATCGCCATTTCCACCGGAAGTGCTTGCCAAGTCGGTAAACAAGAACCTTCGAAAACTATGCTTGCAATTGGAAAAACGTATGAAGAGGCAAAACAATATGTCCGCTTCTCTTTCGGACAACAAACAACGAAAGATCAAATTGATACTACTATTCATGCACTACACACAATTGGAAATCAATTTTATAGAGGTGTTAAATCATAATGAAACAAAATGAACAAAAAAAGATTTTAGGTGAAGAAAGACGACAACTTATCCTCCAGTGGCTTCTTGCTGCAAATGAACCGTTATCGGGGAATGAACTATCGAAAAAGACGAACGTAAGTAGACAAGTTATCGTGCAAGATATTTCCTTGCTTAAAGCACGAAACGAACCAATTATTGCGACTGCTCAAGGTTATTTATATTTAAAGCCACAAGAGAAGCAACAAACTTTTGAACGCGTAATCGTATGCCAACATAAACCAGCAGAAGTACGTCAGGAACTTACAATGCTTGTTGACCATGGCGTTACGATTAAAGACGTAAAAGTTGAGCATCCTGTATACGGTGACTTAACAGCCTCCATTATGGTAAGCAATCGCTTTGATGTAGAGCAATATTTACAAAAAATCGAAAACACAAATGCTTCCTATCTTTCACAACTAACAGATGGTATTCACTTACATACAATCGAGGCAGATTCTAAAGAAAAATTAGATGCTGCTTGTGAGGCGTTAGATAAAGCAGGATTTCTCGTTTATTAATGTAAAGCACAGAGTTTTTATCATTCTCTGTGCTTTTTTAATGCTATAATATTGTAATCAATCGTAAAGGAGATCAAATATGGGAATTGAACTCGTTCACTTTAGCATTGGCAAACCGAAACAAATGAAATATGGCGAAGATAAAGAAATGATAACAGGTATATGTAAAGATCCTACAGAAGAGGCCTTTCTCTCAAAAGACGGATTTCGTGGTGATGACGTAGCGGATTTAAAACATCACGGCGGACCTGATCGCGCTGTTTGTGTGTACCCACACGAGCATTACGCACTATGGGAAGAGGAATTTCAAACTACGCTTCCCGCTTCCACATTTGGTGAAAACATTACCGTAACAAATATGTTAGAGCATGACGTATGCATCGGAGATACATATCAACTAGGCGAAGCAATCATTCAAGTAACGCAAGCTCGCGTACCTTGTAGCACAATTTCAAAACGTCTTGGCATCCCTGGCATACTGCCGCGTATTGTAGCAACTGGATTTACTGGCTACCTATGCCGCGTTCTTCAAGAAGGTACTGTACGTAAAGATTCAAAAATTACATTACTAGAACGTCCATCAAGCAATGTTTCTGTTTTATTCTCTAACGAAATTTATTTTCATAATAGAAAAGATAAAGATGGCATCGAGAAGATTCTTGCTGTTCCAGAACTAGCTGATATTTGGCGTGGTCAATTAGAAGATCGTCTTGCGAAGTTAAAATAAAGTGAAACTTTAATCAGCCCTCACCAATCGGGCTGCCCGGCAAATAGCGGGATAAAGAATCCCACCTTTTGCAGGTGGGATTTTATTAATCTATCAAAAAATATACTAGGCAATGAAATGATATGGACGATTAGGCAAATACAAATATTCCATCTACATCTTACAACCAATAAGAAGAATAACTCCCCAGTACAGTAACAGAAAAACCGAGTGCTTCAAGTTCCATCGTTACGCCTGGCAATAATACGTCATCGTATGCTTTATCGACATCGATTAAGAAAAAATAATTTCCAAGACCTGTTTTCATCGGACGCGATTCGATTTTTGATAAGTTTAATTTTCTCCATGCGAAAGCTGATAACACTTGATATAGGGCACCTGCATAATCTGCAGGTAACGTTATCATAAGCGTCGTTTTCTCTCCGCGGTTCTCTCCGTTATTCGGGAGTACTGCTTTCTTTTTCTTATGGAGTACTAAGAAACGTGTGTGATTATTTTTATGCGTATGAATACTACGTCTCACAATTGTTAATCCGTATTTTTCTGCAGCCGCTTCATTTGCAATAGCGGCAATTTTCTCTTCAGGATGTTCTTTCACATATTGTGCAGCAGCACTTGTAGATGTCATATCTCGAACAGTTACTCCTTTTAATTCTTCATTTAAAAATTTATGGCACTGTGCAATGGCATGCGGATGAGAATGCACTGCATATACTTCTTCCCACACTTCTGCATACTGCGGATGTACAAGTAAATGCTGCTGAATTGGTACTGTAATTTCTCCTACAATGGAAAGCGGCTGCTCATGTACAAGGTAATCAACCGTTATATTCACTGAACCTTCTATTGCATTTTCTAACGGTACAACTGCGAAGTCTACATTTTCATTTGCAGCTGCATCTATACAATCTGGAATCGTTCGATACGGTACATGCTCTGCTTCCGGAAAAAAACGACTCACCGCCATATTTGTAAATGTTGCTTCTGGTCCTAAATATCCTACTCGAATCATCGTCTTTTCCCCTCTTTTTCGTTTTCTTACTGTTATACCATACTTTTTTATATTCTTCTATGTAAATTTCGAATATTTAAAAAAGACTAGCATTCGCTAGTCTAAATGTTTCTTATACTCTCTTTGAGCGAAGAAGAAATAAATGATACATGCTGCGATATAAAACAGAATGAACAAACCTACTTTTCTGAATGATCCATCCATAAAAAGCGTATTATGAAACGTATATAATGCAACTGCACTATGCATACTCCCTACTATAATTGGCGCAAAAAATAGCATACATAATTGCCAACGAGAAATTTTCCATACTTCTTCCTTCGTCATTCCAAGTTTAGAGAGTGCACCATACTGCTTTCGGTCCGATGCAATATTATGGAACCATTTAAAATACACGATACTACATGAAGTGAGAAAGAATAATATACTAATAAATGAGCCTACAAATAGAGTAATATCGCCGCCTTCTTTCATATTTACATACAACTCCATATTGCTTCGAAATGCATTATTATTATCTTGTTTTATATGTCTCCGTAAATCTTCATTTAATTTCTTCGTCTTTTCGATATTTGATAATGTGTAGCCTCTATATATCATTTTTTCAGAATCAGGAACCTGATTTGCTATACTGTCAAAATCTTCATCATTCATAACGAAGAACAGACCATTAATGTACGAAGGGTGATGGTTAAATTGAACCCCTTCTTTCTGACCGTTAAATACGAATTGATATGGTTGATTCATTACTTGCAATTGAATCTCTTTTTGATTATATACATTCGAATTATTGTATTTATTATAATAAACGAGTGTCACTGTACCTTTTTTAGGACGATACGTTTTCTGTCTTTGTTTCCTTGCTTCTTGGTTATATTCACTTTCTTTTATAAGCGGTACTATTGTTGTTTCTCCCTTATTAGACTGAAAGGATGCATAAACTCCAACAAAACTCATATATTGAAAATCATCATACTCATATTGATGCAGTAATTTTTCAACCGCACCTTCCTCAAAGACTTCATGAGTAGAAATACCTTTTTCTATGTACGAAAACGAGTGTACCCCTCCAGTTCGCCACATATCTTGCATGCTAGAAAAATATAAGAACACCGTACCTGTTGCTGTAACTACAAACGTCGTTGCCATAGACATCAGAAAGAAAAAGCGACCATTTTCCTTCATTCGATGTGACAATTGATTCACTATAAATAAATACGGATATGTATACATAATCTTTTTATTTCGCTTTATCATTTCTAACACTTGGGTAGCTCCATGTGTAAAAGAAAAGTACGTTCCAAAAAAGACAAGTATAGACACAGGGAAAAAGTATATTGCTATCGTAGTCATCGTCACTTGTAGCGCCAACGCATACCCGCCCACTAAACAAGCAAAACCAAATAAACAAAGCCACTTTGATGTTTTCTTCTCTTTTTTATCTGTTCGAAATTCTTTCAATAACCGAATGATTTTTATATTCCATATACGTAAAGCACTTATAAAAGATAACAAAATAAAAACGACCATATATGTAATAAATGTTACACCAATCGCCCTTACGTCAAATATCACAGGGAGTTCTTTCGGAAGCCCCAGTAACATACTAAATACCATGAAGAAGAGCTTTAAAAAGATCAAGCCCAGCCCTATACCGAAAATATTAGCAAAAATTCCAATTAATATTTGCTCGGTCATAATTACTCCTATTACGTTAGACTTCGTTGCTCCCATTAACATATATAACCCTAATTCTTTCTTACGTGCTTCTATGAAAATAGAAGTAGAGTACAAAATAAATATGACGAAAAAAGAAATGATTATAACATTACATATGATAAGTCCCCAACGTACGTTTTGATACCACATCGTCTCTTGCATATACGGATGCACAATGACAGACATATATGCGTAAGAAGCAAATATTGCAAAACAACTACTTAAGAAAAACACTTTATAATTACGCCAATTTCCTTTTATATTTTGCAGCGCTAGTTGCCAAATGTTCATCTATCGTCCTCCTGTAACTTACTACATAGGCAAAAAGCTAGAGGTTCCCCTAGCTTTTTACGTGTTTTAAATATCCTCTTTGCGCGATCATAAAGTAAATGGCAGAAGCTAAAATGTATGCTCCAATGACAAGCGCACCTGATTTCCATAAATCAATATAAAGCATTTTCCCTAACGTATGAAGAGCAACTCCACTATGAATGGAACCGATTAAAATTGGGATAAAGAAGATAACTCCCATTTGTCGAATCGCAATTTTGCGAATTTCTTTATCTGTCATACCGATTCTCTTTAACGATTTAAATTGAATACGATCTTGTTCTTTATCGTTAAACCATTTAAAGTATGTCATACTACAAGCGAAGAAGAAGAACAGTACCGCTACGAAGAAACCGATGAACATTGTAATTGCTCCACCTTCTCTTATATCCTTATACGCAAACACTGAATTTCTCAATTCTCCTTGCTTTTCTGGTGCAATTTCATTTTTCAAATCTAATACAAGATTTTCTGTATTTTTCCAATCCTCGATATAATAACCGTAATATTTCGTCTTTTCTTCATCTGGTACGAGTTTTGCATATTTCTCAAAATCTTGATCATTTACAATAAGATATTCACTATCATTAAAAACAGAATACTGCGTTGGATTATTTAATTGAACAGACTGCTTTTGCCCGTTAATTGTAAATTCATACGGTTTCGTACGATCTATCTTCATCAGTTCATTCGACATATCAACCATAACCATCGTTGCACTACCTGGTGCATTATGAACTTCTGTAGGTTGCTCTCTCTTTTGTTTGCGCACTTCTGCATTATATTCTTTTTCTGAAATAATCGTCATCGGTACTTCATGTTCACTATTAAACAACGTTATTTTCTGTGTTGCCGGTAGTTTAACGTAGGTTACTTTTCGCGCATCTTCAAACCCGTGTCTCTTCACAAGCTCCTGTACCTTTTCTTCATTAATAAGATTATGCGTATTTAACCCCTTTTCCTCATATGAAATAGCATGTGGTGTAAGTTCTACCGTTTTCGCACTCATATTTTCAAAATATACGTACAGTGTACCTACTGCTGAAGATACTACCGCCGTAATAATAGAAATTACAAATAGAAAACGAGCATTATCTTTCATTTTATAAATAAGATTGCTAAGAACAAACATATTTGGATACGTATAGAAAGATTGCTTTCTTTTTTGTAATGCTTTTAATACAACTGTACTACCTTGTGTAAATAATAAATACGTTCCGCCAATTGTCAGTCCTACCACCGGTAAAAAGAGGATGAGGAAATTCAGAAACGTTACTTGGAAGCTAAGTACATATGCAGCAATAATACATCCTATACCAACTACACATAACCATGTAAATGCAAACGGCTCTACTTTTTGCTTTCTAGCTTCTCTTAATAAATCAATAATTTGCAAGCGTCCTACCGTCCAAACGCTAAACAATGATAGGATTAAAAATAGGATAAAGTATACGCCAGCTGTAATAAGAACTGCTTTACTATTCCAAACAAGTGGAAGTGTCTTATCTATTTTCAATAATACGCTTAACGCTTGGAAAAATAATTTTGAACAAAGCATTCCAACCCCAATACCAATTACAATTGCAATACTACCTAACATCAGTTGCTCTAATATAATCATTCGGCCGAGCTGCGATTTCGTTCCGCCTATTAATGTTAGTAGACCAAACTCTTTTTTTCTTGCTCGTAAAAACGTTGAATTTGCATATAAAATAAAGAGTGCCGAGAAGATGACCACAATATAATTCATCGATTCTAATCCTTTTGTGATCATCTTTCTCATACTAATATTACCGCTTACGACATCTGGATGATAAATAAAAGAAGCATACATGAAAAATACGACAATCGATAAACAACTACTTATAAGAAACGCTTTATAGTTACGCCAATTTCCTTTTACGTTATTAAGCGCGAGCTGGCGAAAGTTCATGATATTCTCCTCCTAGCATCGCAAGTACGTCCAGAATTTCTTGGAAAAAGGCTTGTTTCGTTCTTCCTTTATGTATTTCCGAGAAAATTTCCCCATCGCGTATGAAAAGGATACGTTCACAATAACTAGCCGCTACTGGATCGTGCGTAACCATTGCAATCGTTACTTTCTTTTGCTCATGTAAATCTTGCAGAGCGCCCATTAGCGATTTCGCTGACTTCGAATCTAAGTTTCCAGTTGGCTCATCTGCTAAAATTAACGTCGGTTCATGAATGATTGCTCTCGCTGCTGCTGCACGTTGTTGTTGTCCCCCAGATACTTCGTATACTTTTTTATTTAAAATTTCTTCGATGTTTAAAAACTTCGCAATTTCCAGTACTTTCGCATCGATTTCATTTACAGATTTCTTCGCCATTACAAGTGGTAAAATAATATTTTCTTTAATCGATAGCGTATCAAGTAAATTAAAATCTTGAAAGATGAACCCTAAATGTGTACGGCGAAACTCCGCTAATTTTGCAGCACGCATTTGATTAATTTCTTCACCATTTACAAGCACATGACCTGAAGTTTGCTTATCAATTGTTGCTAATAAATTTAAAAGCGTCGTTTTCCCGCTTCCTGAAGGACCCATAATCCCTACAAATTCGCCTTCTTCTATTTTAAAATTTATATCGTTTAAAGCAGTCGTCGCTACTGAACCTTTTGATTGGTACACCTTCGTTAATCCTTTTACTTCAAGAACACTCATTTCTAATCCCCCTACGTGTTTTCTTCTTACATTTACTATAAGAAAAATAAGAAAAAGAAACGAGTGATTTCCCTTACAAAACGTTTTGTTATCTTACAGTTTTGTCATTTTTCTCATCAATGTATGATATTCTTCATCTTTTGCAAATTGGAACGTGAATGTTGTCCCTTCTCCTTCAGCCGATTGAACATACATTCCATGATGTAAATTATCGCAAATTTCCTTCGTAATATATAAACCCATTCCAGTCGCTTCTCTCGTTTTACGGCCATTTACCCCCGTAAAGAATGGATCAAATATACGCTTTACATCTTGCTCTGGAATACCGATTCCATTGTCCTTAATATGTAATAACACCTTTTGGTCTTTCTCTTCAATTTGAAATTGAATTTCTTTTTTCTCTGCCGCTGAAATTTTTGTATACTTAATTGCATTTACAACAATTTGACCTATAGCAATACTTAGCCATTTTCTATCAGAGGCAACCATACAAGTATCTTCTTCAAACATCACTTTCGGAAATACAGACGATTGAATGAAGGATTTCCGATTTTCATTAATAATACCTCGCACGACATCTATAACATTTACTACTTCTACCTTATAATCTTTCGCAAACTGCTCTAGTCTTGCCATATGTAACGCTAAATCTAAACCATTTAGTATACGATTATTTTCTTCACGAATACTTTCAACTGTTGCTCTTGCCTCACGATGCTCTTTGCCAAACTTTTGCAGCAATAATTCAATAACAGATACTGGTGTTTTCATTTGGTGAATCCATTGGTTCATAAATATCATTTGCTGTTGCTCTTTCGCATGCTGTTTATGAACTTCATTCATATATTGCTGTCTTAATAACGTAAAAGATTCAACGACCATTTCTTGCTCTGATGTATAAGATTCATCAATAAGTAAAGAGTCATGTAATGTATTTCCACCAGTAACATACTTTTCGATCCTCTTTAAAAACACACTCCGTTTTCGGTAATCGTAAATGAGGTATACAGTAAACACAACTGTTCCTAATAAAAGTCCATATAACCATGTACTCCAATCAATGGATCGCTTTTCTAAAAGACTTTGCAACTGTAAAACGAGCCCAAATAAACAAAGGCTAACAATATAAGAAAGAATTAAAGAAAAGCGGTCCATGAGGTAAATTTTAACCTTCATGCCCTTCGCCCCACTCCGTAAGAAGCGCATAACCATATCCACGTTTCGTTACAATTGCATTTTTAATGCCTAACTCCTCTAGTTTCTTCCTTACACGTTTTACATTTACGGTTAATGTATTATCATCCACAAATGCTACTTCATCCCATAGAGCTTCTAACAGTTCTTCGCGCGTTACATATTGATTCACCTGTTTCATTAAACACTCTAATAAGTAAAACTCATTTTTTGTCAGTTCAGTTTGTTGTCCTTGCCACTCAACAATATGCTGAGACGGGAATAACAACAGTCCATTTACACCTAAACAATCACTCTCAGCAGCAGAAGCATACTCTCCGTAACCACGGCGAAGCGCACTCTTCACCTTTGCCATTACGATATCTAAATGGAATGGCTTCGTAATATAATCATCGCCGCCATTTTCAATCGCCATTACTTGGTCCATTTCTCCTGTTCTTGCAGAAACAAAAATAATTGGCGCATTCGATACAGTACGAATTTGACGACACCAATAAAAACCGTCAAAGTACGGTAAATTAATATCAAGTAACACGAGATGAGGATTCACTTTTACAAACTCATCTTTTATTTGACGTAAATCACTTGCTCTAAATGATTGATAGCCATATCTTTCTAAATGCTCTTCTAATATTCCCGCGATTTTCTCATCATCTTCTACAATTAATATTTTATACATGTTCGTTTTCTCCCCATAAAAAATTCTTCTAAAAACCACTCCCTTTTTATTATAAATTGAAAATTTAATTAGTGGGGATTTTTTCCTATATAAATCCGATTTTTACGATATAAAAAAAGACTGCCGTATTTCGGCAGTCTTAATCGATAAATTCAAATTCATATTCAAGAATTTTTACAATATCTCCGTCTTTTGCACCACGTGCACGAAGCGCTTCATCAATACCCATTCCGCGCATTTGACGAGCGAAACGACGTACAGATTCATCACGTGAGAAGTCTGTCATCTTGAATGTTTTCTCGATATCGTAACCAGAGATAACAAACGTGCCATCACTTTCACGTGTAATTTCAAATTTAACACCTTCAGTATCAAATTTGTACATTACACTTGTATCAGACTCATCCGCAACTTCATGTATTGGGAATTCTGGTGTTGTTTCTATTAAGTTCGCTACTTCAAACAGTAAGTCACGAACACCTTGTCTTGTTACAGCTGAGATTGGGAAGATTTTTACTTCGTCTCCCACTTTCTCTTTAAATGCTTGTAAGTTTTCTTCTGCATCTGGCATATCCATTTTGTTTGCAACAACAACTTGCGGACGCTCAGTTAAGCGAAGATTGTATTCTTTCAATTCATTATTAATCGTTACGTAATCTTCATATGGATCACGGCCTTCTAAACCAGACATATCAATAACATGCACAATTACACGTGTACGCTCAATATGACGTAAGAATTGGTGTCCAAGTCCGACGCCAGCATGTGCGCCTTCAATTAGTCCTGGAAGGTCAGCCATAACGAAGCTGCGGTTATCACCAGTTTCAACAACACCAAGATTCGGAACGATTGTTGTGAAGTGATACTCTGCAATTTTCGGACGCGCTGATGATACAACAGATAATAATGTAGATTTACCTACACTTGGGAATCCAACAAGTCCAACATCTGCTAGTACTTTAAGTTCTAGAATAACATCACGCTCTTGACCTGGTTCCCCGTTCTCAGCGATTTCTGGCGCTGGGTTCGTAGCTGTTGCGAAACGTGAGTTACCACGGCCACCACGGCCACCTTTTGCAATTACAGCAGTTTGTCCATGCGTTACTAAATCGGCAAGAATTTGACCAGTTTTTTCATCTTTTACTACTGTTCCTGGCGGAACCTTTACAAGTAAATCTTCAGATTTACGTCCGTGCTGACCTTTACTCATTCCGTGCTGACCGCGATCAGCTTTGAAATGACGTTGGTAGCGGAAGTCCATTAATGTACGTAAGCCTTCCTCAACTACGAAAACAACATCTGCACCTTTACCTCCGTCGCCACCTGCTGGGCCACCTTTTGGTACATACTTCTCACGACGATACGCAACCATACCATTACCACCGTCGCCGCCTTTTACATATATCTTGACCTGATCTACAAACATTATTTCACCACACTTTTTTCAATTGGTTGTAATATAACTGAGACTTCTTCGTCTCGCACTGTATAAGAAATGGAATACCATTTATTGTTTTGGGTCGCAAGCCAATTCTGTAGTTCTTCTACACTCGTTAGCTTACCACGAAAATCAAAAAAGAAACGAGCATTATCCGCGTCACATTCAATTGTGATACAAACATAATTTTCAACATATACGTCTAAACTATGCTGAAGCATCGAGAAAAATTGATTCGTCCATGTACATACAGTCTCATCTAAGTGAGATAAGTTATGTAATTTCCCTAATACTTCGTACTCCAATAAGCACGGCTGCTGTTTCCAATTATATGTTAAAATCCACTCTGAAAATAAAGGCATTGATAGCCCCATCAGATTGGATTCTTGTCTCGCTTCTTGGACAAAACGATCGATGAGACTATGAATTTCTTCCACTTTTCCAAGGGAAAGGTTTCCTTTCACCATCTGCATACGATTGAGCCAATCATGTCTTGAATGGCGCAATGCATCTATAATTGTCCATTTTTCATTCATTTAGATACCCCTTAATATAGAAAAACTCTAACCTGCACTCAGGTTAGAGTTTTCCGTGAGTTCTTATGCTTCTTGAGCAACAGGATATACGCTCACTTGTTTGCGGTCACGACCAAGACGCTCAAAGCGTACTACGCCGTCAACTTTCGCGTATAAAGTGTCATCGCCACCACGACCAACGTTAACACCTGGATAAATTTTTGTACCGCGTTGACGGTAAAGAATTGAACCACCTGTAACCGTTTGACCATCTGCGCGTTTAGCACCAAGACGTTTTGACTGAGAGTCACGACCGTTCTTTGTACTACCTACACCTTTCTTAGATGCGAAAAACTGAAGATCTAATCTTAACATACGTTACACCTCCTGCACTTTTTCTATTAAACGGATATACTTTCCGTAATCAAGTTCGATCGTCTTAAGCGAAACAACTAATCCTTCTAAAAGCGTTTGTGCTTTTTCTGCTGCATGAACGTCTAAATCATTAGGCAATTCATACGTTAAGAATCCGCCATCACTTCCGAGTTCAATAGTTGCTTGCACATTACAAAGTTCTTCCACTGCATTTATAGAACCAAACACAACCGCTGTAGTTCCAGCACAGACAAGGTCTTGTCCATGTGGCGCATAATCGGCATGTCCAGTCATTTTAAATGATTGGATACTTCCTAATTTCGTGCGACTTATCGTAATTTTAATCATGTTAACCAGAATTAAGCGTTGATAGCTTCAACAACTAGCTTAGTGTAAGGTTGACGATGACCTTGTTTCTTACGATTGTTCTTTTTCGCTTTGTATTTGAAAACGATGATTTTCTTAGCGCGACCTTGTTTTTCAACTTTCGCAGTAACTGTTGCACCTTCTACAACTGGGCTACCAACTTTAACGTTTTCGCCACCAACGAAAAGAACTTTGTCAAAAGTAACAGTTTCACCAGCTTCAACATCTAATTTTTCAATGTAGATTGCTTGACCAGCTTCAACTTTAATTTGTTTTCCACCTGTTTCGATAATTGCGTACATACTTGCACCTCCTCTTAATTACTAAGACTCGCCAAAAACGAGGTAGACATAAATGCCTTTAGGGAACCTGTCTTGTGCGGTTGTAGCATATAGCCGTTTAGGTGCTATAAACTATAACATAAAGATGTTATCATGAATCATAGACGGTTGTCAATAAATGTTCTGCTAACTATTTTTTCCGTTCTACAATTTCTTTTTACTTCCAAAACGAACGATAGCATACTTTTCGATAATATCATCTTTGAAATAAATCTCAAATGGAATATTTTTTTGTAATCCTTTTTGCAAAAACTGTTTTTGCAGTTCTTTAGGCGCAGCGATTAATACTGCTTCATCTTCTATATTGCCATATGTGATTAGTTCTCTCTCTAACTCATACGCAATTGTTTCATGCGACATCACATAACCCGTCGCTTTGCAAGGTACACACTCTTTTAATAATACGTCCCGTAAAGAATGCTTTTTACGTTTACGTGTCATTTCCAAAATCCCTAGCTCCGTAAAGCCGAGCACCCTTGTATATGTTCGGTCATCTTGCATAGCAGCTATGAGACATTCTCTTACCTTTTCTTTATCTTCTCTTTTTTTCATATTAATAAAATCAATTAATATCATACCACCAATATCACGAAGTCTTAATTGGCGTGCAATTTCTTCAGCGGCTAGCTCATTTGTGCAAAGTACTGTATCTTGTAAATTTTGTTTTCCCGTAAACTTGCCCGTATTCACATCAATTACAGTCATCGTCTCCATTTGTTCTACAATTAAATAAGCACCATTTGGAAGCCAAACAATTTTTTGGAGTGCTTTCTCAATCTCACGCTCTATTCCAAAATGGTTAAACATCGAAGACTTTTCATTATAAAAAGATACTTTTTCTTTTCCAACTTTGTCTTCTAATTCCTTTACTATACTTCTTGTATCTACAACTACTTTTTCAATTGTTTCAATTGGGTTCTCTTGAAATACACGATCTAAAAAGGTCGCCGGTCGATGAAGTAATAACGGCACCTTTCCTTGACCCTCTTTTCTTTTTAACTCTTCATACAACTGTTGTAATCCTTGCATTTCAGCTTGTATTTCTTCAATTGCTCCTTTTTCAGAAGCAGAACGGAAAATGTACCCCCCCGTTCCCTCTATTTCAATTTGGAGTAACTGTTGTCTTCTTTTATTATTTTTTATTTTTCGAGAAACAGCGCGCATCTCATCAAACGGCATATAAACGACATATTTCCCGGTAAATTCTATATTCGCTGTCAATTTAGGCCCTTTCGTATCAATTGCCTCTTTCACAACTTGTACGAGTATCGCTTGCCCTTCATGTATACGATAAGAAGATGGTACATCATCGTATGAAAGGTAAGCATGTTTTTCTAAACCGATGTTTACAAAAGCTGCATTCATTCCAGCAATTGTTCTTACGACACGTCCAACATAAATATGCCCAACAATCTCTTGCTCTTCATTACGTTTCCATAAAAACTCAACAATCTTTTTCTTCTCTTCAATTGCAACGCGCTTTTCCGAACCAGCGTAATTCACATATAACGTTTTCAAAATTATTTCCTCACTTTATAATCTTCTTTGCTTTTACAATAATAAAAGGTTAGTGCTATCGTCAACACTAACCGATTAATTCTTCAACTGATGAAGTTGTTCGTTTTTCAGTAAAATATGCATAGAGCAATTCATTTTCATCCAATGTGTAATGCTCTTTATATTTTCCACGGACGATAATAGAATGCTTATATCCTCTACGAAATTTTGTGAAAATCGTATATAAACGATCTTCCGTTTGCACTTCAATAGGTGCAATCTTTTCGATTCCTCTTTTGTTTCCATAATAACGTTCTAATAAAAAACGCATAAATGCATACCGTCTTTGTTTCCACTCTTGATATAATGACACTGCTAAAAATATGAGTAGTACCCACATCATAATATTGTTACTATTCCAAAGTAACTGCCATCCTAATATTACACTAAAAAAAACACATGACAATTGCATCATCTTTTCATGTGCTTGTAAATAAGGGAAACGATATGATAATACATTAAACAATACTTTCCCGCCATCTAACGGCCAAATAGGAAGTAAATTGAATGCTAAAATAATTATATTATTCCACATGAAGAAATAATATAAATCTGCATTCAGCCAACCAGCTTTGAACAACATATAACCTACCAGCATCATCCAAACATGTTGAATCGGTCCTGCAATTACGACAACAAGTTCCTCTTTCAATGACTTATTACCATGTTCCTCAAGCTCGGCAACGCCACCAAACGGCAAAAGCTGAATTCTTTTTATACGCCAATTATAGTGTGCTGCTGCAAAAGCATGCCCAAGTTCATGAATAAGAACAATACAAAATAACAGTAGTAACTCTTTAAAACGCGCAGTAAAAATACCAATGACAATAATAACCCAAAATAATGGATGCACGGAAATTTTCGTTAAAACGTCCCTATATTTAATCAAATGATATCACCTGGATCGGATCAATAAATTTCTCATTCTTTTTTATCGCGAAATAAAACTTTCCATTTTTATCATTTGTATCATTACTCACCGTTCCAATTTTTTGTTTCTTTGAAACGTAATCATATAATTTCACTGACATATCGTTTAAGTTTGCATACCATGACTCCGTACCATCTGCATGTTGAATTTGAACTGTATTTCCAAGTTCCTCTTTCTTGCCTGCAAAAACAACTAACCCTTCATTTACTGACTCCACTTTTGCATTTGTAGCTGTTTGGACAAATACACCTTGGCCATTTTTTTGAAACCCTTGCATTACCTTTCCAGAAGCAGGAATTGCATAATCTTTTTGCTGAATACTTCCTTCTTTTTTCTCGTTCGGCGAATAGAATACAAGCGGTTTTCCAAATTGCTTTTCGTACCATTTCGCTACAGTAGCAAACTGAAATTCCTCTTTCATCACTTTTTCTGTAACAGCTTTAGCTCCATTGAATGAAGAAGGAGCATTCTTATATAAAATAGCAACCGAAAGAACTAATATTGCTGATAATAAAACTTTGAAGAAAAAGACTTCCTTTCGAAATAAAGGATGCATTTCCTTTTCTCCATCTTCAATAAATACTGCTTCACTATCAAAATTCCCTCCGTTAAAATACTGCTCTTCCTCCATCCTTTCTTGCTCGGCCTTCCTTTTTGCAATCCGCTTTTTAATTTCTTCTACGCGTCTATTCTTCATACTGTCTCCTTTCTTTCGTTAAGCTAATTTCATTAGAAACAGTTGTATACAGTTTGTACATATGTATGAGCTAAGAAAGAAAGATATTCGTGTGAAGAAAAAAGAAAGCACCTCGCATATGTGCGAAGTGCTCTTAACGGATTCCAAAGAAGTTTTTCACCTTTGCAAATACCGATACCTTTTCTTGTTCAAATGCTTGTAATGGTACATTCTCACCTAACAAGCGTCTTGCAATATTACGATAAGCCAACGCTGCTTTTCCGCTTGGTTGCAACGCCACAGGTTCACCTGTATTTGTAGCTCGAATAACTTCATCGTCATCTTCGACAACACCAAGAAGCTCGATTGACAATGTACGTACAATTTCATCAACATCTAACATATCCTGTTCATGAAGCATATGACTACGTACACGGTTAATAACAAGTTTGGGTGGTTCAATATCCTCTTTTTCTAAAAGCCCAATAATACGATCCGCATCGCGCATTGAGGATACTTCTGGAGTCGTAACAACGATTGCTTTATCCGCACCAGCTACCGCATTTTTAAATCCCTGCTCAATCCCCGCAGGACAATCGATTAATATGTAATCATAATCTTGACGTAATACTTGTATTAATTCATCCATTTGTTCAGGTGTTACCGCTGATTTATCACTCGTTTGTGCTGCAGGTAATAAATAAAGATCATCAAAACGTTTGTCTTTAATAAGAGCCTGAGGTAAACGGCAACGCCCTTCAACGACATCAACAAGATCAAATACAATACGATTTTCCAGCCCCATTACTACGTCTAAATTTCGAAGACCGATATCTGTGTCAATTAAGCACACTTTCTTTCCAGATAACGCTAGGGCCGTACCAATGTTCGCAGATGTAGTAGTTTTACCTACTCCGCCTTTTCCAGATGTAATTACTATTGCCTCTCCCACAGCTATACAATTCCCCTTTCTAACTTTGTTAAATTAGGTCTAAGATGAGTGAGAAGTTGCAGGCGATCGACAACAATGTGATTGTTCTCATTAATATACGCACATTCTGCCGCCTCCGCTCCGTCTTCTTTCTCTTCCGGAGCCCGCATTGCCACATCACTAATTCGAAGTTGCATCGGGTTCATAACAGATGCAGCGATTACAGCATCCGAATCCCCATAATACCCAGCATGTGCAATTCCTCTTAATGATCCTACGACAAAAATATTCCCCCCAGCGATAACCGTTCCGCCTGGATTAACATCTCCAATTAACAACAAATTTCCTTTTACATGTAAAACTTGTCCAGAGCGAACAATTTTGGAAATAGGGACAATTTCTGTTTCTTCTTTCCAAGCTATTGCTTCTGCTTTAGTGATAACATCACTTTCAATTGAATCCACAACAAGATTCTTTTTATTACGAATTAACGTACGAATCTCTTCTTGTTGGACTTCTGTTAAATAACGATTTCCTACTCTCACATGCACTTCAATTAAAGAGCGCCCATCACCATCGTAGTAATGTGTAGAAAGTTTTTCGTCTAATTCCATCAATAATTCTGAGAATGAACAACAATCATCTAAATGAAGCGTTATCCCATCTTTTGTCCCTTTTATCGTTACATTTTGTTGCTTTTTTTCTTCCACTAAAGTTCACCCCACCGATTCAATTCGACATAAAATTAGAAAATCCTTTTTTCTTTTTCTTCCATCGCTTTTGAAAGACGCACTATATATCGTCTCAGTGGGAAACAAACTATCAATAAGAAAATAGCATTTAACAATAAAGTAGAAAGGAGACGATCTGTGAAAAAGACATACGCTGGCATATGAGTACGTCCTAATAAAGTTAAGAATCCATACACATAATACTCTAGTGCTACAACGCTAGCTAATATGATAGAAACAACAATAAATAAATTCAATTGTAGTACTTTCATCACACTATATACTAAATAAGCTAAAATCGGATAAGCAAAAATATATATCCCGACAAGTTCTGTGTATACGGTATCAAATAAGAAGCCAAATAATAGTCCGTAATAAATCCCTTGGACCGGACTATAATACACTGTAATAAAACATAAGACGATTATAAAGAAATGCGGTGCTGCTATGCTGTCTTTCCAAAATACATCCGTTGGAACAACAGTAGCAAACATATTTTCAAATAGAAACACAAAAAGGAGCAAAAGAGGAAGAGCTGCTCTTTTTAATATCTTCATCATCTCTTCTTCTCCTCCTATTCTAATGGCGCTGAAGGTGTTGCACGTTTAGCAACCGTAATATGCTCTACGTCATTTAAATCAGCGGCAGGTTTTACATAAGCTGTTTTTGTTAAGCCATATGCATCCGGCTGAACTTCAACGATTTTTCCAATTACAAGACCTTTCGGGAAAATATCACCTAGTCCAGATGTTACAACTAGTTGATCTTTCTCTACCGGTGCATCAGAGCCAATCTTTGTGAAAAGAAGTAATTGCTTTTCTTTGTCATAACCTTCAATCAATCCAAAGATTTTCTCTTGCCCTTGTACAATAGCAGAAACGCGATTTGTTCGGCTCATAGAACTTAGTAATTCTACTGATGATGTAAACTGAGATACACTTTTCACTCTTCCAACTAACCCTTGTGAAGTTACTACAGCCATATCTTTTTTAATTCCTTGCTGTGCCCCTTTATCAATTCCAATTAAATCGTACCATTTATCTGGATTACGAGAAACAACAGTAGCTGGAATTTCAGTATACCCGCTATTTAACTCTTTTTTACCAGTTAGCTCTTGTAACTTCTTGTTATCATCTTCTAATTGTTTTACTTTCCCTGATAGACCTGCATAATTATCTAATTTTGCTTTTAATTCTTTATTCTCTTCATACGTGCGCTTTACATCCTCTACATTTTCGAAGAATCCAGCTACGTATTTCGCTGGCTTTTGGAATACACGTTCTACAACACCGACAGTATCTTTAACAAACTGCTCTGGCCATGTTAAACTGTTCCGTTCTTTCAATGAGATTCCAATCAATGCCACGAGAAGAATAATACTAACCAACAAAACAATTAATCTTTTGTTTAAGAAAAACTGTGGCACGTTCACACCCTCTTAATTTCACTGATTTTTATTTTGCAATATTATCGAGCAGCAGTTTTGAAAAGATCGATATTGTCTAATGCTTTACCTGTTCCAATTGCTACGCAATCTAATGGATCTTCTGCAACAAGAACTGGCATTTTCGTTTCTTCACTAATTACTTTATCTAAATTACGTAGTAATGCCCCGCCACCTGTTAATACGATACCGCGGTCCATAATATCAGCCGCTAATTCAGGTGGAGTTTTTTCTAACGTATTTTTAACTGATTCTACAATCGCATCTACTGTATCTTTTAATGCATCTGCAATTTCTTCTGGCTGAATTAGTACTGTTTTTGGTAAACCACTTACTAAATCACGACCGCGAATTTCCATAGGCTCGATACCTTCTGGCTCGCCTGCAGAACCAATTTCTAATTTTAATGCTTCAGCTGTTCTTTCACCGATCATTAAGTTATAGCTTTTCTTAATGTACTGAATGATTGAATCGTCCATATCATCACCAGCAACACGGACTGACTGGCTTGTTACAATACCACCTAGAGAAATAATTGCAACTTCTGTTGTACCGCCACCGATATCAACAACCATACTACCAGTTGGTTCCCAAACAGGTAAGTTTGCACCAATTGCTGCTGCAAATGGCTCTTCGATAGGATAAGCATCACGAGCACCCGCTTGACGAGTCGCATCGATTACTGCACGTCTTTCTACAGCTGTAATACCAGATGGTACACATACCATTACATACGGCTTACGTGAGAAGAAACCGTTTGATTTTTGAGCTTGTTGAATGTAATATTTCATCATTGTTGCAGTTGTTTCATAATCAGCAATTACACCGTCTTTCATCGGGCGAAGTGCCACAACGTTCCCTGGTGTACGACCAATCATTTGTTTTGCATCGCTACCTACAGCAACGATTTGTTTCGTATCAGTTTGTAACGCAACTACTGAAGGTTCACGTAAAACTACACCTTTTCCTTTTACATATACAAGCGTGTTCGCAGTTCCTAAGTCTATTCCAAGATCGCGAGTAAATCCACCAAATCCAAACATATTATTTATCTTCCTTTCTTGTTTTCACGGACTCATTTTTTCTTACTTTATATTATAAAAACAGTACGTTTTTTATATCTTTATCCTTTTTGTAGATAAATTTCTACAAAAAACTCATAAATCACATTATAAAACAAAATAAGTAAAAAGCATAGTCTTAAATATGACCTTTTTCCTTTAAACTCACGAATTTATGGTCACCTATTATAATATGATCAAGCACTTCAATTCCGATAATCTGGCCGCATTCTACTAAGCGTTTTGTTACTGCAATATCTTCACGGCTCGGCGTGGGATCTCCTGAGGGATGGTTATGAAGACATATGATAGAGGCTGCTGCACGACGGAAGGCTTCTTTAAAAACTTCTCTCGGGTGTACAATTGACGTGTTTAAACTTCCAATAAAGATCGTTTGCCTATGTATAACTTGATTTTTTGTATTTAAATATAAACAAACAAAATGCTCTTGTTGTAAAAAACGCATTTCTTCCATCATGTATTTCGCACAATCTTCTGGACTTCGAATACTATATCTATTTTGATATTCTAAACGTACCATTCTTCTGCCTAGTTCAAAGGCTGCCATAAGTTGCGATGCCTTTGAAATCCCAATACCATGTATACTAATTAGCTCTTCTAATGTTGCATCTTTCAACATACGTAAGCCATCAAATTGATGTAAAATTTTATCTGACAACTTTAAAACTGTTTCTTCTTTAGAACCTGTTCTGAGTAACACTGCGAGAAGCTCTCGATTTGATAAACTTCCAGCACCTTCTAACAATAAACGCTCCCGTGGCTGTTCTTCTCTTACAACATCACGAATACCGTTCATCTCTCCACCCCTTTATTTGTTCTCTCAAAGAAAACCCCATGCAATTTTACGCATGGGTTACATCAATATCAAATTGTTTTAATTCCCGAACGAGACGTGCAATTGGTAAGCCAACTACACTATAGTAGTCCCCTTGAATATTTTGAACGAAAATAGATCCTTTACCTTGAATCCCATAACTACCGGCTTTATCAAAAGGTTCTTTCGACGCGACGTATGTATCAATTTCCTCTTCTGTTAACTCCCAAAATGTAACTTCTGTACGCTCATAAAAAGTAACCGTTTTTTCTTTTGCTATAATTGCAACACCTGTATACACTTCATGTGTTTTCCCTGATAGTAATTGCAACATCTCTTTCGCCTCATCCTCATTAGAAGGCTTACCAAGAATACGCGACTCATATGTAACAATTGTATCTGCACCTAACACAATGTGATCACTATTATTTTCTGCCACCGCTGATGCTTTTTGCAAGGCAAGCGACATTACAATATCAGAAGGCGATGAATATGCACCAATTGTTTCCTCTACTTCACTTACAACGATTTCAAATGGCACACTAGCTAACTCAAGCAATTCCTTCCTCCGAGGTGACCCTGAAGCTAAAATTATTTTTCTCATATTTTCTCCTTCCTTTCTCACATGAAGCAGAACAATTTATATTAATCGTATCAAAGGAATAGTTTGCCCACAAATGAAAGAAATATTAATTTCTCTAACTAAAATAACACTTCTTTATTGCATACGATTATATTCCTGTCATAGAGAAAGCACTTTGCTCTAAATTCAAAAGAAAAGAAAGAAGTACATGTACTTCTTTCTTACTCATTTTATTATCCTATCATTTCACTTTCTACGAAACAATTTTTTCATACGAGAGTAAACCATCAATAATAACTTGATTTAATTTCGCCAAAGATTCCTTATCCATCTTCCCATCTTTTACTGTTTGTACAGCTACCGACGTATACATATACAGTTTCTTTGCTTCTTCTTGTTTCATACTTTTCCCTTCTTTTTCAACCTTTTTCCATTCTTTTTCAATTACTTCTATATCTTTTGCGCTGCTTTTTCCACCAACTTGTACGCTAGAAGCATATTTTGCTAAATGAGTGTATAATGGCTGCACTTTTGTTAAAAATGTTCCTACTTCTTTATCATCTTTCAGCAATGCTTTATCTGTTATATCCCAGTTCTTTTTTAAAACGGAGACACCATCATTTTTATACTTAGTCATTAATTGATTTATAGACTGTTCATCGCTAGCAATACCAACAACTATTGCATACTTATCACCGCTCGGTCTCAAAGCACCAATGCCCCCATTGCCTTTCCATTCTTCAAGAGCTGCCTGTCCCTTTTCTTCAGAAGAATAAAGCCCCCCTTGAACAAAAAATAATTTCATTGGATCCAATGAAGTTCCTGCTTGTGCTTTTTGTTTTTCTTCTTTCGGTGCTGGTGTTTGTTCTGCCGTTCCACCCACCTTTGATTCTCCATTTCCAGTCGGCCTTGAAGCTGTCACTTCACTTCCTCCTGTCGTTCCTTGTCCAGTAAGTAAATGAAGCATCCCCATTCCAAACGCCGTACCGATAATGATTGCAGTTGCAACGATTACAATTAATGTATTACTCCACTTCTTTCGGTATTTTTCCACAGACATTGATTTCGCTTTTTGAAACGGAACAACATTTTTCGGTCGTTCACTTTCTACTACCATCCATTCAAATTCATCTTTCTTTTTTTCCTCATACTTCGCTTCTGTTCCATTCACTTTCACTGAGATCGTTCGTGATTGCTTGTCCATACACTCACACCTCACCTCTTATCGTTGTCCGCATCATATCATATTCATTTCATAAAAAAACGAGATATTTGTCAGAGGAATTCGCCAAATAACCCTATATATTTATCTTATATGTATGCATTTGACTTCATTTGTAGAACAAAAAAACTAGATAGCAAAGACTATCTAGTTTTTCTCGCAAATATATTTTCGTACTTCAGAAATGAAATAAAGAGAACCTGTTATGATAAAAACATCATTTTCTGCTATCATTTCAACTTTTGTATCAATTGCCTCTTTCCAATTTTCAAAAACTAATTTTGATTCTTTCTGTGAATATGATGCAAGCTTATCAGCAGAAATAGCACGATCAAAGGCGAATGTTGTAAAAATAATTTCATCTGCAATGGTTTCTAATTGGCCTACCATGTTATGTAATTGTTTATCACCAAGGGCAGTAAATAACACTATTACATTTTTATCTTTGCAATGCGCTTCTACTGTTTTCACAAGGCTTTCGATACCTTCTGGATTATGAGCACCATCTATAATAATATCTGGATTACTTTGCAGTTTTTCAAAGCGCCCCACCCAATACGCTTCCTGTAATCCAGTTCTTATTTCTTCTTCCTCAATTAAAAATGATAAGTATGTTTTTACATACATGACTGCCATAAGCGCAAGTGCTGCGTTTCCTACTTGGTGGCTGCCTTTCATTGTGATTCGCACATCTTCAAAAGAGGCGAAAGGACAAGTGAAATCGAACTGTTCTCCATCTTCACTAGACTGTTTATGTAATGCTGTAAAATGGTTGCCCATCTCGTATAAGTTTGCATGATTTTCCTTTGCAACATTTTGAATGACTTGCAAAGCTTCTTCATCTTGTACACCAGTAATTACCGGCACGCCAGACTTAATAATCCCCGCCTTTTCATATGCAATTTCTCCTAGTGTATTTCCTAAAATATGCATATGATCGTAACCGATATTCGTAATAATCGTGAGAACAGGGTGTATAACATTGGTAGAATCAAAACGTCCACCAAGCCCTGTTTCAAATAAAACAACATCACAGAAATTGAATTTGCCGAAATAGCAAATCGCCATAACAGTAATAATTTCAAACTCTGTCGCTTCCCCTAAATCCGTTTCATCTAGTTTTTCCACGACTGGTTTTACCAGCTTTACAAGTTCAGTAATCTCTTCGTCTGCAATTGGTGTTCCATTCACACTAATGCGTTCATTAAATGATTCGATGTAAGGAGAGGTAAACGTTCCTACCTTATATTTCGCGCCTTCTAACATGTAACGCATATATGTTAACGTTGAACCTTTTCCATTTGTACCAGCAAGATGAACACATTTTATATGACGCTCTGGATTTCCGAGCTCTTCTAGCATCCAATTCATTCTTTCTAATCCTGGTTTAATACCAAATTTCAATCGGCTATGAATCCACCCTATCGCTTCTTCGTATGTATGTATCACGTATGCTTTTCCCCTTTCAAAAGACAACTTTCATAGTTCTATTATACGCAAAGAAAAGAGACTCACCAATATAGTGAGTCTCTAAAAATATTTTTACTTTTCAAGATCTGCTAGACGTTGACGAACTGCTTCGCGTTTTTCTAGGTAATCTTGCTCTTTCGCACGCTCTCCTTCAATAACCGCTGCAGGAGCTTTCGCTACGAAACCTTGGTTAGAAAGTTTCTTCTGTACACGTTCTACTTCTTTATCGAACTTCTCAAGTTCTTTCTCAAGACGAGCTCTCTCTTCATCAAGATTGATAAGATCAGCTAACGGTAAGAATAACTCTGCACCTGATACGATTGCAGTCATTGCTTTTTCTGGCGCTTGTAAGTCCGTTTGAATTGTTAATTCGCTTGGGTTACAGAAACGCTCAATGTAAGAGCTATTTTTCGTAAGTTGAGCAAGTACAGCCTCATCTTTTGCTTTAATTTGCATTTGAACTTTTTTGCTCATTGGCGTATTTACTTCTGCACGGATGTTACGAACAGAGCGAATGATATCAACTAGAAGGTGCATTTCTGCCGCAGCCTCCGTATCTTGTAAATCTTCGCGAACTGTTGGCCACGCAGCTACTGTAATAGACTCGCCTTCATGCGGTAAATGTTGCCAAATTTTCTCTGTTACGAATGGCATGAATGGGTGTAATAGACGCATTGTTTGATCTAATACGTAAGCTAAAATAGAACGAGTTGTTTTCTTAGCTGCTTCATCTTCACCGTATAGTGGAAGTTTCGCCATTTCAATATACCAATCACAGAAATCGTCCCAAATGAAGTTGTATAATGAACGACCAGCTTCACCGAACTCATATTTATCCATGTTACGTGTTACGCTTTCGATTGTTTCGTTTAAGCGAGTTAAGATCCACTTATCCGCAACTGATTTTTCACCAGTTAAATCGATTTCTTCATACTTCATATCATCCATGTTCATTAATACGAAACGTGATGCGTTCCAAATTTTATTAATGAAGTTCCAAGTAGATTCTACTTTTTCCATGCTGAAACGTAAATCTTGACCTGGTGCACTTCCTGTTGATAAGAAGAAACGCATTGCATCTGCACCGTACTTCTCGATAACATCCATTGGATCAATACCGTTACCAAGAGATTTACTCATTTTACGACCTTGCTCGTCACGAACTAAACCGTGAATTAATACATCTTTAAATGGACGCTCGCCTGTAAACTCTAAACCTTGGAAAATCATACGAGATACCCAGAAGAAGATGATATCATAACCCGTTACTAGTGCATCTGTTGAATAGTAACGTTTGAAGTCTGCTGAATCTTCATTTGGCCAACCAAGTGTGGAGAATGGCCATAATGCTGAACTGAACCATGTATCAAGTACATCGTTATCTTGATTCCAGTTTTCAATATCTGCTGGTGCTTCTGTACCTACGTATACTTCACCAGTTTCTTTATGGTACCAAGCTGGAATACGGTGTCCCCACCATAATTGACGAGAAATACACCAGTCATGAATATTTTCCATCCAACGTAAATATGTGTTTTCAAAACGCTCTGGTACGAACGTTACTTTTTCTTCTTCTTTTTGTTGAAGCGCTACTGCTTTTTCAGCAAGTGGAGCCATTTTTACGAACCACTGTGTTGATAAATAAGGCTCAACAACCGCACCGCTACGCTCACTATGACCTACTGAATGCATATGTGGCTCGATTTCTACTAATACGCCAGCTTCTTGTAAGTCTTTTACTAATTCTTTACGGCATTCGAAACGATCCATACCGTTATACTTACCAGCTTTTTCGTTCATCGATCCATCTTCGTTCATTACTAAGATGCGTGGTAAGTCATGACGGTTACCTACTTCAAAGTCATTCGGGTCATGAGCTGGCGTAATTTTTACAACGCCCGTTCCGAAATCTTTTTCTACGTACTCATCAGCAATAATCGGAATCTCACGGCCTACGATTGGAAGTGTAACTGTTTTTCCGATTAAATGTTTGTAACGATCGTCTTCTGGATGAACTGCTACTGCTGTATCACCAAGCATCGTTTCTGGACGAGTAGTAGCAAGACGAATGTGACCAGAACCATCTGTTAACGGATAGTTCATATGGTAGAATGCACCTTGAACTTCTTTATGAATTACTTCAATATCAGAAAGAGCTGTACGTGTTGCTGGATCCCAGTTGATGATATATTCACCACGGTAAATTAAGCCTTTTTCGTATAATTGAACGAATACTTTATTAACCGCATCTGATAAACCTTTGTCTAATGTGAAGCGTTCACGAGAATAGTCTAGTCCTAAACCAACTTTCCCCCATTGTTGACGAATGTGAGAAGCGTACTCTTCTTTCCACTCCCAAGCTTTTTCAAGGAATTTTTCACGGCCAAGATCGTAACGTGAAATACCTTCTTCACGAAGTTTTCCTTCTACTTTCGCTTGTGTTGCGATACCAGCATGGTCCATTCCTGGAAGCCATAGTACATCGTATCCTTGCATACGCTTCGTACGAGTTAAAATATCTTGAAGAGTTGTATCCCAAGCATGACCTAAGTGTAACTTACCAGTTACGTTTGGAGGTGGAATTACAATTGTATACGGTTGTTTCTTCTCGTCTCCTGTTGCTTCAAAATATTTGCCTTCAAGCCACCATTGATAAAGGCCTTCTTCAACGGACATATGATCATATTTAGTTGGTAAATTCTTTTCCGTGTTTGACATTATTTTCCCTCCTTAAAATAAAAAATGTCCCTCATCCAAAAAGGACGAGGGACATCGCGGTACCACCTTTATTTACAAACAAATTCATAATTTGCTTATACTCTTAATTTGATAACGGACAAATCCGTCTTTTCCTAATAAGAACTATTCCGTTCAGAAAAGATGCTCCAGGGCTACCTTCTAACATAACTATCTAGAGAATCTCCCAGCTAATGATTCTCCTCTCTGAAGACGTTTCATGTTATACTCTTCCCCTTCAAGGCATTTATATGATTGTTAATTATTATATACAATAGTGTAAAAAACGAAACCTTATTCGTCAAGATAAATTTAAAACTACAGCTTTTGGTGCCAAAAAGAAGATAAGTAGAATCCTCTACTTATCTTCTTTACCCCGCTATTTGTGGGCAGTAAGACCTCCACCTCAAAACTCAGCTGAAGCAAAGAAGTTAGATGGGAGCCCTGGTGCCCGTAAACGCCCAATTAGTGAAGGCTAATCATCAGCGGGGAATGTTTACTTTATCCGTTCCCTTGCTGGGCAGCTTGTAATTGTGACAGGAAATATTCTATATTGCTAACGAGCCAATGCGATTGTTGCAAACTCTTTACTCCGCGCAGTTCATTTTCCTCGTTACGATTATCTCTTCTTTTCTTATAAGACTGGATTTGCCGAATAAATTGCGATGGATACGTCATATACGCAAACATAAGTAGTTGCTCTTCTTTCGTAAAAGGGAAATTTTTTTGATAAATTTGAAACCATTCAAACCGATCACTTCTTGCGATTGGATATGTGTTTAAAGACCGTGAATAAAAACCTACTATATCTTGCACAGGCGTTGCAAACTTCGATTTTTCTAAACTAATAAAATAGCCATTCCGTTCATAGTCAAATAAAAAATGATTCAGTGACACATTACCATGCACAAAAGTAATACGCGTTTTCTCCTTTTCTTTCATCGCATCGTTCCACTCATTTAATTGCTTCGTTGCAAATTCACGCGCTCTCATTACATGATGATAGTACGTACAATATTGCAATTCAAACGGGGACATATACCATTTTGATTCAGATTCTACGAGAAACTCTTCTAACATCTCACCATCATTTTCCCAACGATCGGATATACTTGTATAATGTTTTTCTAAATCTTCTTCCGTATACGTTTCTTCCTTCACAGTTTTTTGATGCAACGTTCCAAGTGTCTGAAACATTTTATGGTATTGATCATTGTCCTCACCGTTTCCTTCTGCACGTTCTAACCAAGGCATTAAATAATAATTATACGTCCCGTCACTTAAAATATAACTTCCATCCGTCGCATGATATATAGGTACATAATTTGAAAAACCTTTCTCCTTCAAATATTGAATATGATGCAGAAAGTTATTCCGCTCTAACTTTCTGCCTTCTATTTTCTTGAGTGCATATGGACCTTGATTCGTATAAATTTTCATTACATTTCCGTGCTCTTCCATATGCTGCGTATCCAATCTATATTGCCTCACGATAGGTTCATAGTGATTTCGCAACTCAATATCCATACGAATAACCCTTTCTATTCAAAACATAGCCTCTAAGAAAGGAAGTGAGTGAAAACACTCACTTCCTTATTTCGCCTTTACCCTTGAAACGGGAATATAAATAATTTGCCCCGTATTTAAAAATATATCTTCTGTTTGATTGACACGGTATAAATTTTGTACAGACGTTTCATAACGGTCTGCAATAGATTCAATTGTATCCCCTTCTTGCACGAAATACATTCTTAACTTTGTAAATTCTTCTTCCGGTTCTTTCGTAAATAGTTTTGTTAAATAAAGCGCATTTTCATCTCGCTGTGAGTACTCTTCTTCTTGTTCTTCCTGCTTTTTCGCTTTTTCTTTCTTGAAATCTTTTCGTCCGAACAGTTCAAATTGCGGCGTTGTTTCTTGCTCCTCTTCACGTTCCACAAATTCATGTTCTTCTATTTTCTCTTCTTCTAATTCCTGCTCTTTTCTTTCCTCTAATTGGAACGGTTCAAATGCGTAATCTTCCCACTCATCTGATTCCTTATATGCTGGTTCTTCTACATGCGGCGCCGGTCTATTTTCATCCTCTTGCGCTGAATCTTCTTCTAACTCAGCATACACCGTTTCTTCCTCTTCAACTTCATCCTCGCTTCTCTCTTCATCACACAAACCGGTAATAGATATATCCGCTAATAATTGTAAGCAACCATTTTCCTTTAATTCATAATCAAATTCCTCGATTGATACATATAGCTCTTCAATTACTTTCACTCGATTTCTCGGAATTGATATTTCAAGTGGAAAGGAATGAACAAGTTCATTAACCCCATCTTCTCTTGTTTCTACATAATCAATTGACTTTGCTGGCGATAGTTCTCTTAATGAATACGCGGAATCATCTTTTCGTGCAACATACTCTCCCGTTAAATCTAATTGTCCTCTCACGATTACTTCATGATCAAGCTCTTCTATCTCAACGTCTGGGTCTAACGAAATTGACAAAAGTTCTTCGACTTCCTGTCCTTTTTGGAACCACACAGATTCTTTTAATGAAAATCGTAATGAATGATCTGTAGCCACTTCTTTTCCCCCTCCCAAACTATATGTCATTACAGATTTATGTGTGGGAAGCTTACTTTATGAATAAAAAAAATCGCTCCCCTTATGGAGAGCGATTTTCTCTAATACACTACGCTTTTAATTTTGACATTGCAATTTCAGCTGCTGCAATCGTCGCTTCAATATCTGCATCACTATGTGCTGTCGATAAGAATAAACCTTCGAATTGAGATGGTGGTAAGAATACACCTTGTTCTACCATTTCACGATAGTAAGCCGCAAAGAATTCTAAGTTTGAAGATTTTGCTGCATCGTAATTAATAACGGGTTCATCTGTAAAGAAAATACCAATCATAGAGCCTGCACGGTTAATATGATGCGGAATGCCATGTTTTTCAGCTGCTTTACGTAATCCAGCTTCTAACATTTCAGCTTTACGCTCAAATTCTACATATGATTCTGGCGTTAACTGTACTAACGTTTCATAACCTGCCGCCATTGCAAGTGGATTACCTGATAAAGTACCAGCTTGGTAAATCGGTCCGCTTGGCGCAACTTGGCGCATAATTTCTGCTTTACCACCGTATGCTCCTACCGGTAAACCACCACCGATTACTTTACCTAGGCATGTTAAATCAGGCGTTACGCCATAATAACCTTGGCCACAATTATAAGCTACTCGGAACCCTGTCATTACTTCATCAAAAATAAGCAATGCACCGTTTTGTTCTGTTACTTCACGAAGACCTTCTAAAAATCCAGGCTGCGGAGGAACAACCCCCATATTTCCTGCTACTGGTTCTACAATTACACAAGCAATATCATCACCGAATTGTTCAAACGCGTATTTTACGCTTTCTAAATCGTTATAAGCTACTGTAATCGTATTTTTCGCTACACCTTCTGGTACACCAGGACTATCTGGTAAACCTAAAGTCGCCACACCAGAACCAGCTTTAATTAATAACGAATCACCATGACCGTGGTAACAACCAATAAATTTCAAGATTTTATTACGACCTGTATAACCACGAGCTAAACGTAGTGCACTCATTGTTGCTTCCGTTCCAGAGTTAACCATACGCACAATCTCAATTGATG
Organism: Bacillus sp. BF2-3; assembly: GCF_008368795.1. Lineage (NCBI taxonomy): Bacteria > Bacillati > Bacillota > Bacilli > Caryophanales > Bacillaceae > Bacillus > Bacillus sp. BF2-3. Next base: position 35,536 of record NZ_QOSA01000006.1, read on the forward strand.
GCACGCGCTCAATAACAAGTTTTGCTAATTTATTTTCAATTTCTGTTGGTGCACCGAAGCTTGTACCTCTTTCAGCAACAGATTTTAACGCTTCTACAACACGATCATTTGCATGACCATGAATTAAAGGACCCCATGATAATACGTAGTCGATGTATTCATTCCCATCGATATCATATACTTTAGAGCCTTTTCCACGCTCCATAAACAACGGATTCATCCCAACAGACTTAAAGGCACGAACCGGGCTATTTACGCCACCAGGCATTAAGTCTTGCGCCTCTTCAAACGCTGCAATTGACTTATCAAACTTTTTCATTATTTAGCGCCTCCTTCTTGTAACCATCTTGCTGCATCTTTTGCATGATACGTAATAATTAAATCTGCCCCTGCACGTTTCATACTAATTAATTTTTCAAGAACAACTTCTTTTTCATTAATCCAACCATTTTGCGCTGCCGCTTTAATCATCGAATATTCACCACTTACATTATAAGCGACAACTGGTAAATTAAAGTTATTTTTCACATCACGAACGATATCTAAGTAAGAAAGAGCTGGTTTTACGATTAAGAAATCTGCACCTTCCATTACATCTGATTCTGCTTCACGGAATGCTTCCATACGGTTTGCCGGATCCATTTGATATGTTTTACGGTCACCAAATTGCGGTGCACCGTGCGCAGCATCACGGAATGGTCCATAAAATGCTGATGAATATTTCACAGCGTACGACATAACTGGCACGTGTCCAAAACCATTTTCGTCTAATGCATGACGAATTGCTGTTACGAAGCCGTCCATCATGTTTGATGGCGCAATAATATCCGCTCCTGCTTTCGCTTGACTTACAGCTGTTTTCGCAAGAACTGCAAGAGACTCGTCATTTAAAATAATCCCATCTTCAATTACACCGCAATGACCATGGCTTGTAAATTGACATAAACATGTATCTGCAACTACTACTAGCTCAGGGAAATCACCTTTAATTTGCTGAATAGCACGTTGTACAATTCCATGATCACAATATGCTGATGATCCAACTTCATCCTTTTCAGCAGGTAAACCAAATACAATAACAGAACGAATACCTAAATCAACAACTTCTTGCATTTCAGTTTGCAATAAATCTAAAGACATTTGATATACGCCCGGCATAGAAGGAACTTCATTACGAACATTTTCACCTTCTAATACAAAAATAGGGTAAATAAAATCTTCCGTATGTAAAAACGTTTCACGCACAAGTGCACGCATGCCCCCGCTTTGTCTTAAACGACGATGACGATTAAATTGTAAAGAGTTCATAGATTTCTATCCCCATTCTTTCATTTTATAGATTCACAAACATATTGTAGTAATGCTTCTACAGTGTACTCTTTCGGCACAATAACAGACGGAAAATAAAGACTTGCCTCTTTTTCCGTAATAGGTCCTATACAAGCAATTGTACATTTTTTTGTCCATTCTCTCCAGTTTGTACCCTCAAGTAAACGAACAAAACTAGTAACAGTTGAAGGGCTCGTAAATGTAATAATGTCTACTTTCCCTAACTTCAATGCTGCTATAAGTTCTTGCTTTTTTTCTATATTCACTTTCGTACCGTATACGATTAGCTCATCTAGAGAAACACCAATTTCCCGAAGTGCAACCGGAATTACCTCTCTTGCTAAATTCCCTTTCGGAAATAAAATACGTTCGTTTCCACTTAATTCTTTTAGAAACTCTTCTGCAAATGCTTCTGCAACAAATGAAGTCGGAACAAAATGAACTTGATAGCCCCTTTTTTCTAACTCTAATTTTGTTTTCACACCTACCGCAGCGATTCTAATGGTTAGCGGTAGTTTCTTTTTTAAACTATCTAGAAAAAAAGCTACACCATTTCTGCTCGTAAAAATAACCCAGTCGTATGAATGTAGCTGTTCTTCAATATGTTGAATTTGCCTATGAGACATACCTTCCATACGCAAAAGCGGAATTTCCAATGGAATTCCGCTCTTTTCTTTCACTGCTACACTCATTTGTTTCGCTTGATGCTGGGCACGTGTAATCAATACCGTTTTTCCAGCGAGAGCGTTCATATTTATTGTTGCTCCTTATTTGCAGCAAGAATGAGTTCTTTGGCGCCTTGTTTAATTAAACGGTCCGCGGCCTCTAACCCTACTTCCTCAGGATTAGTACCCACTACTGTCTCTTTTAATAAAACAGAGCCATCCATAGAGCCGACAAGAGCTGTTAATTCGATTGCATCGTTTTCTGTAAGGGTTGCATATCCAGCAATTGGAACTTGGCATCCACCTTCAAGTTTATGAAGAAATACTCGCTCCGCTGCCACTGTTCTTTCTGTTATCGTATCATTAATATGCGCTAACAACTGCAATAAATCCTTATCATCCTCACGACACTCAATCGCTAATGCACCTTGTCCTACAGCAGGTACACATAACGTCTCATCTAAATGTTCTGTAATAACTTCATTATCCCAGCCCATTCTTTGTAATCCTGCTGTCGCTAAAATAATTGCATCGTAATCTTCTTCTTTTAATTTACGTAAACGTGTATCGATATTTCCGCGAATCCACTTCACTTGTAAGTCTGGTCTCGCAGCGAGTAGCTGTGCACTACGTCTTAAACTACTCGTACCTAAAATAGCACCTTCCACTAACTCTTTAAACGATGCTCCATTTTTTGAGATAAAAGCATCACGAGGGTCAACACGCTTTGGTGTACAGCCAATCATTAAACCTTCTGGAAGTACGGCTGGCATATCTTTCATACTATGTACAGCCATATCGATTTCTTTCGTAAGTAACGCATGCTCAATTTCTTTAACGAACAAGCCTTTTCCGCCTACTTTTGAAAGAGTAACATCTAAAATAACATCACCTTTTGTGACAATTTCTTTCACTTCAAATTCATATGGTAGACCTAAGGCTTTTAACTGATCAATAAACCAGTTTGTTTGCGTTAATGCTAGTTTACTCTTTCGTGATCCTACAATAATTTTGCGCATAATTCTCTCTCCTCATTATAAATACCAAAAGTGGAAATTGGACAAACTGCTTAATAGAAAAATGTTTACTAGCATTACGAGAAACGATCCGATATTCCACTGTACAATTTTCTTACCTTGCAACACATCTGCCGCTCGTAAATATAAACCTGTGCAATACACAAATAGAACGACAAAAGATCCGATTACTTTCGTATCATACCAATGGAAATTATCCAATTTTGTATATCCCCATATACATCCTAATAAAATTGCTAGTAAGAAAAATGGAACAGAAAATAAATTTAATCCGTAAGACATAGATTCTAGCTTCGGTAAATTCCCTAACCTTCTTAATCTCGCATTCCATTTTTTCTTTTTTAATAGGCGATATTGCAATAAATACATAATAGAAAAAATGAACGATACAGTAAACGTTGCGTAAGAAATAATTGCCATACCGACATGCACGTATACAAGTTCTGAAACTAATTGTTCCGCAAGTACTGGCGACATCTTTCCGAGCGGTGTAAAAATAGAAAAAGCGCTTACGCCAAATGCTACAACATTTGTAAAAAAGACTAAAAAGTCAATTCTCATAAATCGATTAATAACTAACGACATCGTAATCAATAACCAAACATAAAAATAAATCCCTGATAATAAAGTTAAAATAGGATTCGTTTCTGAATCTGTAGCTCTAAGCAACATAAAAATAGACTGCAGGACCCATACAATCGCAAGTAACCAAAAAGCAAATCGGTTCGCCTTTCGGTTACTTTGGAAATAATCTATAAAATATAAACTAATGCTACAAGCATATAAAATAATTGCAATATGATAAATAATACTGTTATTTAAAAAACTCATCCGATCATCCTTCCAAATTATAAAGATGGAACGGATGGTGTCCACACTCTTTTATGTTCTACTTCTTCCGCACGACTCTCTACTTCTTCCGTTTCTAAATCAAAAATCTTTGCAAATAACGCTAATTTTTCGCTCGCTCCCTCTTCAGCAGCTATTTCTTTCGCTACTAAAATTGGGTCTTTTAATAATTGATTAATAATACTTTTCGTATGCTTACTAATAACTTTTTTCTCACGATCACTAAGGTTTGGTATTTTTCGCTCTAGGCTTACCATCGTTTCACTTTGGATTGCAAGTGCCTTATCACGAAGAGCTGATATTAATGGAACAACACCAAGTGTACTTAACCACGTTTTAAACAGAACAATTTCCTCTTCAATCATAAATTGAATTTTCTCTGCCTCTTTCAAACGCTCAGCACGGTTTGCCTCCACTACTCCTTGTAAATCATCAATATCATACAAGAAAGAACCTTCTAGCTCATCAATCGCTGGATCAATATCACGCGGCACTGCAATGTCAACCATAAATAATGGACGACCAGAGCGCATTTTCTCCACCTTTGTCATCATCTCTTTCGTAATGACATACTCAGATGCACCAGTTGAACTAATTAAAATATCTGCTTCTAATAATGCACATTGTAATTCGCTTAACGATTTTGCATGTCCCATATATTTCTCAGCCATTACTTCTGCTTTCGAAAGCGTCCTATTCATAACTGTTACTTTACGAGCACCACTTCCATATAAGTTTTGTAGTGCAAGTTCGCCCATTTTACCAGCACCAAGAATAAGCACATGACAATCTGTTAACTCGCCAAATATTTTCTTTCCAAGCTCAACAGCAGCATAACTAACAGACATTGCACTTTCCCCGATTGTTGTTTCTGAGTGGGCACGTTTTGCTAATGTAATGACTTGCTTAAACAATTCATTAAAAATTGTGCCTGTTGCTTTAACTTGTTGCGCTTCTAAAAAGCTATCTTTTATTTGACCTAAAATCTGCGTTTCTCCGACTACCATTGAATCTAAACCGCACGTTACGCGGAATAAATGATCTATTGCGCCATCTTGTTCAAAAATAGTTAAATATGGCGCGACTTCTTCTATTTCAAGCTGAAACCAATCAGCTAAAAACTTCTTAATATAATACCGTCCCGTGTGTAATTGATCGACAACAGCATAAATCTCAGTGCGATTACAAGTTGACACAATGACATTCTCTAACACGCTCTTTTGATTTTGTAATGTAGTCATCGCTCGCTCTAGTTCTGCTGCCTGAAATGTGAGTTTCTCACGAAATTCTACAGGGGCTGTTCGATAATTTACACTAACAACAAGAATATGCACGCAGCATGTCCCCCTTCACCCGTTTTATCACTTTATCTACTATCATAATACAACTTTCCTCTTATGAATCTGACAATCGTGTGAACAACCGATTATTTTTTAATTATTCTCCGTATGTAATAAAGGAGATTCAGTAACACTAATAAAAAAATTTCTACTTTATAATGATTATAAATTAATAACTCTATTTGTACGTTACCAAAAAAAGCCCTCATAATCAAGTGATGGAAACTATTCCATATAAATTATAACATCATCTTCCCTATCTTCTTTCATCATGAAGGAAAATATGTATGATTGTTCCAAAATGTAACAAAGACTTTCTCAATACAATGTATTTGACATTGCATTTCTTTTTCGTTATATTGGTTTTACAAAATTAAATTGTGCACAATTTAATAAGGAAGGAGTTATGTATGGTAGATAATTCTTTACATCTAGATAACCAACTTTGTTTTTCTATTTACGCCTGTTCTAGAGAGGTTACACGCTTTTACCGACCGTATTTAGAAGAAATGGGCATTACGTATCCACAGTACATTACTTTACTCGTACTATGGGAGCAAGATGGACTCACAGTAAAAGAAATTGGAGAACGTCTATTTTTAGATTCCGGTACGTTAACACCTATGTTAAAACGAATGGAATCATTAAACCTTGTAAAACGCGTTCGTTCCAAAGAAGATGAGCGAAAAGTATGTATTGAATTAACAGAACAAGGTAAAGATTTACAAGATAAGGCTTGTTCATTACCAACAACAATGGCAACAAATTTAGGAATTACAGAACAAGAATATCGTTCTTTATTAATTCAATTAAATAAACTAATTGAAACAATGAAAACAATTAATGATGGAAAAGGGGAATAAATATGGATAAATTATATACTGCTTCAGTAACAGCAACAGGTGGAAGAAATGGGAAAGTAGTTTCAGATGATGGCATATTAAATCTTGATGTAAAAATGCCGAAAGCACTAGGTGGTGCAGGCGGAGAAGCAACAAATCCAGAACAACTATTTGCAGCTGGTTATGCAGCTTGTTTCGATAGTGCATTACAACTTGTCATTCGTACAAAACGTGTGAAAGTAGAAAGTACAGAAGTAACTGCTCACGTTTCTATCGGAAAAGATACAGATGGTGGTTTCGGCCTATCTGCTGTACTTGATGTACATGTGGCTGGCGTTTCATATAGCGAAGCACAAGAACTTGTAGAAGCGGCTCACGGTGTATGTCCTTACTCGAAAGCAACACGAGGAAATATTGAAGTTACATTAAACGTACGCTAAAAAATTTAGCAAAACAAAAACGCGCGACATTCGTCACGCGTTTTTTGTTTTTGTAAATTTATGAATTGCTTTCCACGCTTCTTCTTTTCCAAGTCCTGTTTCAGAAGAGAATAGAACAATTTCATCGCCAATTTCAACAGCAAGCGTTTCTTTTACAACTTTTAAATGCTTTTGCCATTTCCCTTTCGGAATTTTATCGGCTTTCGTCGCAATAATAATTGTTGGGATTTCATAATGCTTTAAGAAATCATACATCATCACGTCATCACTTGTTGGTTGGTGACGTAAATCAACTACTAATACAGCTGCGTCTAATTGTTCACGCGTTGTAAAGTACGTTTCAATCATTTTCCCCCATGCAGCGCGCTCCGATTTAGATACTTTCGCATATCCATAACCTGGAACGTCAACAAAGTGCATCATCTCATTGATTAAGAAAAAGTTCAGCGTTTGCGTTTTTCCTGGTTTAGAAGAAATACGTACTAACTTTTTACGATTTAAAATTTTATTAATAAAGGAAGACTTCCCCACATTTGAACGACCTGCTAATGCAATTTCTGGTAAATCACTGTCTGGATATTGTTCTGGTTTAACAGCACTAATTACAATATCTGCTTTTGTTACTTTCATTGTTTCACTCCTACTAATGCGTGCTCCAATACTTCATCTAAATGAGATGCAAGCACAAACGTAAGGTTTTCTTTTACGCTCTCTGGAATATCATCTAAATCTTTCTCGTTTTCTGCTGGCAAAATAATTTTTGTTAAGCCTGCGCGGTGAGCACTTAATGTTTTTTCTTTTAAACCACCAATTGGTAATACACGACCACGAAGTGTAATTTCACCTGTCATACCGACTTCTTTACTTACAGGAATACCTGTTAGCGCAGAAATAAGTGCCGTTGCCATCGTAATACCTGCTGACGGTCCGTCTTTTGGAACTGCTCCTTCTGGAACGTGAATATGAATATCATTTTTCTCATGGAAATTCGGATCGATCTGAAGCTCTTCTGCACGAGAACGTATATAACTAAACGCAGCTTGTGCTGATTCTTTCATAACATCCCCAAGTTTCCCTGTTAAAATTAGTTTCCCTTTTCCTGGCGCTACAGAAACTTCAATGGCAAGTGTATCGCCGCCTGCTGCTGTGTAAGCTAGACCTGTTGCCATACCAACTTGGTCTGTTTTTTCAGCTTGCCCATAACGGAATATGTGTTTACCAAGTAAATCAACAATCTTTTTCTCTGTCACAACGATACGTTTACGTTCTGCTGTAACGATAATCTTCGCTACTTTACGGCAAACTTTTGCAATTTGGCGCTCTAGCGTACGAACACCAGCCTCACGTGTATAATAACGAATAATCTCAAGCAGCGCTTCATCACGCACTTGTAAATTACCTTTTCGTAAGCCATGTTCTTTTAATTGTTTCGGCAATAAATGCTCACGAGCAATGTGTACTTTTTCAAGTTCTGTATAGCCAGCAATCGAAATGATTTCCATACGGTCAAGTAATGGACCTGGAATACTTGAAAGTGTATTAGCAGTTGCTACAAACATAACTTTTGATAGATCATATGGTTCTTCAATGTAATGATCACTGAAGTTATGGTTTTGTTCTGGATCTAATACTTCAAGTAATGCCGCTGATGGATCTCCACGGAAATCGTTAGACATTTTATCAATCTCATCTAATAAGAAGACTGGATTAACTGTTTTCGCCTTTTTCATACCTTGAATAATGCGTCCTGGCATTGCTCCAACATATGTACGGCGGTGACCACGAATTTCAGATTCATCACGCACACCACCAAGAGATACACGGACGAAGTTACGATTCAATGATGTTGCAATTGAACGCGCTAACGAAGTTTTGCCGACCCCAGGAGGGCCTACTAAACAAAGGATAGGTCCTTTTAATGAATTCGTTAACTTCTGTACAGCTAAATATTCAAGTACACGCTCTTTCACTTTTTCAAGACCGTAATGATCGTTATTTAAAATCTCTTCCGAATGAGCAAGATCAATTATATCTTCTGTTGCCTCTGTCCACGGAAGCGCTAATAACCAATCAATATAATTGCGAATAACACCACTCTCCGCAGAACTTGCTGGTAACTTTTCATAACGATCTAATTCTTTCAGCGCAGCCTTCATTGTTTCTTCCGGCATTCCTGACTGTTCAATTTTCTCACGAAGTTCTTCTACTTCTCCGCCCTTGCCTTCTTTGTCGCCAAGTTCAGTTTGAATCGCCTTCATTTGCTCACGTAAGAAATATTCTTTTTGCGTGCGCTCCATGGAACGTTTCACTTTTTGCCCAATTTTCTTTTCTAGGCTAAGTAACTCTTGTTCATCTTGAATAATTGAAATAAGTGTTTGTAATCGTTCTTTTACAGATACAATCTCTAGAATCTCTTGTTTCTGCTTCGTTTTAATCGGCAAGTGAGAAGCAATTAGATCAGCTAATCTCCCTGGTTCTTCCACATCAGCTACCGTTGCAAATGTTTCATTTGAAACTTTTTTCGAAACTTTAATATATTGTTCGAAATGCTCCAGTAACGTACGCATAAGAGCTTTCTCTTCTAAATCATCTTCTACTTCTTCAGTTACCGTTTTAATCGACACTTGTACTACATTTTCTTCTTCGATAAACTCTATTACTTCTGCTCTATGTAAACCTTCCACAAGGACACGAAGCGTACCGTTCGGCAATTTTAACATTTGCTTCACTTTCGCCACCGTACCTACACTATATATGTCATCTTCTTTCGGATCATCGATATTCATTTCTTTTTGCATTGCTAAAAAGATGATATTTTCATCCATTGCCGCCTGCTCTAGTGCTTGTATCGATTTATCACGTCCTACATCAAGATGCAAAACCATCGTTGGATATACGAGAACGCCTCTTAATGGTAGGAGGGGCACGATTCTTTCGTTCGTATTCATACTAGACATAGCACCTCCATAATAAATTAAACTCCTGTTCAACTATTTTATATTACAATACACCTAGATGCAATTGCTGAGATTCCGCGCAATTGTAAATAGCTTGTTTTTCTACCTCACGAAAAGAAAAAAGACTCCGATTAAGCATACAAACTTAAACGAAGTCTGGCAAATTTTATTATTGTTTATTTTCACATAGATTGTGCATCAGTTTCGTCTACCTTAGTATGTACATCTAGCTCTCTATGCATATTTTCTTGCATAAACGTTAACTCAAATACTTCTTTTAACTTACGGACAGGAATAATTTCAATTCCCTTGATCGTATACAAAAATGGTTGCATATTTTCAGCAGGAATAATGACTTTCTTAGCTCCCGCTTTTTTCGCAGCTTTTATTTTTGCGTACACGCCACCAATAGGTTTTACTTCTCCGTGTATACTTATTTCCCCTGTCATCGCTACTTCATTATTTACATACGTGCGGTGCACCGCAGAATATACACCTGTTGCCATAGCGATTCCTGCAGAAGGGCCATCAATCGGGATACCACCTGGAAAATTAATATGTATATCATATCCTTCTGGCAACACATCTAAAGAACGAAGTACTGTTAATACATTATCAACAGAGCCTTTCGCCATACTTTTACGACGAATCGATTTCGTTTGACTACCAATACTTTCTTCTTCCACAATTCCGGTAACATTTACCGATCCTTTATCTTTCGCCTTGATTGCTGTTACTTCAATTTCTAATAACGCACCTGTATTTGGTCCGTATACAGCAAGACCATTTACAAGACCAATCCTTGGAATCGGATAAATGCGCTTTTCATATTTCGGTGTAAGCTGACTTGAGTGAACAACCCACTCTATATCTTCATCCTTAATGAAAGAACGTTCTTCATTTATCGCCATACCAGCAGAGATTTGCACGAGATTAATCGCTTCTCGTCCATTCCTTGCATACATCCCGATCATTTCAATACCATTTTCACCTATTTGCATTTCCACTTTTTCCGCGGCATTTTTCGCTACTTTTTGAATTTCTTCCGTATCTAATTCACGGAAAAATACTTCTAAGCAACGTGACCGAATAGCAGGAGGAATTTCCTCTGGCGAACGTGTCGTTGCTCCAACTAAGCGAAAATCTGCCGGTAAGCCTTTTTGGAAAATATCATGTATATATGTTGGGATCATCGTATTTTCTTCACTATAGTACGCACTTTCTAAAAATACTTTTCGATCTTCTAACACCTTTAACATTTTGTTCATTTGAATCGGATGGAGCTCGCCAATCTCATCAATAAACAAAATACCACCATGTGCATCTGTTACAGCACCTTTTTTCGGTTGCGGAATACCTGCTTGCCCCATCGCCCCAGCACCTTGATAAATCGGATCATGCACCGAACCTATTAAAGGGTCTGCGATACCACGTTCATCAAACCGAGCTGTTGTCGCATCAAGTTCAATAAATGTTGCATTCGTACGAAATGGAGATTTAGGATTTCGTTTCGCTTCTTCTAATACAAGACGTGCTGCCGCTGTTTTCCCAACACCTGGCGGGCCATATATGATTACATGTTGCGGATTCGGACCACAAAGAGCCGCTTTTAACGACTTAATTCCGTCCTCTTGCCCTACAATATCTAAAAAGGTTGTAGGACGCACCTTTTCTGCTAGCGGCTCAGTTAAAGAAATCTCACGCATTTTACGAAGCTGTTCTAATTCTTTTTTCGATTCTCGATCAATTGAAACTTTTTGTGTTCGTTGATTTCGAAGTAAATGCCAGAAATACAATCCGACAATTACACCAAAAACAAGTTGAACAACTAAAAATATATTTGTCCAGCTCATTATTTATTTCCTCCCGCAATATTTTATCTCTTAGTATTTCCGCGGAGGAACGTAGCTAAACATAAAGAAAAACAGCAATTATAAAAATTGCTGTTTCCCTTTCGCATTATGCAGATGTTTTTGTATCAAGTACAGTACCGTCTTGTAACACCAATTTTGGCGGCTCATTATCAGCTACTGTTTCTTTTGTAAGAATACACTTCTCGATATCTTTACGAGATGGAAGTTCGAACATTACATCAAGCATTAAGCCTTCAATAATAGAACGAAGTCCACGAGCACCCGTTTTACGTTCAATTGCTTTTTTCGCAATTTCGATTAGTGCACCTTCTTCAAACTCTAACTCAACATCGTCAAGCTCCAATAATTTTTGGAATTGCTTAACAAGTGCATTTTTCGGTTTCGTTAAAATATCAACAAGAGCATCTTCATCAAGTGGCTCTAGGTTCGCAATAACTGGAAGACGACCGATAAACTCTGGAATTAAACCAAATCTTAAAAGATCCTCTGGTAATACGTGAGATAAAACATGCTTCTCATTCACATCAGCATTTTTCTTCTCAGAACCAAATCCAATTACTTTTTCACCAAGGCGACGTTTAATAATCGGCTCAATGCCATCAAACGCTCCACCACAAATGAATAAGATGTTCGTTGTATCAATTTGAATAAACTCTTGGTGCGGATGCTTACGACCACCTTGAGGTGGAACGCTTGCTACAGTACCTTCTAAAATTTTCAGAAGTGCCTGCTGCACACCTTCACCAGATACATCACGTGTAATTGATGGATTTTCGGACTTACGTGCCACTTTATCAATCTCATCAATATAAATAATTCCTTTTTCCGCTTTCTCTACATCATAATCAGCTGCTTGAATTAATTTTAGTAAGATATTTTCTACATCTTCCCCAACATATCCAGCTTCTGTTAAAGATGTTGCGTCCGCGATTGCAAATGGAACATTTAAAATACGCGCTAAAGTTTGTGCCAGTAATGTTTTACCACTACCTGTTGGCCCGATAAGTGCGATATTACTCTTCGCTAATTCTACATCATCAATTTTGCTGTTAGAATTAATGCGTTTGTAATGGTTATATACCGCTACCGCTAGTGCTTTTTTCGCGCTATCTTGCCCGATGACATACTCATCTAAGATTTCACGAATTTCTACCGGTTTCGGTACATCTTTGAATTCTACTTCTTCGTCCTTCGCAAGCTCCTCTTGTACAATTTCAGTACAAAGTTCGATACACTCGTCACAAATGTAAACACCTGGACCTGCCACTAACTTTCGAACTTGCGTTTGTGTTTTACCACAGAAAGAACATTTTAATTGCCCTTTTTCATCATTAAATTTAAACATATTTTCACACCCCTTACAAAGTGCTAACCTCTTGCCTTCGTATGTACACGATAAATGTATCGTATGTAAATACATATTATGTCACTACGTGGCGAGAAATACAAATAATATGACTAGTTATGTACAAATAAAAAATTTTTAAAACTTTTGAAATATGTATATTCGACTTGTAAAGGAACTTTTCCTTCTCCATCGAAAAGTTTTATAAATATATTTCTATATTTATAAAACAAGGCACGATTTTAATCGTGCCTTGTTATTTTATTATGCAGCGTTTTCTACTAAGAAGTCTACAGCTTTACGCACTTTAAGATCTTCAGCTAAAGCGTCTACGCTTCCAAGAGCTTGCTTGATAGCGTCTACTGGCATACCGTACATTTCAGCCATTTTTTCAACTTCTGCAGTTACTTCTTCTTCAGTAACTTCGATGTTTTCAGCTTCAATGATAGCTTCAAGAACAAGATTGATTCTTACACGTTTTTGTGCATCTTCTTTCATTTGCTCTTTTAATTTGTCAGCATCAGTACCTGTGAATTGGTAGTAAAGCTCAAGGTTCATACCTTGTTGGCTTAAACGTTGCTCGAATTCACGAACCATACGATCTAACTCAGTGTTGATCATAGCTTCTGGAATTTCGATTTCAGCGTTAGCAGCAGCTAATTCTACTACTTCGTCACGTACTTTGTGCTCAGCTTCGTGCTTTTTGCCTTCTTCTAAGTTTGTGCGAAGTTTTGCTTTTAATTCATCAAGAGTTGCAACCGCTTCGTCTGCTTCTTTAGCGAACTCGTCGTTTAACTCAGGAAGTTCTTTTGTTTTGATTTCGTGAATTGTTACTTTGAATGTTGCTGGTTTGCCAGCTAATTCAGCAGCATGGTACTCTTCTGGGAATGATACTTCAACGTCTTTAGACTCACCAGATTTAAGACCGATTACTTGCTCTTCGAAACCTGGGATGAATGTACCAGAACCGATTGCTAGAGAGTAGTTTTCGCCTTTTCCGCCTTCAAATGCTTCGCCATCAACGAAACCTTCGAAGTCGATTACAGCTGTATCACCGTTTTCAACAGTTCCTTCTTCTTTAACAACTAGTTCAGCTTGACGTTCTTGTAAAGATTTTAATTCGTTCTCTACATCTTCGTCAGTTACAGTTGTTTCAACTTTTTCTACTGCTAAACCTTTGTACTCACCTAATTTAACTTCAGGTTTCACTGTAACTTTTGCAGTGAAGATAAGGTTAGCATTTTTTTCGAACTTCTCGATGTCGATTTCAGGATGATCAACTGGGAAGATACCAGCTTCTTCAATCGCTTCACCGTATGCTTTTGGTAAAATGATATCTAAAGCATCTTGGTATAAAGATTCAATACCAAAGCGTTGTTCGAATAATGGACGAGGCATTTTTCCTTTACGGAAACCTGGTACGTTAATTGTTTTTACTACTTTTTTGAACGCAGCGTCGATAGAGTTGTTTACTTCTTTAGCATCAACTTCGATTGTTAAAACGCCAACGTTACCTTCTAATTTTTCCCATTTTGTAGACATTTATTCTTTCCCTCCAACTATAATAATGTATGCACATACCTCTATAGATTAAGATCTTCATTATCTCTTTTTTGAAATAACAAATACACAAATAATCCTCTAGCAAAAGCTTTCAGATATAATGTTCCAATCTACTAATTGCCCAGAAGACAACTACGGTATATTTTGTTCGAGAATAATATGAAACATATTAAGTAAGAGAATTACACTTCTCTTCTCTTACAAACAGGCAGTTTTCTGCCTTTTGCAACCCTTACATTATAACATAGAATATGCTCGTTTCAAGAACTGAACGATTCTTTTTCATAATTATACGGGCAAATATCCTTCTCTTTCAACACGTAATAACCATTGATAGGCAATATGAAACTCTTCCAATTCGATATTGTATGCTGCCATAAGCTCTTCTTCATCAATAGCCAATCCGAAACGCTTTCTTCCAATTCTCTCTAAAACAGCTGACCAAATCTCTTCTTTATCCATTAATAGAGCAAATGGGAAAACACTAATTTGCAATTCTTTCCAATATGTAACCATTGCTTCAAATATATCGGGATAATTTTGCTCTAATCGACTTGATAATTTATGTATAATGTTATTGGATTGCTCCTCATTATGACCTGTAAATGCTGGAATTACCTTAATCGTATTCCCAAACTTTTCTACCTCTATTTCCTCTTCTACCTGACTTTCTATCATTTTATACAAAATAGAAGTTTTCAAATAGGGGTGTTGCTCTTCTTCTATTAAAAATTTCTTTAAAACAGGTAATGCAAGATCTAAGTCTTTTAACGAAAGTCGCTGAATCGCTCTTAGCTTCTGTCCAAAGTTTTCTCCAAAAATTTCATTAGTAAACTCATCCAACTCAAAATTTGAATCCACTAGCGATGCGTCTCCCTCATTGAGCATACCTTCTGCAAATAAAGCAAGTTGCGCTAATTTTTCCTTTTGATCAGGCATTATATCTTTCGTTTGTAAAACCTTTTCAACAGTTTCAATAACACCTTCATAATCATTTGTTTGAACTAAAATAGTCACGTACGTTTCAAGAATATCACCAAATAAGACAACTCCTGTTTTAAGCAACTGTTCACATTTGTCTTTCGCTTCTTCCATACGTTTTAATTCGAGTAAACAAATAACTGAAGCTAATTCCGTTTGTTCCGTTTCCGCATTATACTGACGTAATATTTCAAAGCAGCGCAATGCATCTTCGAACTTCCGCTCTTTCAGCGCTAAAAAACCTTCATCAATATAGCGCTCTGATAGTTGTGGAAACAATACGACCGTATTTTCTTTTTTATCCATACGTCCGCCTCTTTTTCTTGATTTTAATTATGTTCAAAGTAAATATATCAAATGCGTAATGAGAACACAACATCCCAAAACTATTTGTTTGAAATATAAAAATATTTAATTTTTACATTCCAATACGAATAAATCTCTACTAAAAATTAAAATTGTACAAATAAAAATCCCCAGCAACAAGCGCAGAGGATTCATCATTAATGGAAAGCTTTTATAATTGTGGGGTATATTACAAGGGTAATAATTTGGAGAACAATAATTGCCATAACAATCATGCTAAAATAGAAGATTGGTTTACTTCGCTTCATTAAAAACATAATAATAAGCATCGTACAAGCAAACAAACTTAAGAAGAACAAACTTGTTGTCGAACTAAGTATACCACTTGGGACAAAGAACAATAACACTACACTACAAGTACCTATAATTCCAAATAACCATTCCATTCATTCACTCATTCCCTTTCCCTCTCATGGCTGTTTTCTCTAAGCAATCAAATGTTTCACAACATCAACTACATACGTTAATTTCTCATATGCTACAAATCCAAAAGCAACCGTTAAGCCCGTTACAACTAATCCTTTCATCATTTCTGCCTCCTCGTTTTATCGTTGTTATCTTCATTATAAAAGATTAGCAATTTGTTACCATCGAACTACCTTACAGTTACCTTACAGAATTGTAAGATTTCAAAAGAGGATAGAAAAACACCTCACATAGCTTGAGGTGCTTTCACGGAATTTCTCTATAATCACTTGCAAAATTAACTTTTTTCTCTTGGTTATTTTTCGGAGAATCCAATCTTAAACTAATAGATTTACTAAATAATTTAGGATCAAAATAATTATTCATTACTTTTCTTAACTTACCTTCAGATATTTTCGTATTACAAGAAAACAAAGGATGAAAATCATGTTAATATATTTTTATACAATTAAGAATTTAATTTACAAGGGGGATTATATATGTTTAAAAAAATGGCCGCAGATGTATTAGGACTAAGCGATGTAGGTTCTGTTATTACACCTAAAGACTATGATAAGGTCGATGCCGATGATTATGTAATGCATGAAGATGGAGAGAAAATTTACTTTCTAATTAAATCGAAATCAGATGAATATTGCTTCACAAACAAAGGGTTAATTCACTTAGACGGTACAAGCGCAACAAGTAAAAAACGTACACTACGCCGCTTTCGTTATAGTAAATATCAAATTAAAAACGTAGCACTCGAAACTGCAGGAACGATTGATTTAGATGTAGAAATTAAGTTTCAAATGGGCGATGAACATTACTCAATTGATGTTCATAAAAAACATATTGAAGAATTAAAAGATTTATATAAGGCTTTACTTAAAATCGAAGAAATTTCATACGACAACGATATTACATTACAATATGCACATAAAAGTTTAGATATGGCATCTAATGCCTTTAGCCGCATTTCAAACGCACAAGTAAATTTAGCAGAGCAATTTAAAGAAATGAACGAGATTGCCTTTAACTGGCTTGTTGATACGAAGAAACAATATAATGTGAAAGATTATGGTTTTGTATTTGAGAAGTTTATTAACAACTAATTTAAAATACACAAAAAACCTCGTTATCAAGAGATAACAAGGTTTTCTTAGCGTCCCAGGAGAGATTCGAGCTCCCGCTCCGCCCATTTCCGTACTATTTTATATATTTTGATCGCAGTCTTAATATATCTTCTCCTTCGCGAATGCCTGCCGATCCCTTCCTCACATTTTTTACGACAGTCCAATTCGGGTTAGTTTCATCACCGATGTTCTGTACTGTAAAATTGCCATCACCATATTTTCGGTGGCCTTCTGCCAATTTCTCCGTTAAATCATTCTCATTTGATCTCGCCATCTTTGCGCCATCTCCCTTTTTTATACGACCTTCTTAAACCATCTAACCAATCACAGGTCCAGTCAATTGGAGATTCTCATTTTCCGCTTCTATTAATTGTAACACACTGCCGGGGATAAGTTCCGATAACTGCTGCTCAACCGTACTAGAATGGTAAAGAATTTTATAATATTGCAAGTAAACAATTAAGAGAATCTGGATATGGATTTGAGTTCCATCATAGACCTATTAATTCTTTAAATTAAATAAGATGAATAGGGCGCATAAATGGCGCTCTTTTTATTTAAGGAAAAAAAGTACATATGCAACTGCTTAATATCAAAGGAAAGGTCGCAAATATTAAGCATGAACTACACTTATAACCCAAACATCAAATTTTAGACAAACAAAAAACCTTGTTATCTTTTGATAACAAGGTTTTTTTAGCGTCCCAGGAGAGATTCGAACTCCCGACCGTACGCTTAGAAGGCGTATGCTCTATCCGGCTGAGCTACTGGGACATGGAGCGGGTGAAGAGAATCGAACTCTCGACCAGAGCTTGGAAGGCTCTTGTTTTACCACTAAACTACACCCGCATATGTTATTTTCTTTTCTTCGTTAGCGCCGTTGCCCTATCGACAATATTTATTATATGTATAACCACACATAAAGTCAACACCTTTTTTAAAAGAGGATAAATTTTCTTATCCTCTTTTAAAAACTGCCTGTTCAACTAGTTGTCCGTCTAACGTTTCAAAACGAACTTCCATTTGATTTTCATCCATTTCTAATAAAGCAAATGTCTTTTCTACACGCTGACGTGGTAATAAAATACTGCCTGGATTAATAAATAAAACGCCCTCGATTAATTCCCCACCTAATACGTGAGAATGTCCGAAGCATGCAACTTGCGCTCCCACTTCTTCAGCATGGTACGCTAGCGTTTGTAATGTCATTTTTACATTATGTCGATGCCCATGTACAACTAAGAAGCGAATTCCATCTACATCAGTTACAATTTCATCTTGAAAGTTAGCATAATCACAATTTCCTTTTACAACATGGAAACCTTGCAGCTCTTCATGAGCAGGCGTTAGCTCTGAATCACCGCAATGAATCATGATATCTACTTTCCCTTCATACTTCTCTTTTAACTGCTGTAATTCCTTCACAGAGCTATGACTATCGCTTACGATTAAAGCTTTCATCAATCTCTCTCCCTTATTCTCCTAAAAACCATTCAGGGATTTTTTCTTCTAGCTTACGAAGAGCACGTCCGCGGTGACTAATAGCATTTTTTTCATCTGAACTTAATTCCGCCATTGCTTTTTTGTATTCTTCCACATAAAAGATCGGATCGTATCCAAAGCCATTTTCTCCGCGGCGTTGTTCTAAAATAAATCCTTCACATGTCCCGTTTACAATGACAGGCTTTTTATCACCTTCAGGGAAAGCTACTGCTAATGCACAGTAGAAGCGAGCTTTACGCTTATCAAACGGTATTTCATTTAATTCTTGTAAAACTTTATCAATATTCGCTTGATCATCTTTTGGCTCTCCAGCAAAACGAGCTGAATACACGCCTGGTTTCCCGTTTAACGCATCTACAATAAGACCTGAATCATCCGCAATTACAATTGCATTCAACTGTCTACTCAAACTATCCGCTTTTAAGATCGCATTTTCTTCAAATGTTTCACCAGTTTCTTCGAATTCTTCAATATGAGGAAAATCGTGTAATGATTTCACTTCTAAATCAAATCGCTCAAATAACTCAGCAAATTCACGTACTTTCCCCATATTTTTTGTCGCTACAACAACTTGTTTCATACTTTCCACCTCTACTCTATATGAGATACGATGTCACCTAACGCTTCTTTTTGCATATCAATCAGTTGGAAAATGCCTTGTTCTGCTGCATCAAGTAATTCATTTAACTGCGCTCTACTAAACGTCGCTTCTTCTCCAGTTCCTTGCACTTCAACAAACTGACCTTTTCCAGTCATAATTACATTCATATCAACGTCTGCTTTAGAATCTTCTGCATAGTTTAAATCTAAAACAACACCTTGCTCTTCAACAATCCCTACTGACGTTGCTGCTAAATAATCTTTTACTGGAATTTTAGATACTTTTTCTGCTTGTAATAACTTCTCAAACGCTAATACCATCGCTACGTATGCACCTGTAATAGAAGCTGTTCTCGTTCCACCATCTGCTTGGATGACATCACAGTCAATCCAAACTGTTCTCTCGCCAAGCGCTTCTAAATCAACTACAGCACGTAATGCTCGTCCAATTAAGCGCTGGATTTCCATTGTACGCCCTGTTACTTTCCCTTTGCTTGACTCCCTAATCGTACGTTGTTCTGTTGCACGCGGAATCATCGCGTATTCAGCTGTTACCCATCCTTTTCCTTCTCCACGCATAAACGGTGGTACACGCTCTTCAATTGTTGCTGAGCAAATCACCTTTGTATCCCCAACTTCAATTAATACAGATCCCTCTGGATGTTTTAAATAATTCGTATGAATATGTATATGGCGTAATTCTGTTTTCTCTCTACCATCTACTCGCATAAAAATAACCTCCTCTTAATTACTACTCGTTAGTATAGCCAAATTTAAATGTATGATATGTATACAATAAAAGAAGGAGAACCCAAAAAGCAATTCTCCTTTCTTACTTAAGTATATCAAATTATTCAAGATTAAAAACTACCTGTATTCACGTTTTCTGGACGATCTACAGGTTTTATTAACTTTCCGCCCTTTTCATCTATAAGATTTGCTTTTCCATTCACTTCAATAGAAATATTTTTCACACCTTTCTTTTCTGTTAAAGATAAAACTAACGACTTCAATACGTAATTTGAGATCATATTTTTATCTGGGTTTACAAATATATTTTCATTAAAGTTTAATGTAAGATTTCCGTCTTGTAATTTCGGATTCGTAATAAGCTTAACGCCTGGATTAAAATCATTCAGGAGCGATTGATGGATCGGACCTTTTACAAGTTCATCTATAATTGCTGCATAGTCATTTTCTTTACCTTCCGCAACGCGGCGTGTGACTGGTACGTAGTATTGCTGTTTATTATTATTTTGCGCCATAAAATACAGTGTGACTGGTTTTGTATTTGTTACATCTGCTACTTGTTCATCATCGAAGTTAATACCATTTGCACGGCTCACTCCTTCACCAAGCGGTGTACCACCAACCGGCATCTTTGCCAATTTCTCACCATTTATTTGGAACTGCACTTGTTTTATCTCTGTAAATTGCGTCAACGTCCAAGCTATAGATTCAACGATTTGACGCTCTTCTTCTTTCGCATAGTTTTTCATTTCTTTAGAGAAATCAATAACTGCCGTTCCGTCCTTTTTCAAATCTAAAGTCATCGTTGTATTCGCCGGAATGACTGCACGAAACCCATTCGGTAATAAATTCGTTACCGGTCCATCTTTCACAAGGTATTCTAACGTTTGCTTCACAGTCTCATTTGCTTTCGGAGTAGGTATAGCTAACGTTTGTGGTACAACATAACCATTTTTATCAACAAGGTATAGTTCTCTGTTTACCATTTGCCCTTGCTTATCTTTTTTAGCTACTTCTTTCTTCCCACCCTCTGTATACGTAACTTGTTTTGGCGGATCAATTTGTTCAGTTGCTTTCTCTTGATTTATAAAGCCACACCCTGTTAGTAAAACAGCGCTCACAGTAGCACCAACAACCCATTTAAAAGTGGATTTAGGCATGCCATTCCCCCCTAAAATCTAAGTTTGTACTATTATGTATACGAGCTGTTTCACGTTTTAGAACAAGCTGCGCCTCTTATAAATTGAAACTTTAATCAGTAGGGGTCTTACTCCCCAGCAAATAGCAAGATAAAACAAAAACTCCTGATTTCTCAGGAGCTCACTTATATAAATTCTACTATTATTCTTTTTCTAAATGAATATGCTTCACATTTTCAATCGGTTGACCGAACCATTTTGATGCAATTTCTTTAAACAAGCCTATTTTTCCTGTTGTTAAGAAGAGATGATCGCTTTGTTCTTCTCCTTCATTCAACATTTTACTATGATATAAGATTGTACTTACTTCACGTGCTGTTTCATCACCAGAACTAATTAGTTGCACTTTATCTCCCATTACTTTTTTAATAACAGGTCCTAAAATCGGATAATGTGTACACCCTAATATAAGTGTATCAATATCGGTACTTTTCAGTGGTTGCAACGTTTCTCTTACAACTTCATACGCCATTTCACTTTCGAAATTCCCACTCTCTACAAGTTCAACGAAAGGTGGACAAGCTAAACTTTCTACCATAACACGGTTATTAATAGACTTTAACGCCTCTTCGTATGCACCACTTTTCACCGTTCCAATCGTTCCAATAATCCCAACGTGATACGTGTTTGTCACTTTTAAAGCTGTACGTGATCCTGGGTGAATAACTCCTACTACTGGAATTGGTAATTGTTTTTGCATCTCTTCTAATACAACTGCAGTTGCTGTATTACACGCAATAACTAACATTTTAATATTTAAGTCTAGTAAATGCTCTGTCATTTCCCACGTAAATTGACGTACTTCTTCTCGAGAACGTGGACCATAAGGACAACGTGCTGTATCTCCTAAATATATGATACGCTCTTTCGGCAACTGACGAATTAATTCCTTCGCTACTGTTAAACCGCCAACTCCTGAATCGATAACACCGATTGCTCTATTCAACTTCATCACCCGTTTTCTCATTCATCATCTTTTATGTTTATCATTATATTTTACACACTTTAAGTTCGCTCACTTCAAATGCTTCTGTATGAAAATTTTCATTTTCCCATGTATAGACTAGGACCTTTTTTATTTTGCTCCTTTTTTTCGTAATTTGCAAGATAGAAAAATAACCGACCTTCTATAAGAAAGTCGGTTTCTTCTATATAAAGTGCATATTCATTGCTCCATCTTTTTTTGAAAAGAAGACATTCCCATTAATAAGAAGAAATGAGCAGCAATTAAAATGACGATCAAAATAAAATTCAATCGATAACTATTTGTAGATTCCATAATTTTGCTCGCTACAGCTGGTCCAAATGCCATACCGAAAAAGTTAATTAAATTATATAAACCAAGACCGACTCCAACTTTAGCTGGATTTAATGTTTTCGGGATAAATGTGTTTAATGATACTTGAATTGCCGAATAACTCATAAATGTTAAAATAACCGCAAATAAAATAAAGAGTAAGTTCCCGTCCGGAATAATCCCTAAAATTAAAAAGCCAATGATCATAACTACAGAAGCTACATACATCATCTTCACATTCCCAAACGAAGGAATAATCTTTCCGGTAATAAAACTAGATACAATACCAAAGAGAGATGCAATAAACAATACAATTCCAATAACGAATGGAGACAATCCATGTCCTCTTCCTAACAGTAATGGTAATAATAATAAACTAGCACATAACGCCACATTAATGATAAATCCGACCGCTATTAAACGAAGTAATGGTTTATTTGTAAATAACTCAATATCAATAAACGGCGACTCCGTTCTCTTCATATGAGCCTTAAATAAAAATAGAAAAACAACAGATAACACAAAAAGCCAACTATTAATATTAACTCCTAATAAAATGGTCGTAATCAATACAAATAATAAAATTGCTCCAATGAAATCAAAGCGAAACACTTCATCTGTATGTCGCGCCTCTTCTGGCATAAATTTTACGAGTAAGAAAATACCAATCATTGAAATAACCATAAATAAAAATAAATACGGCCACCCTAACGTATTTGTAATTGCCCCACCTACTAAAGGTCCAATACCAACCGCTAATGCAATAGAAGAACTAATCATTGCTAACGCACCTGGTTTTTTAGCTGGAGCAACTAATTTCGCCACCGCAATCATACTAAGCGCAATAAACGCTGCTCCGCCGCTCGCCTGCACTAACCTTGCGAAAATGATAATTTCATAAGATTGATTCATAAATCCAACAATAGAACCAGCTACAAATATGATAATAGAAATAATTAATAGTCTTTTTACACTGTAACGATCAGCCAGCTTTCCATATATTATCGAACCAATACCGACAACTAAGGAATACCCTACTACAATCCAACTTACTTTCGATTGACTAATTGATAAATCATTGGCAATATCCTCTAGCGCTACATTAAATAACACAGCGTTCATCGGTCCTAACAAAACAATAAAACATAATGTAAAAACAAACCATTTCGAATGGTTTCTTATATCTTTCCCCATGTGTAACACTCTCCTGATTGCAATTTTAAAACTATCAAACTATAGATAAAAAAATGAACTTATTTAAATGTTGTATCACCACTAAACAACTTCATTAAATGTGTAAAAGTTGCTAATTTATCGCGCGATAAAGTGAAACTTTAATCAGTGAGGTTTGTGTTCATCTCCCACTGATTATTAGCCCTCACCAATCGGGCTTTTACGGGCAGCCCAACCCCCACCTAACTTCTTTGCTTCCGCTGAATTTTGAGATGGAGGTCTTACTGCCCGTTAATGCGGGGTAAATTGAATTCGAAACGAAACACGTATGTTGTTCGATATTCATGGAACTATCATAGTTTCAGCATTACAGTTTGTCAACGAAAAATATACAAAGTAAACTAATTAAGCCTTTTTAGTTTACTTTGTTCGAAAGTTATTATACACTAATTTCGAAGCCGATATAAGGAGGACTGGCATGATTATTCAAATTTACATTTTTTAACTTAATAAAATGAAACGCATACAGAACTTTTATATAGAAGAGACATTATAGGAGGATTATGATGAAGAGAAAAATGTTAGTTGTATTAACAAGCGTAGAAAAATACCCAAATTTAAATAGGGCTACCGGACTTTGGCTTGGTGAAGCTGTACATTTCGTAAAAAAAGTAGAAGAAGCGGGTTACGAAGTTGATTACGTCAGTCCACAAGGCGGTTATACACCAATTGATCCACATAGTTTAGCAATGGCGGAGAGTATCGATTGGGAATGGTATCAAAAGAAAGAGTTTATGAATCGCCTCGGTTCTACAATGAAACCAAGTGAAGTGAATCCAGAAGACTACGCTGTTATTTATTACGCAGGTGGCCACGGGGTTATTTGGGACTTCCCAGAAAATAAAGAACTTCAAAATATTAGCCGCAATATTTATGAAAACGGCGGAATTGTTTCTTCGGTTTGTCATGGAGCTGCTGGTTTATTTCATATTACATTAAGCAATGGGGATCGTTTAATTAGCGGTAAGAAGGTAACAGGCTTTTCAAATGAAGAAGAAAAATTAGCTGAATTAGATCAATTCGTTCCATTTTTAACAGAAGATAAACTCATTAAAAATGGAGGACTTTACGAAAAAGCCGCGCAACCGTGGGAAGCTTATGCTCTAGAAGATAATCGTGTTATCACTGGTCAAAACCCAGCTTCAGGTGGTCTAGTAGCCGAATTAGTATTAAAACAGTTGCAAAAATAATATGTACTAAAAAAGCAGATTCTCCTCTATTAAGGGAGATCTGCTTTTTTACGAAATCATTTGCAAAATAGCAATAACTTCTTTTTCAATTTCAGAATCATCAATTGCTTCTATATACTCTGGTTTAAAAAGTTGATACTTCTTTAATTGATAAAAATCAAGTATCGCTTTCTTTAACGTAATATCGTACTGAATACAAAAAGAATGATCTATAATACGTCTTAACATCACATCATCTTGTACCATAAATAATTGTGCATTCATTTTATTAAAATAACCTTGTTCCATACCCGCTTCAAAAAACATTTGCAAATTATGGTTACGATTTTGTTGGGCAGCGACTAATTGATCCGACAAATGTGGATATGCTTCTTTCAAATCTTGCAAAAAAACATCCGAAATATATGTCACACATTTTAAAGAATGGATAAACGTCTTTTGGAAACGTTCTGTAAATGACATACTTTCATCTTGATTATCCGCATCACCTTCGAGTAGATAGTTCATGAAATCCTCTACTACCACCTCAATAATTTCATCTTTCGAAGAAAAACGTTTATATAAAGTAGCTTTACTAATATCCATATATTTCGCAATTTCATCTATTTTCAATTGGCTAAAACTTGTCTTTCTAATAATGGGCTTTATTTTATTAATATAAGTATTTGCACATGCGACTTTTCTCATTTAAAAGAGCCTCCCCTTTTGTCCATACAAAATAGTATAGCAAATTCACGAATGATTATAAATGAAGTTATTATACTCACTATGCCTTTTTAGTTTATTACATTTTCATATACTATACATAAAAAACTATAATCAATTATTACCAACTGGACGGTTACAAACCAATTTCGAGGCGGGAATTTTAGAATACAGTGAAACTTTAATCAGTGGGGGGCGTTCATCCCCACTGATTATTAGCTCTCACCAATCGGGGGTCCTACTGCCCGGCAAATAGAGGGATAAAAATACCCACTACCTTTGTTAGTAGCGGGTACTTTTTCTATAATTTATTTACAGCCCTTTTTATAGCCTTACCTATTTCCACGCTAGACTGTGGATTTTGTCCTGTAATTAAATGACCATCTACTACTACATGCGGCGTAAAATTGGGGGCTACATAAAACAAAGCTCCTTCTTCTTTCAACTTACTTTCTAGCAAAAACGGAACGCGCTTTTCTAAATGTACAGCTCTTTCTTCATCGTTTGTATAACCTGTTATACGCTTACCCGCAACAAAAAACGAGCCATCCTTATTTTTCACACCGACTAAAGAGCTTACTCCGTGACAAACAGCCGCTACAATCCGGTTATTGTTATACATATTCTCAATCAAATTTGCTACATATGGATTACCTGGAAAATCTACAATCGCCCCGTGCCCACCACCAAATAAAACCGCATCATAATCCGAAAAATGAACATTTGAAATCGGCTTCGTATTTTGCAATAAAGAAGCTACATGCTTGAATTCGCGAGGTATACCATTCGGAATAGACACTCTATCTATAGGTACTCTCCCGCCTTTTATTGACACAATATCAACATCAAACTTAGCCTTTTTTAATACATGATAAGGAGCTGCGAGCTCTTCAAGCCACAAACCAGTCGGGTGTCCATTCATATCATGAGCACTTGTTGAAACTAACAGTATCCTTTTCAACATATCCCCTCCTTATTACCTATTTATGTATGAAACGTTTTTATCATTCATATAGCAAGTGAAGCAAACAAAAAAATAGCCGACTTTTATATAAAAGTCGGCTGCTTTCTTATAATTCGAGCTCTCCCATACGAAGAAGCTCCACAACTGCTTGTGAACGTCCTTTAACCCCTAGCTTTTGCATTGCGTTTGAGATGTGGTTGCGAACTGTCTTTTCACTTATAAAAAGTTCACCTGCAATTTCCTTCGTTGTTTTATCTTGAACCAGCAATTCAAATACTTCTCTCTCTCTCTTTGTGAGTAAAGGTTTAGATTGATACGCTTTTTCCTTCAACTGGTATAACCCTCCTTGCTTAAGCCAGAGCTGTGTATGTGTAAGTTGGGTGTTTATTTAGTCAAGATATTGTATGAACGAAATGTGCAGGTGGTGAATGAAAATGGGCTTTATTTCCTATGTTATTTTAGACTTTTATACAGTGCGTACACTCTTTTTATCCACTTACTTTCCAACGCGCCATATTTGTTCTAGCAATATACTTACAACCGTACCTACAAATAAGCCATTACCGAATATATATTGCATAACAGACGGCAAGGATTGGAGTGCTCCAGACGGTAAAAACATAACGCCGCTGCCAAATAATACTGCAACGCCTAAAATCGTTACATTCCTTTCACTCATCGGCACTTGTTTTATATTATTAAATCCAATTCCAATTAACTGTACGAACGAAGCCATTAAAACAGCCGATGCGACAGCTGATGGTAAAGATGCTAAGTAACGAATAATACTTGGAAAAAGAGACATTACGACTAGTAACGCACATGCCATTAAGAACGATTGGATATATTTTTGTTTTGTTAAACGTATAAATCCTGCCGTTGCTGGTAACGGAACGACACCTACAGTTGAAAATACAGAAGAGATGATATGCGAAATCCCCCCAACCCATGTTCCATCTTTCAACTGTTTTTGTTCAATAGTCGCTTTATGAATAGTTGCTTGATTAATTGCTATAATAGCTGCCACCGTATTCGAAACTAAAATACACACCATAACGAAACTTGATACAGCCATACCTGTATTCCATTTTGGAAGTCCCCAAGCAAATATATGTGGAAGTTGCACAAAATGAGTTACTTGAGATGGGATTGTCACTTTTCCTGCAATGAGAAAAATAATCCACCCACTAATTAATCCTATTAAAACTGCATAACTTTTGACAAAGCCTTTTCCAAAATTAGATAGTATAATAACGAACAGAAATATACTAAACGCGATCATTGCTGTAAATCCGTCGATTTGAGAAATAGTAGCTGTAATTCCTAACATTCCTTTTAAAAACACACCACTTAATTGTAAACATAATAAAAGTAAAAACGTCCCTGTCACAAGCGGCGTAAATAAAAATAAAATACGTCCTATAAAACCAGTTACTCCTAATCCTATTAAAATAATACCGGAGATTATCATTCCTAATTCTAAAATTTGCAGTGTACTATGTAATTGATCTTGTCCGGCCGTTGCATAAGCAAGTACGGTAAATACACCAACCCAAGATCCAGCCGGCCCATCCGCAATTGGTAGTCTATGCCCAAGCCATCCTTGTAAAAAAGAAGATATACCAACTACAAAAAACGTACGCTGCATTAAATAAAATATTTCTTCCGTCGTAAGATGAAATAATCCGCCAACGACAATTGGTAGTGCGATTGAATTTGCTAATAAAAATATAAACCATTGTAAAGTTCCCATAATATGATTTTGGTTATGTTGATTGTCCAATTTTTTCATCCCTTCTAGCTTTCCTATAAAAATATATTGTAAGAATAAAAAAGAAGAGTTCTATACTCACCATTAGAACCCTCCTCAAAATATTTAAACGATTCTTCTACACAAGATTATTTAATTCCACCTCATTTAAACTTCCAACAACAATATTTCCTTTATACACGACTAAACGTTTTTCTGTTTGACGCGCTACTGCTTCAGCAGCGCATGTCGCATTCGTCAAAACAAAGCTCGCTTCATCCCCTACATTCGGCCATACTCGCTTCCCTTCCTTATTTAACGTTTCTTTTCCTCCTGTAATAAAGCGGAGTGCTTTTCCTAAAGACCTTTCGTCACTCCACCCAAAACGCTCTGCTAATCGATTCGCCTTTTGAAGCATATCACCTGTTCCAAACGGTGACCAATGATCTGTAATGCTATCATTGCCTAATGAAACCTTAACACCTTTTTTATCTAATAACGGAATTGGGATTACTTGTTTACCAATTGGCACTGTTGAAGTAATATCAATATTTACATTTGCGAGTCTTTCTGCCACTTCTTCAGCCTCTTTATCAGTAACACCACCAAGTCCAAGTGCATGACTAATCGTTACACGGCCTTGCCATCCTGCTTCTTCTGTTAAACTTGCCAATCTCTTCATCGTAAACGTTCCAAGATTATTCGCATCGTGCAAATGAATATCAACATCCGCATTAAATTCGACTGCGATATCCATAATTGTATGTAATGACTTTTCAATGTCATTATCCACTGTAGCTGGATCTACTCCTCCGACTAGATTGGCACCCATACGCATCGCATCTTTCACGAGTTGCACAGAATTACTGCGCAATAATCCATGTTGCGGAAACGCAACAATTCTACTAGATACTCGATTTTTATATGTTTCTAATGCCGCTAACGTCGCCTCCAAATTACCAAGCCCAATAATTGGATCAACATTACAATGCGTTCTAATATTCGTTGCACCATTTTGCAGTAGTAACTCTAGCATATTTTCCGCTCTATTTTGAGCAGTCGCTAATTGCTTTGGTAAAATTTTTTCTTCTTCATTAAAACGTGTAAAAATACTTTCTGCTGGCATACAAGCTTTCCATGGGCCACTATAATATGTTTTATCAATGTGAATGTGCATCTCTTTGAAAGCTGGCAACATTAATAAGTTCTTAGCATCAAAAGTTACTATATCTTCCTCTTGAACAATCCCTTTTATAATTTTTTTAATTCGACCATCTTCAATAAGTAAACTGCATAATTCTGTTTCTGTTTGTGAAATTCTCTCTTCTTCATATGTATATCCTGATTCAAGCATTACGTTAGTCAACCAATATACTGTCATCTCTATTTCCCCACCCTTTATTAAAAATCACCTCATAACTACAAGTTTAATATCCACTGAAAATTAAGACAATTAATACGATCGCTTCTCACAAAAAAAATGTAATACAACCCCATAGTCTTCTCATAAATTTCCATATAGAATAAAAGTATGCAGTTTGATATAAAAAGGAGTTGATTGGAATATGTCAAAAAGGTTATGTAAATCCGAAACTGATAAAATGCTATTTGGTATATGTGGTGGTTTAGGAGAATATTTTGATATTAGCTCTACTCTTATTCGTATCATTTGGGTTATTGCTGTTTTATGTTTTGGGACAGGATTTTTAGTTTATTTCATTTGTTTATTACTTATGCCACGTTCGTACTAATGGCATCATTTCACATACTTAAGAAGAGCAAATCACCTATAGAATCCTATAGGTGATTTTTTCATGAAGAATATTTCATCGTTAAATGTAATACCGCCACTTCTTCTTCTTCATTTTTATAAATATGCTTCTTATTCGCTTCAAATTGAATGGAATCAAACTCATTTAATTCGTATACATCATTCTCCACTTGAATAGACACTTTCCCTTTCATTACCGTTACAAGCTCAATCGCACCTTCATGATGAGCTTCTGGCTCATATATACTATTTGATCGTAAACAAGCACGGTGCATTTCCATCCCTGTTTCTTTCGTATAACGGAACATCGTTTCTAAATGCCACGCTTGTCCTTCATCTACTGCAAATCCTTCTCCACAGCGCGCAACAGCTACAGGTTCTCCAGCAACCATTAATCTGGATAAAGGAATTGATAACCCTTTCGTTATTTTCCAAATGACAGCTAGTGTCGGATTTGTTTCCCCTCTTTCTATCTTTCCTAATGTTAATTTACTAACTCCTGTTTTATGGGCTAATTCTTCTAAACTTAATTTCTGTTCATTTCGAATTTGTCTCAATAACTGTCCAACTTGTTGAATGACTTCTTTCGTTTGCATATCTTCATTTTCTTTCATATATAAAACCACCTCAAAGTATAAAATAGTTTACTTTTAACAACTGAAAGTATATCATACTATACATAATTATTTATTTTCGAAAGGAGTGCTATACTTCATGCGCGCAATTTTATTAGGTCTTTTATCATCGGCCTTTTTTTCTGCAACCTTTATTATTAATAGAGCAATGAATGTATCTGGAACGAGCTGGGCTTGGACAGCTTCCTTCCGTTTTTTATTTGCTCTTCCTATTTTATTCCTTATCGTTTTATTTCGCAAAAACTTTAGGGGATTATGGGAAGAGTTAAAAAAACATCCATTGGCATGGATCGGATGGGGTTCTGTTGCCGGTATTGGTTTTTATTCTTTATTAAGTTTCTCAGCTGTCTTTTCTCCAGCTTGGCTCGTTGCTGGAACTTGGCAAGTTACGATTTTAGCTGGTTTACTACTATCACCACTATTTTTCGTGAAAATAGAAACAAAATCAGGTACGAAACTTGTACGCGGAAAAATTCCACTTCGTAGCTTATATGTTGCATTATTTATTTTACTTGGTGTAATTTGTATGCAAGCAACTGCCGCAGGCCATATTACAATGACTCAGTTCATTTTAGGTTTTTTACCTGTCGTATTAGCCGCTTTCTTATATCCGTTCGGTAACCGAAAAATGATGGAGCTTGTTGGTGGACGCCTTGATACGTTCCAACGTGTATTAGGAATGGCAATTGGAAGTCTTCCTATAACAATCTTGCTTGGTATATACGGATTTTCTACTACTGGCATTCCAACATCCAACCAAATGCTTCAAGGATTTTTGTTAGCATTATGTTCCGGCGTTATTGCAACGATGACATTTTTCTTTGCTACTGACTTAGCAAAAGATAACCTCGCTCTACTTGGAGCTGTTGAAGCAACACAAGCTGGAACGATGGTCTTTACCGTACTTGGAGAAATCATTTTCTTAAATGGTTCACTCCCTGGAGGACTTTCTCTCATCGGAATGATTATTATCATGTTAGGAATGGTTGCAAATAGTATTTTAAACCGTTCTGTTCCAGTCGTTAAACAGAAAAAATCGGCATAAAAAAAGGGTATGGTTCTATAGAGATGAACCATACTCTTTTTTATTGTCCCCCTATTTTGCCTTATCAGAATAGTATTTCATTGGCTGTTTATACTAAAACTTATGTTATAATACGTTTCATGTGCATTAATAGGAGGTAAATTATGTTAAAAAAAGCAATCGCTGAATTTATTGGTACATTTGTACTTGTATTATTCGGAACTGGAGTAGCTGTCACTGGCGGCGGAATTGAAGGAATTGGAACATTAGGAATCGCTATGGCTTTCGGCTTATCTATTGTAGCTATGGCATATAGCATCGGAACAATTTCTGGATGTCACATTAACCCAGCAGTATCAGTAGCTATGTTCATCAACAAACGAATGAACGCTATGGAACTTTGTTATTATGTATTAGCTCAAATTTTAGGTGGTTTATTAGGAACTGCAACGTTAGTAACAATTTTAAAATCTGCTAAAACACCTTTAGATAATTTAGGACAAAATGGTTTCGGAACTCTTGGTTTATCTGGAGCATTTTTAGTTGAGTTCATTTTAACTTTCGTATTTATTTTAGTTATCGTTGCTGTAACAGGTAAAAAAGGAAGTTCTTCTTTAGCTGGACTAGTAATTGGTTTCACATTAGTTTTAATTCACTTATTAGGAATTCCG
The DNA here is from genome assembly GCF_008368795.1 of Bacillus sp. BF2-3. Classification (NCBI taxonomy): domain Bacteria; kingdom Bacillati; phylum Bacillota; class Bacilli; order Caryophanales; family Bacillaceae; genus Bacillus; species Bacillus sp. BF2-3. Next base: position 67,957 of record NZ_QOSA01000006.1, read on the forward strand.
TTAACTGGAACATCTGTTAACCCCGCTCGTAGTATCGCACCAGCTTTATTTGTTGGTGGAGAAGCACTTTCTCAACTATGGGTATTCATCGTAGCACCAATTCTTGGTGGTATCTTCGCAGCTATCGTAGGTAAATTCATTTTAAATACTGAAAAATAGAATTTTCAATATTTCTGAATAAAAAAATGCGAGCCCTCATTATGAGGAAGCTCGCTTTTTTTATTCTTTCATTTTAGACTTTAAATTTGTAACTAATTGATCTACCGTTACATTTGCAAGTACGTTTTCCATCGCTTCTTGCGCTTGCATTAAAATAATTTCTAATACTGATTGAATATTAGCTCCTACTGGACATTCAATGTTGGGATTTTCATGGAAGGAAAATAGTTGTCCTTCTTCTACAACTTCCACTGCTTTATATACATCAAGTAATGTAATTTCTTCTAAATCTCGAGCAAGTGTCGTACCACCTTTACCAGCTTGTACATCAACAAGTCCTGCTCTCTTCAACATTCCTGTAATGCGACGAATCACAACTGGATTTGTATTCACACTACCGGCAATCCATTCAGAGGTACAGCGAGAGTTTCGATCTATCGCAAGTAATGTCAGCATATGAACACCTACTGTAAAACGACTACTAATCCCCATCTGCACACCCTCCTTTTTATTCATTCTATTAAAAGACGACTCTTATTATTATATACTATTTTTAATTTATACATAAAGAAAAAGCATGATTTCAATAGGAAATCATGCTTTTCTCTCATTATTGACGCTTTATAAATTTCGCTAAATCTTTAAATTTCACTTTATCTGAGTAATTCATTACGCCGTTTACGTAAATGCGGCTTGTAACAGCATTTAATACTGCAATTGTCGCCAATAAGACTGCTAATGTTATCGTAATTTCTAGCATACCTGCTTCACCAGCTACAATACGTGAGAAGGTAACCATCGGTGTAAAAAATGGAACGTAAGAACTTACAACAACGATAGTACTATTCGGATCACTTAATGATTTAATACTAATAAAGAATGCAGCCATAATTAAAATCATTACCGGGAAAGATACAGCTTGTAAATCCTCCGTCTTAGATACGACAGCTCCAGCAGCAGCATACATCATCGCATAAAGTAAATATCCCGTAATGAAATAAACAAGAAACATGCTGATAACTTTTGCATCTAATTTTGTAAAGTCAATTGGAATACCAAATAGTGAGGCACTTTCTAAATCGACCCAACCTAACAAATATGGAATAAGATAACCACACGCCAATACGACAAGTTGCAATAACGCCGTTGAAACAACCGCTAAAATTTTCGCATACATCATCGTAAGAGGCTTCACTTTCGGAAGCATTACTTCCATTACACGTGACGCCTTTTCAGATGCAATATTCATTGCGATTGTATTTCCGAACGCTACAATAAACATATATAAAGCAAATGTAAAGAAATAGGCAATTCCGAAAGAAGATGTACGATCTTTTATCGCTTCTTGCTTCACTTGAATTTCTGTTTGTAATTGCTGTGCAATTTCTGGTGAAACATTATTTTTGGCAATCGTTACCATCGTATATTGTTGCTTTAAATATCCTGCCATAATTGCAGAAGTTGCTTGGCTTGGAAATCCATTATACATATATGTAATCGATGGAGCCCCACCCTTTTCCGTCACATGGAATAGACCATCTAAATCGCCTTCTTCTACTTGCTTATGCAGTTTATCAAAATCATCCTTTGAACCAATTGTTATTTTTGCTGATGGCAATAGCTTATTTAGCTCATCTTTTTGTACTTTATATGTGGAACTCTCTACTACAACTGCAATTTTATCTTTATCCTTATTTTTATCATCGCCTGAAGTAAAATGATTAAATGCAAAAATCCCAAACACAACTAAAAATAAAATCGCACTCGTAATTAATGATTTCTTAGATAAAAACGCTTCCCTAAAATAAAATGAAAATACGTGAGAAAATTTATGCATCGTTATTTCGCCCTCTCTACAAAGATTTCGTTTAACGTCGGCTCTAACATTTTGAATTGTCGTAAGCTAACACCTTGCTCTTGCAACTGTTGCAAAATCTTGAGAGCTTCCGCATCGTCTTGTACTTTCACATAAAGAAGGCCTTGTTGTTTTTCATACGATACATGTATAGCTTCTAATCCCTTTTCATTCTCTACTGTATCTTCAATCGTTAAATTACGGAAACCGTATTCTTTCTTAATATCACTTAGCTGTCCTTTTACGACTGCTTCACCTTTTTTCAAAATACATACATGTTGGCAAAAAGCCTCTACTTGTTCCATACGATGACTTGATAAAATAATCGTCTTTCCGCTCTGTACTTGTTCTTCAATAATACTAGCTAACATCCCAGCATTAACTGGATCAAGGCCGCTGAATGGTTCATCTAAAATGAGAAGTTCCGGATTATGAAGAAGAGCAGCAATTAATTGGATTTTTTGCTGATTCCCTTTTGAAAGCTCTCCAGCCGTTTTAAATTTATATTCTGGTATCGCTAAACGCTCTAACCAGTGATCAATAGCGTGATCCACTTCTTTCTTCGACATTCCTTCTAATCTACCAAAATATCGCAGCTGATCTATTACTCTACTTTTTGTATATAAACCTCTTTCTTCTGGTAAATACCCAATTGTTACACCACTATTTCCAAATGCTTTTCCATCCCATGTAATCGAACCTTCATTAGGCTTTAATAATCCGAGAAGCATTTTGATTGTTGTTGTTTTCCCTGCACCATTTCGTCCAAGTAACCCTAGTACTTCACCTTTTGGTAACGAAATTTGCAAACCGTTAACTGCTTTTGATTCCCCAAATTGTTTCGTTAAGTTTTGAATTTGTAAACTCAAGTATAAAGCCTCCCCTTTAGTATCATTCGTACTCTCTTTCAAAGACTATGTTTATTCAAGACAAAATATAGCACCACGCTTCATCCTCTTATATGTAAACATCGTCATGAATCCATCATTTGTTCTATTTAGTTAAAATTGTAAATAACAAAGTTCTTTTTGTCAATTATAATTGTCATTACGACAATAAAACTTGTCAAAACAGCTATTATTATTTTGCTCATCTTTCTAATATAGGACATACTACTATATATACAAAAGACAATATGCAAATGTTCATATAAAAATATTATATTTTAATATATAATATAAAATGATTTTCTAACATCAAGGAGGATACATATGAAGATGAAGAGGGGCATTACCACTTTATTATCTGTAGCGGTTCTATCTACATCACTTGTAGCATGTTCAGGAACACCAGAGAAAACAGTGGCGAAAGAAGAGAAAGTAAAATTAACAGAACAACAATTAATGGCTGATTTATGGTATCAAACAGCCGGTGAAACGAAAGCACTTTACTACCAAGGGTACAACATTGGTCAATTAAAGCTTGATGCAATTCTTGCAAAAGGGACAGAGAAAAAACCTGCTATCGTGCTTGATTTAGACGAAACTGTTTTAGATAACAGTCCTCATCAGGCAATGAGCGTAAAAACAGGCAAAGGCTATCCTTACAAATGGGATGATTGGATTAAAAAAGCTGAGGCTGAAGCCCTTCCAGGCGCAATTGATTTCTTAAAATATACAGAGTCTAAAGGTGTAGATATTTACTACATCTCAAATCGTAAAACGAATCAACTAGATGCAACAATTAAAAATCTTGAGCGTGTAGGTGCTCCTCAAGCAACGAAAGAACATATATTACTACAAGATCCGAAAGAAAAAGGAAAAGAAAAACGCCGTGAACTCGTTTCTCAAACCCATGATATTGTCTTATTCTTCGGTGATAACTTATCTGATTTCACAGGTTTTGATGGAAAATCTGTAAAAGATCGTAACCAAACAGTAGCAGATTCAAAAGCACAATTTGGTGAGAAATTCATTATTTTCCCGAATCCAATGTATGGCGATTGGGAAGGCGCTTTATATGATTATGATTTCAAAAAATCAGATGCAGAAAAAGATAAAATCCGTCGCGACAACTTAAAATCATTTGATGTAAAATAAAAGAGGATGGCATTCGCCATCCTCTTTTATTTTACTTTCTCTGTTAAAGGCAAGATAAATACTTCCACACGTCTATTCTTTGCCTTTCCTTCTTGTGTATCGTTTGGAGCAATTGAACGGTATTCTCCGTATCCAATCGCACTAAATTTTTCTGGTTGTAATTCTTTATTTTGCAGTAATACTTGCATAAAATTAACTGCCCGCTGCGTACTTAATTCCCAATTCGACGCAAACTGCGCATTGGCAATAGGGACATTATCCGTATGACCCGATACTGTAATTTCACGAGGTGACGCTGAAACAAGTAAGCTAGACATCTCTTTTGCAATCCCTAAAGATTCTAATTTCACATCTGCTTTCCCCGAATCAAACAGTATATTTTCTAATATTGTCACCATTAATCCCTTTTCAGTTAATTTAGTTTGAAAAGAAGAAGATAATTGTTTTTCATTAATATATTGATCAATCTTTTTTTGTAATGCTTTCAATTCATCCATCTCTTTTTTTTCTTTAGCTCTAGCTTCTTCTTGTTTTTTTGCTTGTTCTGCCTCAAGGCTACTTGCTGATAATTCTTTTTCATCATTTGGCTTTTGATCACTTAAAAATTCTTTGTTACCTGTTCCCCCAGCTAATTCACTTCGAAAAGCAACTGCCATCTGTTTAAACTTCGCAGCATCTATACTACTCATTGCGAATAAAACGATAAACAATGCAAATAACAACGTTAACATATCAGAATATGGGATTAACCACGTTTCATCGATATGCTCATCATGTTTTTTCTTTTTGCCTCTTCTATTTTTCTTACTCCGCATTTTTTTCTGCTCCTTTTTCTAGCTTTTTACGCTCAGTTGCAGAAAGTGCACCTAAAATGCGGTTCTTCATAATAAACGGATATGTACCTTCTTGTAACATTAATAAACAATCAATGATTAAACGTTTTTTCTCAATTTCAGCTGAAGATTTTTGCTTTAACTTATTTGCAAATGGATGCCATAATACGTAACCTGAAAAAATACCAAAAATCGTTGCAATAAACGCACCAGAAATAGCATGACCTAACTTTTCAATATCAGTTAAGTTACCAAGCGCAGCTACAAGACCGATAACAGCACCTAAAACTCCTAATGTCGGTGCATACGTACCAGCTTGTGAAAAAATAGCAGCTCCCTTTGCATGTCTTTCTTCAATTGCCTCTAATTCAGATTCCAAAATCTGCTCTAAATCTTCTGCGGATACGCCATCAATCACAAATTTCATACCGCGCAAAAGAAATTCATCTTGAATTTTGTCTAATTGTTGCTCTAAAGACAAAATACCGTATTTTCTACTTTCAGATGTCCAATGAACAAATAATTCTAGCAACTGTTCATAACTTAAATCCTTTTTATTTGAACCAAAAAGAACTTTAAATAGTTTTGGAACCCTTTTTAGTTGATTCATCGGAAATGCAATACATACTGCAGCAAATGTACCAATAAAAATAATTAATGCTGCGGCAGGATTTAATAAGGCTGTTATGTCAGCGCCCTTGACGACCATCCCTACTACCACTGCTACAAATCCTAAAATAAGTCCAATAATTGTTGCAAAATCCATTCCCATTCACTCCTAGTCTATACAAGAAGTTCTTTATTCTCGATAATCGCTACATCTTCTTATGTATATATATTACATAAAAAATGCAAATCATGAAAGATAAGAAATGAATTATATAAAAAAATACTACAAATTCACACATTTTCTGACATTTTCTTTGCATTTCTATTACGTTATGACTCTTATATTCCTTTTCCAACAAACTAGATTTATAATAAAAAAACAATACACATTTTATGAAGAAGGGACTGTGATTACAAGGCATCATGAAAAAGATAATAATTATTTCTGCCACTACTATTGTAATCGGGATCACATCTTTCGCTTACTTTGGTTCTAAAACACCACTACATAATGAAGCAAAAGCTGTCGAAAGTCAAAAGCATAATAACCATAAAAAAGAAGAGATTCCTGCTTTTCCAAAAGCTGATCATAATGCAAAGAAAATAGACAATGACTTTTCAGTTGTAACAAATCCAAAATCTAATCTTGTCTTAATTAATAAACATCGAAAACTACCAGATGGATACATTCCTGAAGACTTAACGAGACCAAATGTACCATTTATTAGTCCAAAAGATAAAGAAAAAACATTGCTGCGCAAAGATGCTGCCGAGGCACTTGAAAACATGTTCAAAGCTGCGAAAAAAGAAGGGCTTGATCTTACAGCTGTATCTGGTTATCGTTCATACAAACGCCAAAAATCGTTGCATGATACATACGTTAGACGTCAAGGAAAAGCCGAAGCTAATTCGGTAAGCGCAATTCCTGGTACAAGTGAACACCAAACGGGTTTAGCAATGGATATTAGTTCAAAATCAGCTAAATTTCAATTAGAGCCTATCTTCGGAGAGACAGCAGAAGGAAAATGGGTCGCGGAACATGCTCATGAATTCGGCTTTGTCATTCGTTACTTAGAAGATAAAACAGATACAACAGAATATGCCTATGAACCATGGCACTTACGCTACGTTGGTAATCCATACGCTACATACCTATATAAACATCACTTAACATTAGAAGAAGCGATGGAAGACAAAAAATAAGAGAGCAAATTGCTCTCTTATTTTTCTTTCACTCTATTATTGTAGTAATTTCTTCTTCCATTCTTCAGGCCATGGTTCGCCTCTTCCTGTTTTTTTCGAAGCTTGAACCATCATTCCACGACCTACTAAACAAATCTCTCCTTCTGCATTCTTCACCATATAATGTAAATCTAAAGAAGAATTCCCGACCAATCCTGCCTTTACATACACCTTCAGCTGTTCATCAAAATATATTTGCTTAATAAAATTACATTGTAAATCCGCAACAACGATCATCGTTTCTGATGATGCATGTGTCCACTCTTGCATAAATCCAAGTTCTTTAAACAACGCAATACGAGCTTCTTCAAAATAAGTAAAAGCAACGACATTATTTACATGTCCAAACATATCTACTTCACCAAAACGAACCTTTACAGGGTTGTAAAACGAAAAACCACTTTCCCATTGCTCAAAGTCTTCAATATAAGAAATCCTCTTCATTGTTATCTCTCCTTTTCATCTTGAAATAAACAGAATAAACAGAAAAATATAGTTATAAATATTGCCTCTTCGATATGAAGAGGCAATATTTATTAATAGTTATTATCGCTACCAAAGAAATCTTTGAACGATTGAATTGTTGTATCACGGTTTAATGCCGCAATTGAAGTTGTTAAAGGAATACCCTTCGGACATGATTGCACACAGTTTTGAGAGTTACCACAGTTTGCTAGTCCTCCATCTCCCATAATTGCACGTAAGCGATCTGCTTTATGCATTTCACCCGTTGGATGTGAGTTGAATAAGCGAGCTTGTGATAACGGTGCTGGTCCAATAAAGTCAGACTTACTGTTTACGTTTGGACATGATTCTAAGCAAACACCACATGTCATACATTTTGAAAGCTCATAAGCCCATTGACGCTTTTTCTCAGGCATTCTTGGTCCTGGACCTAGGTCATACGTACCATCAATTGGAATCCACGCTTTAACGCGTTTTAGAGCATTAAACATGCGACTACGATCAACTTGTAAGTCACGTACAACCGGGAATGTCTTCATCGGTTTTAAGCGAATTGGTTGCTCTAATTGATCAATAAGTGCCGTACATGATTGACGTGGTTTTCCGTTAATCACCATCGAACATGCACCACATACTTCCTCTAAGCAGTTCATATCCCATGCAATCGGAGTTGTTTGGTTCCCTTTTGAATCAACAGGATTACGACGGATTTCCATAAGTGCTGAGATAATATTCATATTCGGACGATATGGAATTTCAAATTCTTGGTCAAACGCTTGCGCATCTGGCCCGTCTTGTCTCGTAATGATGAGGCGGATTGTTTTCTCAGACATGTTGTTTATCCCCCTTCTCTTCACCCTTAGCAGCTACATCGTGTTTTGAAGAATAATCACGTTTACGCGGTTTAATTAACGAAATATCAACGTCCTCGTAATGGAATGCTGGTGCATTTCCTTCTCCCTCAAATTTTGCCATCGTAGTTTTTAAGAAGTTTGCATCATCACGATTTGGGAATTCAGGTTTGTAATGCGCCCCACGGCTCTCATTACGGTTATATGCGCCAATTGTAATAACACGTGCTAACTCAAACATATTTGCAAGTTGGCGTGTAAATGAAGCACCTTGGTTACTCCATCTTGCTGTATCGTTAATGTTAATACGTTTGTAACGAGCCATTAATTCTTCAATTTTCGCATCTGTTTCTAATAATTTTTTATTTTCACGAACTACTGTAACGTTATCTGTCATCCATTCTCCAAGCTCTTTATGAAGAACATACGCATTTTCGTTACCATCCATCGTTAAAATATTGTTAAATTTCTCTGTTTCGATTAATTCATTTTGCTCATATACAGTAGATGAAACAGCATCAGATGATTTAGAAAGACCTTTCATATACTCAATTGCGTTTGGTCCTGCTACCATACCACCATAAATTGCTGATAATAGTGAGTTCGCGCCAAGACGGTTACCACCGTGCATAGAATAATCACACTCACCTGCTGCAAATAAACCTGGAATATTTGTCATCTGTTTATAATCAACCCATAGTCCGCCCATTGAATAGTGAACAGCTGGGAAGATTTTCATCGGTAGTTTACGAGGATCATCCCCTGTAAATTTCTCATAGATTTCAATAATTCCACCTAGTTTAATATCTAGTTCTTTTGGATCTTTATGAGAAAGATCTAAGTACACCATGTTTTCACCGTTAATACCTAGTTTTTGCTCTACGCAAACATCAAAGATTTCACGCGTTGCGATGTCACGAGGTACAAGGTTTCCGTAAGCCGGATATTTTTCTTCTAAGAAGTACCATGGTTTACCATCTTTATATGTCCAAACACGTCCACCTTCACCACGTGCAGATTCACTCATAAGACGTAATTTATCGTCTCCAGGAATTGCCGTTGGGTGAATTTGAATGAACTCACCGTTTGCATAATATGCGCCTTGTTGATATACAGCAGAAGCTGCTGTACCTGTATTGATAATGGAGTTTGTTGATTTTCCGAAAATGATACCAGGGCCCCCTGTTGCCATAATCACGGCATCTGCTCCGAAACTTCTAATCTCCATAGTTTGTAAGTCTTGTGCAACGATTCCTCGGCACACACCTTCATCATCAACAACAGCTCGTAAGAAATCCCAACCTTCATATTTGGTTACAAGTCCTGCTACTTCGTGACGACGTACTTGCTCATCTAATGCGTAAAGTAATTGCTGTCCAGTTGTTGCACCAGCAAATGCTGTACGGTGATGTTGCGTTCCACCAAATCGACGGAAATCAAGAAGTCCTTCTTCCGTACGGTTGAACATAACACCCATACGGTCCATTAAATGAATGATACCAGGTGCTGCTTCACACATTGCTTTAACTGGTGGTTGGTTCGCTAAGAAGTCCCCACCATAAATTGTATCGTCAAAGTGGATCCATGGAGAATCCCCTTCACCTTTCGTATTTACGGCACCGTTAATTCCGCCCTGAGCACATACAGAATGTGAACGTTTTACTGGTACTAAAGAAAACAGTTCAACATTTACTCCTGCTTCTGCCGCTTTAATCGTTGCCATTAAGCCAGCCAAGCCACCGCCGACTACTATAAGTTTCCCTTTCATGCTCTCCCACTCCTTACTGGTTTGCTAGCTGTGGATCGATGAACGCTAATAATGCACTCACACCTACATAAGATAAACCTAAGAAAATAGCTAATGTTACATAAGTAGAGATTCTTTGTGAACGTGGAGATACTGTAATTCCCCAGCTGATGCAGAATGTCCATAGTCCATTTGCAAAGTGGAAAATTGTTGAAACAACACCAACTAAGTAGAATGCAAACATAGCTGGATTGTTTAAAATATCTGCCATCATATCATAGTTTACCTCTTTACCTAACATTGCTTGAATACGAGTTTCCCAGACGTGCCAAGAAATGAAGATCAGCGTAACGATACCTGAAATTCTTTGGAAGACGAACATCCAGTTACGGAAATAACCGTAAGAAACCGCATTGTTCTTAGCTGTAAATGCAATATATAAGCCATATATAGCATGGTACAGTATCGGTAAAAAGATGATGAAAATTTCTAGCGCATACCGGAATGGAAGGAGCTCCATAAAGCCTGCAGCTTTGTTAAAAGCCTCTGCTCCTCGTGTTGCAAAGTTGTTTACAATTAAATGTTGCGTCAAAAAGACACCAACCGGGATGACCCCCATTAATGAGTGCCACTTACGAAACGTATACTCGCGGCCTTTCATGTCCCCATTACCCCCCTTGAATGTTTGACTGCTGTTTTCAGATTAGTTTATGACAATAATGTTTTTTCACTATTGGCATAAGAAAAACTGAAAAAATTATTCGAAATATTTCAGCATAATTTGATACCAAGTTCATTTTACTCCTATTTTTGTCGAAGCGTCAAGAAAACGTATACATAATTTGCATATAATTTGCCAATTCTTTTTTTCTTCTTATATATTCAGATTTTCCTAAAGAAAAATCTGTTTTTATAAATGTGAAATGTTATATAATAATCCCTATAGAAAGAGGGGAATATTGTGAGTAAAAATACAATCGATACAACATCTTTAGAAGATGTTTCATTGAACGCCTTCGCTTATGAATTGCTACGTGAAGAATTACTACCTGATTTAATCGGCAACGATTTAGATGGTATTTTATACTGGTCTGGTAGAAACCTTGCAAGAAAATATCCGCTAGAAACAATTGAAGAAGTCATTCAGTTCTTTGAAAAGGCTGGCTGGGGCACTTTAAGCATTGTTGAACATAAGCGTCGTGAAATGCAGTTCCAACTTAAAGGCACACTCATCGCAGAACGTCAAAAACAAAAACGACATTCTTCTTATCAACTAGAAGCCGGATTCATCGCTGAACAAATCCAAAAGCAACGGAACGTCGTTGCAGAGTCATACGAAGAAAAGAAAAAACGTTCTGACTCTATTACATTTCTTGTAAAATGGGATATAAAAGATCTCATTGAAGTGTAAGCATTACCTACAGTCAACTAGACATATCAGTTTAGTTGACTTTTTTGTATTTTCATTCAGATGAGTTTATTTTAAATCTTCAGAAATTATACCAAAAAACAGAAGACGTTGTAAACTACAACGTCTTCTTATCTGTTAAATACGTATAAATCGTCTCCGCGACATTTTTCGGCATACCCGCTTCGACAAATTCCTCTATAGAAGCTTCTTTCATCTTCTTTAATGAACCAAAATGTTTTAACAATACCTTTTTCCGTTTATCACCGATTCCTGGAATATCATCCAATGCTGATTGAATGACAGATTTCCCATGTAATTGACGATGGAATGTAATCGCAAATCGATGCACCTCATCTTGAATACGCTGCAATAAATAAAATTCTTGGCTATTTCTCTCAAGCATCACAGGTTCCGGTGGATCCCCAATAATTAAATGGGAGGTTTTATGTTTATCATCTTTTACAAGACCTGCCATCGGAATATATAATCCGAGCTCATTCTCTAAAATATCACTTGCAGCCGCTAGATGGCCTTTTCCTCCATCAATAATAATCAAATCAGGTAAAGGTGAATTTTCTTTAAGCGCCCTTGTATAACGGCGCCTCACAACTTCTCTCATAGACTCATAATCATCTGGCCCTTGAACCGTTTTAATTTTATATTTTCGATACTCTTTCTTCGCCGGTTTCCCATCGATAAAAGCAATCATTGCAGAAACGGGATTTGTTCCTTGAATATTTGAGTTATCAAACGCTTCAATACGATACGGCGTTTCAATCCCAAGCTGCTTCCCTAAATGATCTACCGCTTTAATCGTTCGTTCTTCATCACGTTCAATTAAGTAAAACTTCTCTTCAAGAGCAATCTTCGCATTTTTATTTGCCAATTCTACAAGGTCTTTTTTCTTACCACGTTTCGGCTGCGTCGCTTCCACTTCTAAAAAGCGCTCTACTAATTCCGAGTCTATACTTCCTGGAACGACAATTTCCTTCGGCTTAAAATGACTACTGTTTTCATAAAATTGGCCGATAAACGTTAAAAAACCCTCTTCTGGTTCATCGTAAATTGGAAACATAGAAACATCACGTTCAATTAGCTTTCCTTTTCGAACGAAGAAAACTTGAACACACATCCATCCTTTATCCACTGCATATCCAAACACATCACGATCCACTAAGTCACTCATAATCATCTTTTGTTTTTCCATAATCGCATCAATATGAGCAATTTGATCACGCAACTCTTTTGCACGTTCAAACTCTAGTTTCTCTGAGGCCTCATACATTTTTATTTCTAGTTCTGAACGAACTTCTTTATGTCCACCATTTAAAAACTTAATAATTTCATCTACAATTTCTTTATTTTGTTCTTCCGTCACTTCTTTCACACAAGGCGCTAAACATTGACCCATATGATAATACAAACACACTTTATCTGGCATATTCGTGCATTTCCGAAGTGGATACATACGATCTAGCAGTTTTTTCGTTTCATGAGCAGATTGTGCATTTGGATAAGGACCAAAATATTTCCCTTTATCCTTTTTTACGTTTCGAGTAATGAGTAAGCGCGGTTGCTTCTCCGCCGTAATTTTAATAAAAGGATATGTTTTATCATCTTTTAATTGAATATTATATTTCGGATCATATTTTTTAATTAGATTTAACTCTAAAATAAGTGCTTCTAAATTCGAAGAGGTTACAATATATTCAAAATCAACAATTTCTCCTACAAGCCGCAGTGTTTTCCCATCATGTGAACCAGTAAAGTACGAGCGCACACGATTTTTAAGCACTTTTGCCTTTCCGACATATATAACCGTTCCTTGCTTATCTTTCATCAAATAACAACCAGGTTGATCTGGTAAAATAGCCAACTTCTCTTTCAAATGTTCGTGCACTCGTCTCCCTCCATTTCTACATACTTAGCATTTTTATTTTCCCTTGAAAACATACTATGCCCAAACACCCAACATACGTTCTTTTATTGTAACGGAAAGACTGTAAAAAAGAAAATAAAAAAAGCTACCAAATGGTAGCTTTTTTTATTTTAGAAGTGTTTAGAAACTAATTCTACTAACGCTTCTTTCGGTTTGTAACCTAACGCTTGATCAACTACTTTACCGTCTTTTAATACGAAAAGAGCTGGAATGCTCATTACTTCGAATTGACGAGCAGTTTCTTGGTTTTCATCAACGTCTACTTTTACTACTTTTACTTTTTCGCCTAGTTCTGCATCAATTTCCTCTAATACAGGAGCGATCATTTTACAAGGTCCACACCAAGGTGCCCAGAAATCTAATAATACAACACCTTCGCTAGTTTCTGCTGCGAAGCTTTGGTCATTTGCGTTTACAATTGCCATTTTATTTCCTCCTTCAAGTATATTCTACCAAGAGTATATCATTAACTTATATACGTGGCGAATAATATGTATCGTTATGTATTGTAACAAAAAAATGTTCCTTTATACTATATAAAAATACGGATTAAATACTAAAAAGATGAGAGACAGGGGATCTCTCACCTTTTTCTATATATAGGGGTACTTCACTTGGAACTCAAGGGTACTTAAATCATGAATGTACTTTTAACTTTTTAAACTCTTCTGTTAAAAGAGGTACAACTTCGAATAAGTCACCGACAATACCATAGTCAGCTACTTTAAAGATACTTGCTTCTGGATCTTTATTAATCGCAACGATTATTTTTGAGTTAGACATACCTGCTAAATGCTGAATCGCACCAGAAATACCACATGCAATGTATAAGTCTGGCGTAACAACTTTACCAGTTTGACCAATTTGTAATGAGTAATCACAGTATTCAGCGTCACAAGCACCACGAGATGCCCCAACAGCGCCGCCTAGTACGTCTGCTAACTCTTTTAATGGCTTAAAGCCTTCTTCACTCTTCACACCACGTCCGCCAGCGATAATAACTTTTGCTTCAGAAAGATCCACACCTTCTGCTGTTTTACGGACAACATCTTGAATGATTGTACGTAAATCTTTCACATCAACTGTAATAGAAGATACGTCACCGCTGCGAGACTCATCTTTTTCCAGAGTTGCAATATTATTTGGACGCACTGTCGCAAATAAGATGCCGTCTGTTACAATCTTCTTCTCGAATGCTTTACCAGAGTAAATTGGACGAGTGAAGATAACATTTCCACCTTCAACCTCTAAAGCAGTTACGTCAGAAACTAAACCAGCTTCAAGCTTCGCTGCTAATTTTGGTGATAAATCTTTACCAAGTGCTGTATGTCCAAAAACGATACCTTCTGGATTTTCTTCAGCATGTACAGCTAAAAACGCTTGTGCATAACCATCAGATGTATATGATTTTAATTTATCATTTTCAACTGTCACAACGCGATCTGCACCGTAATGAATCAATTCATTTGCAAAAGAGGCAACGCTGTCTCCAATTAGAAGACCTACTACTTCACCGCCTTCTGCAATTGTTTTTGCTGCTGCTACCGCTTCAAAAGAAACGTTACGTAGCGATCCATCACGAACTTCACCCATTACTAATACTTTACGAGCCATAGATTTTCCCTCCTGCATATATAATTTCGTATTTTATTAGATTACTTTCGCTTCTGTATGGAGCAACGATACAAGTTCTTTTACTTGATCTTGCAGCTCGCCTTGTAACACTTTTCCTGCATCTTTCTTAGGAGGCAAATAGATTTCAATTGTTTTTGTCTTTGCTTCCACATCATCTTCTTCTAAATCTAAATCATCTAATTCTAATTCTTCTAGCGGCTTTTTCTTCGCTTTCATAATACCTGGAAGCGATGGATAACGCGGTTCATTTAAACCTTGCTGTGCTGTTACTAAAACTGGTAATGAAGTTGCAATCACTTCTGTATCACCTTCAACATCACGCTCAATCTTCACATTTGTACCGTCAATTTCAAGTTTTGTAATTGTCGTTACATATGGAATATTTAACGCTTCAGCTACGCGTGGCCCTACTTGTCCAGATGCACCATCAATTGCAACGTTTCCGCCTAAAATTAAATCTGCATCTTTATCTTTTAAATACTCAGCAAGTACTTTTGCTGTCGTGAACTGGTCACCATTTTCTACATCATCTTCAATATTAATTAATACCGCTTTATCACAGCCCATTGCTAATGCAGTACGAAGTTCTTTCTCACTATCTTCGCCACCGACTGTTACAACTGTAACTTCTCCACCTTGTGCGTCTCTTACTTGAATTGCTTCTTCAATTGCATATTCATCGTAAGGGTTGATGATGAATTCCGCTTCGCCATCGTAAATTGCACCGTTTTTAATTACGATTTTTTCTTCTGTATCAAATGTTCGTTTCATGAGTACGTAGATGTTCATTCCATTTACCCCCTTGTTTTTCAGAAAGATTCTATCAATTTTAATTTTCTGTTAATTTATATTAAAAAAATAATTGAACTACCTGCCACTAAATGAAGGTTTACGCTTTTCTAAAAATGCGGCTACACCTTCTCTTCCATCTTCACTCGTAAATACTTCACCAAAAATTTGTGATTCACGTTGTACACCTTCATAGTAATGAGACGATTTTGTCGTTTGCAATAACTCTAGTACAGCACGAGTTGTTGCTGGACTTTTTCCAGCAATTTGTTTTGCAACTTTAAGCGTATCATCTAAAAGAGATTCTTCAGAGAACAATCCGTTAACAAGTCCCCACTTTAATGCTTCTGCACCAGTAATTGGTGTACTTGTTAACATCATTTCACAAGCTTTCGCTTTCCCAACATAACGTGGTAAGCGCTGTGTACCTGCAAAGCCAGGAATTAATCCAAGTGTTAATTCAGGTAAACCAAGTTTTGCACTTTCAGTTGCAAAGCGCATGTGGCAAGACATAGCAAACTCAAGGCCGCCGCCCAGTGCCGCTCCATGAATTGCCGCAATAACTGGTTTTGAACATTTTTCAACACGCTCAAACGTAACTTGTCCAAGCTGTGCTAATTCTGTTGCTTGCTTCGCTTCAGTAACAGATGTAAATTCTTTAATATCTGCTCCTGCTGAGAAGAAACGTCCTTCACCGTGAATAACAACAACACGAATGTTATCATCCTTTTCCACTTGATCAATTAATTCAGTAACGTCATGCATAACTTGTGAAGACATCGCATTCGCTGGTGCGTGATTTAACGTCGCCACCGCGATATGATCTTCAACTCTTACAGATAGGAATTTCAACATGATCCCTCCCATTATTGACGATAACCACAAGCTGCAATAAGTAGCCCGTGTACCGTTTTTGAAAGTGCGACCAGATCATACTTATGATCGCTCATTACCCAATTGGTCACAACTTCATCTACTGTTCCAAAGATCATTTGTCTTGCCACGCGAACATTTAAATCTGCTTGAAATTCACCTTGTTTTATACCAGTCTCTAAAATCTCATCCATAACTTGTAAGTAGCCTTTTAATACTTCATTTATTTTAAGGCGCAAGTCTTGATTGGACTGCCTTAGCTCTAATTGCGTAACGATAGCAAGCGGATCATTTTGCGACAACAGCAAGAAGTGCGTTTCTACCAACATGAATAACTTCGATACAGCGCTTTCAATTCCTGCTGTTTTTTGACGAATTGTTTCGACAAATTCTCCCATCTTCTCTTGGAATAAGGATATTAATATATCTTCTTTATTTTTAAAATATAAATAAATCGTGCCATCAGCTACCCCAGCTTGCTTTGCGATTTTAGAAACTTGCGCTTGGTGGTACCCATTCTCCGCAATCACAATGACTGCCGCATCAATAATTTGATTGTATTTCGGTCTATTTTTCTTCACTTTACTGTCCCCTTCAAGAAGATGACTGAATGAATAGTCATTCATATTCTTATAATACTGACTATTTAGAAAAGTGTCAATCCTATTTTTTCAAAAAGAAAGGGCCTTAGCCCGTTTGCTCATCCTCATTCTTTCTCTTCTCTTCATCTATTAGAACACGGCGTAAAATTTTCCCTACTGTCGTTTTTGGCAATTCATCTCTAAACTCATATACTTTCGGCACTTTATAAGCCGCTAAATATTTACGTGCAAACTGATTTAATTCTTCCTCAGAGCACTCCGTACCTTCTTTTAACACAACAAATGCTTTAACCGTCTCTCCTCGGTACGGATCTGGAACTCCAATTGTCACTACTTCTTGCACTTTTTCATGCTCATATAATACTTCTTCAACTTCACGAGGATACACATTAAATCCACTCGCGACAATCATATCTTTCTTGCGATCTTTTACATAGAAGAATCCATCTTCATCCATGTAGCCAACATCACCTGTATGGAGCCAGCCATCTTGCAATACAGCCGCTGTTTCCTCTGGCTTATTCCAATATCCTTTCATAATTTGAGGGCCTTTCACTACAATTTCACCTATTTCTCCTGGCGGTAATGCCTCACCAGTTTCAAGCGACATAATGATTGCTTCTGTATCTGGCCACGGAACTCCGATGCTACCTGGCACTCGCTTTTCCCATAAAAAATTACTATGTGTAACCGGAGAGGATTCTGTTAAACCATATCCCTCTACTAGTTTACCACCTGTAACTTTTTCGAACTTTTCCTGTACTTCTACTGGCAGTGGTGCTGATCCACTAATACAAGCACGAATAGAAGAAATATCGTATTCTTTTAAAAGCGGACTATTTAAAAGAGCGATATAAATAGTTGGTGCCCCTGGAAACAATGTCACTTTATGCTTCTTAATCGCTTCAAAAACCATTTTCATATCAAACTTTGGAATAAGGACCATTTTGTATCCTTGCATAATACTTAAATTCATAACAGCTGTCATACCATAAACATGGAAAAATGGAAGAACCCCAAGAACGACTTCTTCTCCTTCTTTGCAATTATATAACCATTGAACTCCCATTAACGTGTTAGAGACGAGGTTTTTATGCGTTAACATAACTCCTTTCGGAAATCCGGTTGTTCCTCCTGTGTACTGTAAAAGAGCTAGATCATTTTCAGGATCACAAGGCACCTCAACATTCGTATTCACTTCTTTTTCTACTGAATTCCAAAGATGAATCGTTTCACTCTCTGATACTTTCACAACTAAATTCGACTGTTTTTTCTGCACAAATGGATACAATAGATTTTTAGGGAATGGTAAAAAGTCTGCAATACGAGTTACGATAATATGCTCAATTTTTGTAGCAGATTGAACATTCGTTACTCTTGGAAACACTAAATCGAGACAAAGAATTACTTTTGCTCCCGAGTCATGAAGCTGATATTCTAATTCCCTTTCTG
Organism: Bacillus sp. BF2-3; assembly: GCF_008368795.1. NCBI lineage: Bacteria > Bacillati > Bacillota > Bacilli > Caryophanales > Bacillaceae > Bacillus > Bacillus sp. BF2-3. Next base: position 86,458 of record NZ_QOSA01000006.1, read on the forward strand.
TATACAGTGGATTGGTTTGTACTACGATACCTCCCGCAAGTAATGTACCGTAATAACCAATTACAGCTTGCGGACAATTCGGCAACATAATAGCAACTCGATCACCCTTTTCCACACCGAGCTTTTGAAGATAATTTGCAAACCGCTTCACCTTATCATGGAAGTCCGAAAACGTAATATCCTTCCCTAAAAAGTGAAGCGCTTTCTTTTCTGGGTAGCGAGAAGCCATCTGTTCTACATATCTATGAAGCGGCTGAATATCATAAGAAACCGTACTCGGAATTTCCTCTGGATAACTTTTCAACCATGGTTTTTCCACCTTCATTCCCCCTTCAAATACATAAAAAATAAATGAATGTTCATTCATGATGGTTATTTTCATTATATTATAGTCACCATAGCGTTACAATCATAATATTCTGACTTTTATATAACTATGCTTTACTTCATTAACTTCTTATTATATGTAGAAACTCTCTTAATCTTAAAAGAGTAAGAGAGTTATGGCTTAGCTCAATCTTATTATCGTTAACACTGCTCCTGGGGTAGTTGTTGATAATGTTGCGACAGCTAACAAACCAAATAATTGTAAACTAATAGCATCTCCTGCTGCAAGAGTTGTAATAATTGTTGCACTAAATGATGTGGTTGCTACCGCAGGAGAATTTATCGTCCCAGCAAGTGCCCCTCCATTAATTGTAATCCGTGAACTGACTAATAATGAAGCCGTTATATTAATTGTATATGAAATATAATAATTACCAGCATTTGCAACCGTAAATACTGTGTTTCCACCAGAAACAGTAATTCCTGGACCGATGTTTTGATTATTTGGAAGCGGGACATTCGTTCCACCAAGAACTACCGATATCGCTGTTCCCGACGTATTATTTGCAAATGCATATGTCGCCGTGATACTTGTACCTGTAGCCCCGGTTGAACCCGTTGAGCCCGTCGCTCCTGTTGCTCCTGTCGGACCTGTTGAACCCGTCGTTCCCGTTGGACCGGTTGAGCCTGTTGCTCCCGTTGGGCCTGTCACTCCTGTTGAACCCGTCGCTCCCGTCGCTCCCGTTGCCCCGGTTGAACCTGTTGCTCCCGTCGGACCCGTTGCTCCTGTTATTCCTGTCGCTCCCGTTGGACCCGTTGAACCTGTCGCTCCCGTTGCCCCTGTTGAACCTGTTGCTCCCGTTGGACCCGTTGCTCCTGTTATTCCTGTGTTGGACCTGTTGAACCCGTTGCCCCCGTTGCCCCTGTTGATCCTGTCGCTCCTGTTGGGCCTGTTAGAACCGTTGCCCTAGTTACTTCGCTCCTGTTGGACCCGTTGCCCCTGTTATTCCTGTCGCTCCCGTTGGGCCTGTTGCTCCTGTTATTCCTGTCGCTCCCGTTGGACCTGTGTCGCCTGTTACTCCTGTCGCCCCCATTGGGCCTGTGCCACCTGTTGCTCCTGTTGCTCCCGTCGGACCGGTTGGACCAACCTTAGGAACTGTCCCATCGCAACTAAAACAGCATGAATCAACATGTACACCATTTTGATTATTACACCCACAATATCCATTTACGTTATTGCTCCATGAAGACATGTTGATCACTTCCTTTACATTCGATCTTTTTAGCGCAATCACCGACTTAAAAAACACCTATCTAAATAACAAAGAAATACTTTGCCTAGTTGGGGATAAAACACAGATTTCCTCCATACATTCTAGTAATTATTACATGCGATTCACTCTCCTTTTGCTTGTACTTTCGCCTTATCTCCACAGACTATTAACAATACACATTACACTATCGTACACAGCCACTTTCCCATTTAAACTTTCCACATTCGCCAATATTTTTAGTAAAGAGGCTTATTCTTCATAAATAGCGACTATAATATATAAAAATCCGTATAGTTCGTTATTTTTCGTCAAAATTTTAAAAATATATTGACACTTAAAATATCCTCATAGTATGATTTGGGTGTTGTAATTGATAACCATTTTCACTTATGGTACTAGTTACAAAAAACACTTAATTTGGGGGCAGAAGATGAAGAAAATTCTCAGTATTTTCATAGTAGTTCTTCTATTCGCTGTTGGATGCGGACAGCAAAAAGAGGAGAAAAAAGAAACAAAAGCGGACAATAAAAATCAAGCTCTAACAATTAAACACGCTGAAGGGGAAACGAAGTTAGATAAACCAGCAAAAAAAGTAGTTGTACTTGAGTGGGTATATTCTGAAGACTTATTAGCACTTGGTGTTCAGCCAGTAGGGATGGCAGACATTAAGAATTATAATAAATGGGTAAATACAAAAACAAAACCGAGTAAAGATGTTGTAGATGTAGGGACACGTCAACAACCAAACTTAGAAGAAATTAGCCGTTTAAAACCAGACTTAATTATTACAGCTTCATTCCGTGGTAAAGCAATTAAAAATGAATTAGAGCAAATTGCACCAACAGTTATGTTTGATCCATCAACAAGCAATAACGATCACTTTGCTGAAATGACAGAAACATTTAAACAAATTGCAAAAGCAGTTGGAAAAGAAGAAGAAGGTAAAAAAGTATTAGCTGATATGGATAAAGCATTCGCTGATGCAAAAGCAAAAATTGAGAAAGCAGACTTAAAAGATAAAAACATCGCAATGGCACAAGCATTTACTGCTAAAAACGTACCAACATTCCGTATCTTAACTGACAATTCTTTAGCTTTACAAGTTACAAAAAAATTAGGTCTAACAAATACTTTTGAAGCAGGAAAATCTGAGCCAGATGGTTTTAAACAAACAACTGTAGAATCATTACAAAGTGTACAAGATTCAAACTTCATTTACATTGTAGCGGATGAAGATAACATTTTTGACACGCAACTAAAAGGCAACCCTGCTTGGGAAGAATTAAAGTTCAAAAAAGAAAACAAAATGTATAAATTAAAAGGCGACACTTGGATTTTCGGTGGTCCTGAGTCTGCAACATCTTTAGCAACACAAGTAGCAGATGTAATGACAGCGAAGAAGTGATTACACAATGAATAGCTTACAACATACACTTCGAGCAAGTCTTGTATTCGGAGGAGGAGCAGCTCTCTTGCTCCTCCTTTTCTTTATTCATATCGGACAAGGTCAAGCAAACATTTCCTATAGTATGATTATTGATGCTCTTATCTCACCGAACCAATCACTAGAACATCAAACTTTAATTATGCTTCGATTACCTAGAGCTGTAATTGCCATTTTAGCTGGAGGCGCTCTTGCTGCATCAGGGGTTATTTTACAAACGTTAACGAAAAATCCACTTGCTGAATCCAGTACAATGGGTATTCACTCTGGCGCATATTTCTTTCTAGTAGCGGCTACAATTTTCTTACCGAAAGATTTACAAATTAATTCTCTTCTGTTCACATTTATCGGCGGTGCTATTACTGCTTTATTTGTATACCGTATTTCTGGTGGAAAAAAGGGAACCCCACTTAGAATGGCATTAGCTGGTATGGTCGTTACATTAATGCTCTCTGCCTTTACCGGAACGATGCAGCTTTTCTATGAAAATGAAACAGCTGGTTTATTTTTATGGGGAGCTGGCTCTCTTATTCAAAATAACTGGGATGGCGTTCAATTTGCTTTTCCATTTATCATTATTTCTTTCCTAGTTTTACTATTTATGTCTCGTAAACTCAACATTCTCTTACTTGGTGATGATGTTGCTATTTCTCTTGGTGAAAAAACAGCAGTAACACGTCTTATCGCCTTCATTGCTGCAATCTTTTTAACAGCAGTAATTGTTACTGTTGTTGGACCAATTGGCTTTGTCGGCTTAGTTGCACCTCATTTAATGCGCCTTATCGGATACCGTCAACACTTTACTCTTCTTCTCTCTTCTTTCTTATGGGGGGCAGTATTATTGCTTGGAGCAGATGTTGTCGGTAGATTAATAGATCCAACCGGTGCAGAACTTCCTGTTGGGGCAGTCACAGCAATGATTGGATCTCCTTGGCTTATTTACTTAGTGTATCGAATGATGAAATCGAAACAATATATGAATGATAACGGTGCGAATGCAGCTGGAGCTAGTTCCCGCTATTACTCTTATAAAAAGGTAATCATTATATCTATCACACTTTGTATTGTGACGATTGCTCTTGGTGTTACAATCGGTAGTAACGCTTATATCGAAAGCATTACTAATGTTATATCAGGTCAATTAACACAATTTGACAAAAATATGATGATGAATCTTCGTTTACCAAGAATGCTCGTTGCTGCTATTGCTGGCGCATGCCTTGCAATAAGTGGGCTTGTTTTCCAAAGTATATTACGAAACCCACTTGCCGATCCTTCTATTATTGGTATTTCATCGGGAGCTGGTGTCGGTGCTTTAACGATTATGTATGTCTTTCCTGCACTTCCTGGTTTCTTCCTACCAATTGGTGCATTTATTGGCGGACTACTTGCAGTTGGAATTGTCCTCTTCTTCTCTTGGAAATCAGGATTTAGTCCAACAGCTCTCGCTTTAATAGGGATTGGTATTTCTGCGCTTGGCTCAGCAATTATTCAAATCTTTATCGTTAGAGCCAATTTGAATGTTGCCGCTGCTTTAACATGGTTATCTGGCAGTACGTATGCAAGAGGGTGGAATCACTTAGAAAATATCATTCTATATCCATCTCTAATTCTTGTATTCATTATCTTTTTCTTAATAAAACAACTTGACGTTCTCGTACTGGGAGACGATTTAGCAACTGGACTTGGGCAACCAGTAAATAAAACACGTCTTGCTCTAATTGTGCTAGCGACACTACTTGCGTCAGTAAATATCGCTGCTGTCGGTACAATTGCCTTTTTAGGCCTTGTCGCACCTCACTTAGCAAGAATTGTTGTTGGTATGAACCATCAAAGACTATTCGTTTGCTCAGCACTGTTTGGAGCAATTCTTCTTTCCATTGCTGACTTACTCGGCCGAACAATTGCATATCCGAAAGAAATTCCTTCTGGTCTTGTCGTCGCTGTACTTGGAGCACCTTATTTCTTATGGTTGATGAGGAAGAGTGGGAAGAAAGTTAATTAAAAAGGAGGCTTCTTGTTAGAAGCCTCCTTTTTATATACTAAATAAAGTGAAACTTTAATTAGTGGGGGGGTTCTTCATCCCCACTGATTATTAACCCAAACCAATTGGGCTTTTATGAGCAGTGGATCTCCCACCTAACTTCTTTGCTCCAGCCGAATCTTGAGGTGGGAATTTTACTGCAGGTGAATAGCGGGATAAATTACTCTGATCTCACTAATTTCACAGATTCAGTACTCCCCATAAACTCATGATATACAGTTAATGTGTTCTCCTCAATTTTCAAATCAGCCTTATGCTTTATTTCCCCCACTAAAAATACAAGCTCTACAGAAATAATCCCTTGGTCCACACTTAATATTCGAAAGTCTCCTATAGTAGTCCCTTTCCCAAAAATATTATGTTCCATAAATTCTCCGCCTGTTTTCTCACTATTAATAGATTCTATTTCCAACCCAACTGGCCTGTCTGTACTTTCTGATGACATCCAAGACCCCTTTAACTTTCCAATATCAGCCTCTTTTTTCTTTTCATTTTTTAACTCTTCCTCTTTTTTCTTAACTTCTGCTTGTTGAGTTAGTAAGCCATCTATTTGCTTATTCAGCTCTTCGGCCCGTTGATTTTCCGAAATAAATTGTTGATTTTGGCCAGTATCGTTAACAATTTTATTTACTATCCCTTTAGCCTCTTCATACTTTTTATCATTCTTTAACTTCTCTGCCTTTTCCAATTGACCTATATATTGACCTTTTAACTCTTTATGCTCTATGAGCGAATCTTTTTGTTCTTTCGCTTGACTTTGAAGGATTGCGGAACCATCTTTCATCTTTTCTACTTCTTGAAACAAACCTATTGCTTGTTCTATATTTCCACTCGATTTCTCTTTTATCGAACTTATCATCTTAGTAGTTTGGTCTTTTAATACCTTTGCTTCTTTATCATCCTTTTTCTCTTCTAATGCTAGCTCAAATGATGCTACTGCCGTGTCATATTCTTTACTCGCTAACGCCAATTTCCCTTGATCCATTGCTTTTTTATAGGTTTCATTGCTACATCCTACCATTAAAAATAAAATTATGATTCCTAAAATCAATCTTTTCATAATATCCCCCTGAATTAATATAATTCTATATACACTCAATAGTATCATAAAATTTATATATAAAATTTTAAATACCATTATTAAAACATAAAGGGAACTTGTCATTTCTTCTCGAACTTAATCTATGAACATAAGTAGAGGGGGATAACAATAATGTACCAAACAATTGAAGGCTTCTTGCAATCATGGACATACGAAGCAGAGTCTACTCAGAAAATGCTTGATTCATTAACCGATGCATCTTTATCACAAGAAATTGCACCTGGACATTGGACGTTAGGAAGAGTCGCTTGGCATATCGTGACGGCAATTCCTGTTATACTATCTGGCACAGGGCTAAAGTTTGAAGGAGAAACGAAAGATTATCCTGTCCCAACTTCTGCAAAAACAATTGCAGATGAGTACCGTAAAGTGAATGCGGCTTTTGTTGAAGCACTTCAAAGTAAATGGACTAATAAAGATTTAGCAACTATTAATGACTTCTTTGGTCGCCCTATGCCGAATTCTATATTTTTAATGACACTTATTAATCATCAAAATCATCACCGCGGGCAAATGACGGTTTTAATGCGACAAGCCGGCTTAACAGTTCCTGGCGTATATGGCCCCGCAAAAGAAGAATGGGCTGCGGCTGGAATGGAAGCTCCTAAAATGTAACGACAAAAAAGACAAGGTGTTTACACATCTTGTCTTTTTCTGTAACTTGTTTCATGTGAAACTATTTTTTCTAAATGGTTGTTTTATGGAATATATAGGTTAAAATGAATACATATTACGAAGAGGGGTAACCAAATTGAATACAAAAAATAAAAAAATAGCTATGGGAACTATTTTACTAACTTCTATTATTGGAGTTATTAGTGTATCTCTTTATTTCACCTATTATGGTACCCCTTGGGGAAAACAAACAGCAATTACGGAATCAAAAGAGTATATTACAAAATATTTTAATCTAGATGCAGAAGTCAAAAACACTTCTTACGATGCTAAAATGAATAGCTATGCAATCGCCTTTGAAACAAATAAAGACGGAGAGTTTACTATCGAATATAAAAGTCCTAATAACTTTAATATTTCTCCAGAAGTACAAGCGTATTTAAGCAAACACTCCAAATTTACAGAGTAGTAACGAAGCATACATATACAAAAAAGGAGTTAGTATAACACCAACTCCTTTTACGTATTCTTATCATACTGCTATATCTTCCTTCTCTATATTTTTAATGCCGTAATACGCAATCACAACTCCAATTGCTGCGAGTGCTAATTGAAGGGGAAGAAAAGTTGCTGTAGAAAACTCTGGGTTGCCATTCATTGCAATTGTGACAACGATAAGAGATGAAACAATTGTAGTTGGCACGGAGCGTTTACGCATTCCGAAATATAATGGGATTAAACTCATCCCCGCAGTTGCAATGGCTAAAGGAACTAGTTTTATTCCTTCTTGCATCAATTGATCTACTGTAAATGAATTAGGAAGAATTGAAAAATAGCTATCTATACCAAAGAAAACTCCTACTACTAAAATGTTAGATACAATAACTGTTATAAATGTTACTATCGCTGTAATAGCCAACTTACTAGCCATCATTTTCTTCCGATTAATAGGGTAAGAAAACATAAGTAGTATTGTTTTATTTTTATATTCACCAATTATTAGCCTTGCGATTAATACACTACCAAAAACAATAAACGTTGCTCTTACTATTGTGCTAGCCATTAACAATATCGTCTCTGGATTCCTTATTTCTGCATCACCTTCTACTTGAGCAATGATGCTCACAAAGATCATTAATGCCAGTATAACAATATTTGCAATAATTGCTCTCTTCACGTACCAACCAAGCTTAAACTTTTTCAATTCTAGCTTCATTAAATGTAGCATGATAGTGTCCTCCTTCCTCCTAAGATTTAATCAATATAAATGACTCCTGTTTCACTTAAAATCTTCGCTTCATTTTTTACATCACCAATCGTTCCTACTTTTATTTTTTCTGTATTTTTATCTTTCTTAAGTCCTTTTAAATCCACTATTACGTCAGCCGAATTACTTTTAGCCATAAGCTTCAATGATGCCGGGACACCTTTATACCGTACGCCAATATCCCCTGATTTTGTTTCTATAAATAATGATTTTCCTTCTGTCATACCTTTCAGCAATACTTCCCCAAATGTTGAAGTGATGTTCATATTTGAGTTACTTACATTTGTTATATAGTTATCACCAGTCGTAGACTTTATATTTAATTCTTGTACTGAACTATCTTTTACAACTAACTCTCCACTTTGCGATATGAATTCACCTTTCTCGGCTGATAGTCCTACAATCATTCCATCCCCAGATTTGCCTTTCGTCACGATACTTTTTACTACTATATCTCTTATTTTCACATCACCTGATTTATTATTTAATACAATTTTATCTATTTCTTTCTTCGGAATAGCTATACATATACTATTCTTCTTCCTAAACGTAAAACCATTAAAAAATTTGTTCGCCTCTTGTTTTTGCTTAACCATAATTTTATTTTCATCATTTTCTATTTTGACGGGATCTATCTCTTTATCTGCTTGTTCACCTTGAGCGGAAATTATTATTTTATTAGCGTCTGTACTTTTAAATTCAAGATTCCAGTTTTCATTGTCTACTTCTATTTCTTTTATATTATTTATCTCAAAAGACTTTTCTTTCTTAAAATCTTTCCCCTGAAATATCTTAAAACCAAAAACCGCACTAGCAATTGTAATGAATAATATTGCAATTACTATTATTTTTTTCACTATTCATACCCCAGTTCGTTTTCGTTTTAAGCTTGCTTCACGCCACATCGATCTTGTCGATTTTACGAAACGATAGATAACTAATGAAAATTCCTAATAAACAGAGCACGATTGGGATAGCTATAAAATCAAACATACTTACTTGACCGTTTCCAGGACCATAGTTACCACTAATCAGCAAGCCAATTATTACTGCTGAAGTAATCGTTGTCGGTGTCGATTTCTTTCTCATTCCAAAAAATAAAGGAATTAAACTTATACCAGATATCATAAATGCACTTATAATAGTACCTGGAACCATAGCTATTATTTCACCTATCGTAGCAGGTGTTTCAATCAGTCCCATCATTGGACTCACAAAATATACGAGCAAGCTAATAATGAAAGTCGCGATAATCGTGCTCACAAAACAAAAACAGAAAACAATTGTTAATTTCGCACTCATTAGCATTTTCCTTTGTAGCGGATACATAAATGATAGTTGTATCGTTTTGTTCTTATACTCATCAATTACTAAACGTGATAAAATGACTGAACTAAAAATAATGAATGTTATCCTAATAAAAATATTTACTAAAGCCATGTTCTGTGTGAAGTCAAAGAAGAGCACGTCTCCCTCGGCTTTCATTCCCCATGCCATAAGGCTTACTGCAGCGAAAATTGCTATAATACAAATTGCTACACTTTTAAAGTAACTAGATAATTGATGTTTCTTCCATTCGAGCTTCATTAATTTAAACATATAAACCACGCCTCCATTCTTTATATACCTGTCTCTACGCTGCTAACATTCTAATTCCAGCAGTAACGAAGCTTAACATTCCTATCACTAGTAGGATTAACAACCATTTCCGCTCTGGTTTTCTATAATATAAAATTCCACTTACTAGCATTACGATAAATCCACTTACCAGGTTCAGCCACAGTCCATTAAGCATGAATGCCCTCTCCATCCATTACATTTAAGAAATATTCTTCTAAGGAACTATGTTTCTTATTAATACTTTCAATTTCCACATCGTTCATAATAAGTGCTTTGGAAATGGCTTGCTGTGTCACCGCCACTTCATAAACCCGAATCATGTTTCCACTCATTATTTTGTAGTTTTTTATACCAAGTTTATCTTCTAAAATATAAGCTGCACGCTTCACATCAGGAACAGTAATTTCAATGTACTCTGTTTGTTTTCCGTTAATACTCTTCATTGAAACTTCTTTTATTAGTTTTCCATTTTGAATGACACCAATTGTATCCGCCATTAATTCCATCTCACCTAAAATATGGCTAGAAACTAATAATGTAATGCCATATTCTTTGCAGAGCATTTTAAATAAGTCTCTTAATTCTTTAATACCAATTGGATCTAAACCGTTAATGGGTTCATCTAAAATGAGTAATTCTGGCTTTGTTACGATTGCCCTTGCAATACCGAGTCGTTGTTTCATTCCTAATGAAAAATCTTTTACTTTTTTATTATCTATACCTTGCAGCTTCACTAAATGTAAAGCATGGTCAATTTCATTTTTATCGTAATAGCCCATATATTCACAATGTAATTCTAAGTTTTCTTTCGCCGTTAATTTATCATAAAAGATTGGATATTCAATAATCGTCCCCATTCTCTTTAATACTTCATAAGATGTATCTGTTAACTTCTCACCGAAAATTTCAATCTCACCGCTCGTCGGTTTTATTAAATTTGTAATCATTTTCATAATCGTTGTTTTACCAGCACCGTTTGGTCCTAAAAAACCGTAAATTTCTCCTTTTTTCACATGCATGTTAACACCGGAAATAACTTCTTTCCCTTTAAACACTTTCGTTAACTGATTTGTTTTTAATATATATGTCATGTTACTTTCCCCTTTCGCAATACTCTATATTTCTATAATAGACAACGGAAATCTCTTTTTTCTTACCCGTTTCTTACAAATTCCTTACGCTGAAAAAAAGCTTGTAGAATCTACTGCTCTACAAGCTAAAACTGTATCTTTGTTAATACAATTGTAAAAATTGTTTTTTCATACGGTTTACTAGAAAGATGGATTTTTCCATCCATCGCTTCCACCAGTCTTTTCGTAATCGTTAACCCTAAACCGCTTCCTTGGTACAATCTATTTCTCGAATCTTCAAGTGTGTACATACGCTCAAACACTTTATCAATATGAGATTCATCAATCCCTTTTCCTGTATCCCATACGTCTATATACACATTCGTTTCATCATCTCTTAACGTCATACCCAGTATCTTTCCATCGTCTCCATATGTAATTGCATTTGATATTAAATTGTTCAATACCCTACCTAATACTTCTACATTTCCAAGTGCATATATATTTCTTTCTGGTATATCAATATGAACTTGAAACCCTTTCGCCGTCACTAAATCATAAAAAGATAAAATCTTCTCACGACAAACTTCATTCATATTTACTTTTGTCATTTCAATTGCTTTGTCACCAGATTCTAATTTTGCCAAGTCAAAAAACTTATGAATTAACTCCATCACTTCTAGTGTTTTCGTATGCACTTTTTCAAGTAATATTTGTTGTTCTTCTTTATTTATCGTTTTATCCTTATTTAACATTTCTGTATATCCAAGAATAACTGTTAGTGGTGTTTTCAAGTCATGCGAAATATTTGAAAGCATTTTTCTCATCGAAATTTCTACTTTTGCATGATCTGCATTCGTTTTCTGTTTTGCATCTAATAATTGATTAATTGCCACTAATAATTTTTGCAATTCTAGATCATCTGTCATAACGAGTAACGTCTCGCCTGTTTTGTCATTTACAATACTTTCTAACTTTTCATATGTGTATCGTAAATTTTTACTACTATTTTTTCTCATTTTATATTGTATGTAAATGACACATAACAATATAAAAATAATACTTATTAACAAATTGACCATATTACATCACTTCCAACTTATAGCCGATACCCCATAACGTTTTAATATATTCTGGATTAGATGGATCACTTTCGATTTTCTCACGCAACCTTCTCATATGAACATTAATAACGTTATCGTCACCGTAATACTCTTCGTTCCAAATTAGTGTATATATTTGTGCTTTTGTAAATACACGATTTTGATTTTTTACAAACAATTTTAGAATCTCAAATTCTTTTAAAGTAAGTTTGAGAGGCTTCCCGTTTTTTTCCACAGTAAAATTAATTGGATCAATCGTTAAATCACCAATTTGAATCATCTTTTCTGTTGTTTCTGTAGCCGAATATTTCGTAGATCTTCGAATACCTGCCTTTACACGTGCAGCTAATTCAATCATAGAAAATGGCTTACAAATGTAATCATCTGCTCCAAGTCCTAATCCAACAGCTTTATCAACATCTGTATCTTTTGCCGACATCATTAAAATCGGAACAGCACTTTTTTCTCGAATGATTCGTACAACCTCTAAGCCATCTAGCTTCGGCATCATAATGTCGAGGATAATCAAATCAAATGAACCTTTTAAATATGTGTTCACGCCTTCTTCTCCATCAGACGCAATTGTTACTTGAAAGCCCTCTTTTATCAAATACTTTTCCACCATCTCTTGAATTGAGAGATCATCTTCAACTAATAAAATATGATGTGACATATGTCTATCCCCTTTTTACAAACGTTAACAACTCAATTGTATCGTAACTACTACAGACTTGAAACAAATATATGAATTTTCAAACCAACTTCCCTTCCTTCCTTAACAATGATATGATGAAATTCACTACGATTGTTCATAATTAACTTTATATAAAGGAGACTTATCATGTCAGAAAACAAAAAAGTAAGCTTAGCTGATTTAATGCGCGAACAACTTGCTAAGAAAAAGCAAGGAAATGGAAATGGTCAAAATGCAAAAAATCAAAGCCAAGAAACGAAAAAATTACAAAACCAACAAACAAAGAAAACAAACAACCAACGTAGACGTACAGGTGTGTAAATGAACGGACAAAAACGTTCTAATATCGCGCCCGGTCTTGAAGTTGATATTGTATTAAAACAAGATCAACGAACAGGCAAATTAACACGTGGAATTGTAAAAGATATTTTAACAAACTCCCCTTCCCATCCGCATGGCATTAAAGTGCGATTGCAGGACGGACAAGTCGGTAGAGTACAAAATATCGTTCAATAAGAAAAGGAGCTCAAGTAAACTCGAGCTCCTTTTCTTTATTAACCTTTAATTTTCTCGATGAAAACTACTTTTAAGTAGTCTCCTTCTTTAAATTGATCAATGGTACGGAAATCTTCTGGTAAAGAATGTTCTTCTAATATTTTATATTTGCCATTCATTTCTTTAAAGGCTGTATCGATAAAGCCTTTAAACTTTTTCATATCGAATGCGCTACAATTTGTAGAAGCAACGATAATACCGTTATTTTCTGTAATAGCAATTGTTTCTTTTAATAAATTTTTATAATCTTTTGCTGCACTAAATGTATATTTTTTTGAGCGGGCGAAGCTTGGAGGATCAAGTACGACCATATCAAATTTCATCTTTTTCTTAGCTGCATATTTGAAGTAAAGAAATACATCTTCTACAATAATATCTTGTGCTTCATAATCAACTTCATTTACACTAAACTGCTCAATCGTTTTACTTAAACTACGATTTGCAAGGTCAACACTCGTCGTTTTACTTGCTCCGCCAAGCGCTGCAAATACAGAGAAAGCACCTGTATAAGAGAACATATTTAACACTGTTCTTCCCTTTGCATATTTATCACGAATTTGTTTTCGAACGTTACGTTGATCTAAAAATACACCAACCATTGCCCCATCATTTAAATAAACCGCAAAGTTCACACCGTTCTCTTTTACGATAAGTGGGAACTCGCCGCGCTCTCCTGCTACGAAATCATCACCCTCAATATATTTCCCTTTCGTATCAAAACGCTTTTTCTCATAAATACCTTTAAAGTTTGCTACTTTTTGAAGAGCGGCTATAATCTCATCTCTGAAAGTGTAAATCCCTTCACTATACCAACTTACTACGTAGTAGCCATCATAATAATCGATAATTAGTCCTCCAAGACCATCACCTTCACCATTCACCACACGGAATGCTGTCGTATCACTTGATTTATAAAATTGCTTTCGTTTATGTAGGGCAGATTTGATTTTACTTTCAAAGAAAGATTGATTAATTTGTTCACTCTCTTTTCTCGTTAAAATCCAGCCGTATCCTTTATTTTGCTTTCCATAATAACCTTTTCCGACAAAGTTGTTCTTCTCATCTACTACTTTGATGATTGTTCCTTCTTCACGAACATCATTTAAATTTTGAATCGCATCTTTTAAAATAAGCGGATATCCACTTTTAATTTCTTTTATAAATTTCGGTTTTATTTTTACAGTTACTTCTAATCGCATATAATAACTTCCTTTCCATTTGCATGCTTTCTCTACAGGAAGCATTTGAAAAACGAGACTGAAAAAACAGCCTCGTTTCACTATACCATATTATTGCTTTGCTAGTACAACTAGCTCATTCTCGCACTTAACCGCCACATATTTACTATGTTTTGAAATGAAAATCTCACTGTCCAAAATAATAGAAAAAAACTTATATATTTCACATTTACCATTGACAATGATAATGATTTTCATTATCATTTGATGTATATGAGTTCTTGAAAATATAGCTACATTTATAGGAGGAATAAACATGATTATTGTTACAAATACAGCTAAAATTACAAAGGGAAATGGGCATAAATTAATTGAGCGTTTTAATAAAGTAGGTAAAGTTGAAACGATGCCAGGCTTTTTAGGTCTAGAAGTTCTTTTAACACAAAATACAGTTGATTATGATGAAGTAACAATTAGCACTCGTTGGAATGCAAAAGAAGATTTCCAAGGTTGGACAAAGAGCGCTGCATTTAAAGATGCTCACTCACATCAAGGCGGAATGCCAGAATATATTCTTGATAATAAAATTGCTTACTATGATGTAAAAGTTGTACGTATGCCAATGGCTGCAGCACAGTAAGAACAGTCCTTTTTTAAAGTATAGAATATGAGAAGCGTTATCTATCACTTCTCATATTCTATACTTTTTTCTTTAATTTCTTTTTACTAATTTTGCGTGTACAACTAGCCTTCCAGCCTCTGGATCAAGAGCATAATCACAAGTAGAAAGTGTTACGATTTCATCATTAGCCGTCAATTCCGTATCCGTTTTGTACAGTGATTTTTCTTGAATTTCCTTTAAGAACGATGCATATGCCGCATCATTTCCAAAATCCGTTTCAATGTAATAAAAGTCCGTTGTTGTCGTGTATACTGAAAAAACTTCAACGTCGTATCCTTCAAATAATGTATCGTAATATAATTTACGATGAGACATAAAAAAGTCTTCATCCAACATTTTTTTTAAACTACCAAACATAGAACCATCTTTCATACGATGGCCATATAAAATCGTATTTCGATTTTGAGATTTCACATCATTACGATGGTCCATAAAAATGCTTCCCGCTCTCATATCTTCACCTTTATAATTACGAAATAAATAGTAATCATTATCTTTTGCTTGAACGATTGGATAATTAATTTGTGTATCATCCATCGTAATCCATCCGACTATCTCTGGATTAATTTTCTGGAGATCCTGAAACTGTTTACGTACCTCTCCATTTTCTGATTTTTCTTCCATTGGACTTCTTTTATAAATATGTTGTGCCTCAGCCATTACTTTACGATTTTCATAATAATCCATGAAAATCCCGCCCAACTCATACATTGAATAGAAAAAGATTCCTAAAAACACAATTGTAAGTATGCGTTGAAAAAAAGAATTCTTTTTCCGTCCTTTCTTACTATTCAAATTATCACCTCAAAACGGATTATGCTCAGCCTTTAGATTCCCATAGGTACCATGTACAATCCGGTATCTTCATCCTGCTTTACAATGACATCTACACCATATATTGCTTTAACCATTTCTTCTGTTATTACATCATTAGGAATACCTTTCGTAATGATTTCTCCATCTTTCATAACGATAATATGGTCGCTATAACGAATGGCTTGATTAATATCATGTAATACCATTACAATCGTTAGTCCATGCACTTCATTTAACTCTTTCACTAACTCTAATATTTCTAACTGATAGTAAATATCTAAATATGTGGTCGGCTCATCTAAGAAGAGCATTGGTGTATTTTGAGCTAATGTCATCGCGATCCAAACTCGCTGCCTCTCTCCACCAGATAAAGCATAAATTGGCTTATCACGCTTACTTTGTAAATTCGTACATACTAGTGCACGCTCAATCGCTTCTCTATCTTCATCTGTTTGCGGAGAGAATATATTTTTATATGGCATACGCCCGAAGCTTATTAGCTTTTCCACTGTAATATCTGCTGGAGCCTCATTTTGTTGATGGACAACTGCTAGCTTTCTAGCAAACTCTTTCGGTTTATATTCACCAATCGCTTTCCCATCAAGTATTACTTCTCCACTGCTAGGAGCGTGGTTTCTAGACATGACACTAAGTAATGTTGATTTCCCACATCCATTCGGTCCAATGATTGTTGTAATTTTCCCAATTTCTATTTCACTACTAACAGACTTTAAACGATTTGTTACGTTATCGTATGAAAAGGTTACATTTTTAATTTCCATGAACTTTATCACTCTTTCTAAGCAAAAATATTAAGAATGGACCACCAATAACCGCCATAATTGTTGCTGCTGGAATTTCGTTAGGTGGCACAATTAACCTTCCAATTGTATCTGCCGTCAAAATTAATAACGCCCCTGCAAGCGCAGAAAATGGAATTAATACTTTATGGTCTGAACCGACTAATTGTCTTGAAATATGCGGAACTAGTAATCCTACAAAAGCAATAACACCTGCAATCGCTGTTGATACTGCCGCTAAGAGTACTGCAATGGCAGAAATAATAAGACGAACTCTCGTCACGTGCAAGCCTAAGTTTTTCGCAGTCTTATCTTGTAGCGATAATAAGTTACACCAAGCTCCTACGAACAGAGCAAGAATAAGACCAATCGTTCCATAAGTCACCATTATTTCTACATCGCCCCACGTCTTCATTGTTATATTAGAAGTCGTCGTTTGCTTAATACTCTTAATAAAATACCCACAAATCGTAACGAATGATTCATTTAATCCAGTAAACATTGCATTAATGGCAATACCAATTAAAATAATGCGAAGCGGGCTTAATCCTGATTTCCATGAAAACGAATAAACGAGATAACATGCAAGCGCACCACCTAAAAAGGCGAATACGGGTGTCCAGAAAAAGAATTGCGGAAACAACGTAATAATAACGAGTGTCATAAAACTTGCTCCTGAAGATATACCGATTACCCCAGCATCGGCGAGTGGATTTTTCATAACAGCTTGAAAAAGCACACCTGAAACAGCGAGAGCCGCTCCAGTGAACAACGCAATAATAATACGCGGGAAACGTAAATCTTTAATGACTTCAACATCTTCATTTCCACCTGTAAATATCCCTTGTACGAGTTCAACAATACCTACTTCTAAACTCCCTTTCATCGCTGACAATGATGTCATAACAATAAGCAATGCAGTAACAATGAGGAAACTCCAAGTTTTTTTATTCATTCTACTCTTCCTTTATATTAAAATGCATCACGGATACATCATTTTTTTCAATTCATCTAACGCTTCAATTGCTGCTAAATTGCCTGTCGTTCCAAATAAACGCTCTTCTAAATCGTAAACACGGTTATTTTTAACCGCAGCAAAGTGTTTCCAAATATCATTTGTTTTAAATTCTTTATCAAACATTTTTACAACTTCATCAGGCATACCATGAGCTGCTCGTAAAATAATATCTGGATCAGCTTTCTTTAAATACTCTGTATTAGAAGCTAAATATTCTACTTGTTCACCTTGCACAATATTTTTACCACCTAGTTGTTTCACTAAATCTCCAATATAAGAATGCTCTGTTGCTACTAAATAACTTCCCGGCACACCTAATAAAATAAGTACTGTCGGTTCTTTCTTTCCTTTTACTTCTTTTTGAATGCTAGCAACCTTTTTATCTAATTTAGTTACTACTGCTTCGGCCTGTTTTTCACGCCCATATTTCTTACCTAAATGGCTAATAGAACTTTGCATATTTTTCAAACTCGTTAAATCTAAAAAGTTTGCTTTCATACCCACACCATCAAAAACTGGCTTTAATTCATATTCAAGTGTTGTCACAGATAACACTTCTGAAGGCTTTAATGACTTTACCTTTTCCATATCTGGACTCATTGGATTCCCAACTTCAGGTAAACCTTTATATCGCTTCGGTAAAGTTTTAGAGCTTGTTGGAACGCCAACTAAATCTACTTCTAACGCATCCATAATTTCAGTAACAGCCACTGTTGTTGCAACAACGCGCTCTTTACTCTCACTCTTTACCTGCTTTGCTGTTTCTTTTTTTGGTGATGAGCACCCAGCTATACTCATTAACAAAATGATAGCCATTAGTACACTTGCAATTTTCTTCACTCTCAATCACCACTCCTTTCCATACAATATGAAACAAGTCTTGATGCACGCGAATATGCATCAAGACTCCAAAAATTACAATCTACCTGCTCTATATTTACGAACTAGTAAAGCAAGTGAACCTAGCAGTAACACCATATATAAACCAAGTTGTGCTGTATCTGCAGTTTTTGAGTTTTTCTCTTTTTTCGAATCATTTTTTGTATCTTCTTTTTTCTTCTGACCATCTGCATTTCGGTTAAAATCAGGAGTACCTACTGTTTTTACATTATCTACTTTCGGTGTAGTCACTGGATTTTTCGGTTCATTTTTCGGTTCCTCTTTAAGAGTTCCTAACGCGCCGATATTATTTGTATCAAATTGAATTTGCACATCGTAGAAATGATGGTAGTTCATCTCATCGATGTCTACCTTTACTTTTGCGTTTAATTTTTTAAATAGATCTTCTACTTCAAACTGTACTACTCGCGTATTTACATTTTTATCTTCGCTTACTACTTTCGCATCAGCGAATAGTTCATTGTTTTCCGTTTGGAATTTCGTAATCCACGCACTATTTTTCAGCGTCATCTCAATATATTTTTTACCATCTTTTACGATTAATTTCGCTGGATTTACAACATAGTCATTCATCTTTGAAATCTCATCTGTTTTATCTTTTAATACTTTAAATGTAATATCATATTGGCCATCTACTAAATTTTTCGGATCAACTATTACTTTCGGGTTATTATTTCCACCTTGGTTGTTGTTTCCGCCTTGGTTGTTGTTTCCGCCTTGGTTGTCGTTTCCGCCTTGGTTCCCTAAGGCTTTAATACTGTCTTGATCAAATACAAATTGAACATCATAAAAATGGTGATAATTCATTGAATCAATATCTACTTTTACTTTTGCATTTAATTTTTTAGACAAATCGTTTACTTCTACTTCTACTACTCTTGTATTTTGTTCTTTATTTTCACTTAACACTTTTGCATTAACGAAAGAACCATTTTTCTCAAATTCAAATTTCGTAATCCATGTACTATTTGTTAATGTAAACGATACGTATTTCTTACCATCTTTTACTTTTAATACACCTGGGCTTTTTGTGTATGTGTTCATCATTGAGATTTCATCTGTTTGATCTTTTAACACTTTAAAGCCAATTCTGTATTCACCATCTTTAAGAGCTTTTGGATCAATTGTTGTGTTATTATCTTGGTTATCATTTCCACCTTGGTTGTTGTTTTCACCTTGGTTGTTGTTTCCACCTTGGTTGTTGTTTCCACCTTGGTTGTCGTTTCCGCCTTGGTTGTTGTTTCCGCCTTGGCTATCTAACGGCTTAATGCTACCTTTATCAAATGCAAATTGAATATCGTAAAAATGGTGATAATTCATTGAATCGATATCTACTTTTACTTTTGCATTTAACTTTTTTGATAAATCTGATACTTCTACTTCCACTACGCGTGTATCAGCTTTTTTATCTTCACTTATTACATGTGCATCAACAAACGAACCATTTTTCTCAAATTCATATTTTGTAATCCAAGAACTGTTCGTTAACGTAAATGATACATACTTCTTACCATCTTTTACTTTTAGCACACCTGGACTTTTTGTATATGTGTTCATCATTGAAATTTCGTCTGTTTGATCTTTTAATGCTTTGAAATTGATGCTGTATTCACCATCTTTAATTGTTTCAGCATCTGGTTTTTTATTTTCATCTGGTTTTTCTGCTTCCGGTTTTTCTGCTTCCGGTTTTTCTGCTTCCGGTTTTTCTACTTCTGGTTTTTTCTCTTCATTTTTAATTTGTTCAAGTTTATCTTGTTCAAATAAAAGTTGTACATCATGCATTTGCTTATAATTTCTTGATGCCATTTCGATAAATACTTTTGTATTTAGTTTTTTAGATAAATCGTTTACTTCAAACTCTACTACTCTTGTATCTTTTTCCTTATCCTCACTCACTACTTTTGCATCAACAAATGCGCCATCTTTTTCCGTTTGGAAATTTTTAATTAATGAGCTACTTTTTAGTGTTACAATTGCTTTTTTCTTACCGTTTTCTACTTTTAATACTCCTGGATTTACCATGTAACTATTCATCTTAGATTCTTCATCTGTTTGATCTTTTAACACTTTAAATGGAATGCTGTACGCACCATCTGTAATTGTGTTAGAATTTGGTTGTTGATCTGGGTCAGGCTTTTGGTCGGGCTTCTGACCTGGATCGGTAGTTTCATTTGGATCTGGCTTATTAGCTGGGTCCTCTTTTTCATTTGGTTTTTCTACATGAATTGGTGTAATGCTATTTTGATCAAATGCAATACGAACGTCGTACTCATGATGATAATTTAAAAAATCAATATCTACTTTTACTTTTGCATTTAATACCTTCTCTACATCTTCTACATCAAATTCTACTACTCTTGTATCTTTTTCTTTATCTTCACTAATTACATTTGTCGCAACTAGCTTACCTGCTTTTTCTGTTTCAAATTTCGTAATCCATGAACTATTTGTTAATGTAAAGGATACTTTCTTTTTCCCATCCTTCACTTTTAAAGTTCCCGGACTTACTGAATATTGATTCATCATCGATTCTTCATCTGATGTATCTTTTAAAACTTTGAAGCCAATTGAATATTCACCGTCAGCCAACTTGGTAGCTGCTTGAACTGCAAGTGGTTGTAATGTTGATACGAATGTAAATATCATTAAAAACATAGCAACAATAATTTTTGTATACCTGTTCAATGGAACGACTCTCCCTTTTGAAAATTATTTAATACTGTTCCCATCAAATACAAAGCGAATATCATACGAAGCATTATAATTAATAATTGGAATATTAATTTTCACCTTGCCATTTAGTTTTTTTGACAAGTCAGCAACTTCAAATTCTACAACTCTAGTATTATCTTTTTTATTTTCACTTAACACGGTTGTTTCTACAAATTGACCATCTTTTTCTACTTGGAAACTTTTAATAGAAGCACTATCTTTCACTTTAAATGAAACATATTGTTTTCCATTTTTAACTGTTAATGTTGCTGGGCTTTCAAAATAACTATTCATTCTAGACGATTCATCTTTATCGCCTTTCCATACAGTAAAAGCAATATTATATTTTCCATCAGCTAGTTTTGTAGCAGCCTTTGCATCTTGTAAACCTAGTGTTGCGATAAATGTAAATAAAACAGCAAATACGGCAATAATCATTTTAAATTGTTTAAACATATATTCATCACCCTTCAAAAGATTTATTTACTCAATTTCACTTTACGAATTAAGAAAGCACCTGAAATAAGAATTAACACTGCAAACAATCCAATACGTGCTTCATCGCCTGTTTTTGGGTTATCTGTTTTTTCAGCTTTTCCATTTTCATTTTTTGTTTCTTTATTCACTTCTTTAGCTGTTTCCTTACTCTCTACTTTTGTTTTCTCTTCTTTTACTTGTGTATCTGTTTTCGCTTGATCATTATTTTTTGTTGTAGCAGCTACGCCATTATCGCCACCTACAGCTTTTACATTTGCATCAAAAGCAAAACGAATTGTGTAGTGGTGGTCATAGTTTGCACTTGGTACAACAACATGAATTTTTACAGCTGCCGGTTTGGATAAATCATCTACTTTAAACTCTACTGTTCTTTTATCTGCCGATTCATCTTTATTAACAACTTTCGCATCAACAAAATTTCCGTTCTCTGGTGCTTTAAATTCTGTAATCCAAGCACTATGATTCATCGGAACTTGTACTCTCATCTCACCGTTTTTCACTATTAATTTTGCCGGCTTTTCAAAATAGTCATTTGCCATTGAAGCTGAATCATTTTCCGCTTTTTGAATTACGTAATTAATATCGTAAGTACCATCAGCTAGTTTTGCTGAAGCATTCCCGTATGGCATTACAAGAAAAGCTAGCATACATACGAACGTTATAATAAAAGCGGGTAATACAGAAACCTTTTTCATTTTTTTTGTTTCCTCCTTGGTTATCTTTCATTTCACTTTTCCCGAAAATGATAATTATTCTCAATTCATAAGAAAAAAATAATCTCTTCTACCTATTATTTAATTAGCATTCTTTTATGTAACATAAGCATTATTGATTATCATTCTCATTTAATATTAAAAATAATATCTCACCCTATTCCTTATACGAAGGCATAGAAACTGAGAAAAAATTATAAAACGTATTTATTGATTATCATTCTCAATGTAAGTCAAAAAAATAAATTTTCTCTTCTCCTCTTCTTTCACCTCTTCCCATAACAACACTATAGTTATAGAAACCCCGTTTCCCTCACTTCCCTTCCAATATTTCCACAACTAAGTCAATCTTAGCCTACTCATAAATTTTTTGTCAACTATATTACGTATAAAATTTTTAATATCTAAATTTCTCTATATGCGGCTTTTTTTACAAAAAAAGAGACTTTCTATTATAGAAAGCCTCTTTTCTCTATTTTTCTACAGCAATTTCCTGCTTTTGAAACTTAGAAACTATATAACCAAATCCTATACCGATTATACCTGGAACTAACCAACCAATTCCTACACTATATAATGGAATCTTATCTAAAATAGGTGCTAGCGCTGCAATTTGAAGGTTTGCATTGTGTAACCCATCAAAGAAACTTATTGCAAATGCTCCTACAATCCCGCCCACATACATCGCTAATGGAAGACGAACGTAGTTTTCAACAAGTGATAATACGATAAGTACGATTCCAATTGGATAAATTGCGATTAAGATTGGTAATGCTAATGCATTTAACTGAGTTAACCCAAGGTTTGCTACCATAAATGCTAATACACAGAAAATGAAAACGACTTTTTGATAAGAAAGCTTTGGTAATAAGGAAGAGAAGTAATCACCACAAGCTGCAACAATACCTACAGAAGTTGTTAAACATGCTGCTGTAATTGCGATCCCTAGTAATAAAGTTCCGTAGCTACCAAATAAATGATTCACGACATTTGTTAAAATAATTCCTCCGTTTGCGCCCATTCCAAGTGACACACTAGAAGCTCCAAGATAAGCAAGTGCTAAATACACAAGTAGTAGACCAAGCGCTGCAATAAATCCTGCAAAGATTGTTACTTTTGCAATACTGTTTTTATTTGTAATGCCTTTTTCTTTTAACGCATGAATTACAACATTTCCGAATACCAGTGCCGCAAGTCCATCTAAAGTTAAATATCCATCAATAAATCCTTTAAAGAGAGGAGCACTATACGCTTCTGTCGGTGCACCAAATTCTCCAATTGGTGTAATAAGTGCTTTACCTACGATAATTGCAATAACAGCTAATAATATTGGAGTTAGCACTTTACCAATACGACCCACTAATTTCGAAGGATTTAAAGCTAAATAGAAAGTGACTGCAAAGAAAATAAGTGTAAAGATAACAAGTGGATATGACTGACCAGCTATCTCACTTGGTAAAAACGGTGCAATACTCATCTCATAAGCTACTGTTCCTGTACGCGGCACACTTACGAATACGCCTAAACATAAATAAATTGCAGTGATAAAAACAAGTGCGAATATAGGATGTACACGTCCTGCTAGCTCATTAATATCTCCCTTTAAAGCTATAACAATTACTCCTAATAAAGGTAGTCCAACGCCTGTTACGATAAAACCAAACAACGCAATCCATACGTCTGTTCCAGCGCCTTGTCCTAATGCTGGTGGAAAAATCATATTACCCGCACCAAAAAACAGTGCAAATAACATTAAACTTATTGCAAACATCTCTGAAAACTTTAAAGATGATTTCATTTCTACTAACCTCCTAAAATAATAAATTAACAAAATATTCTGAATTAAAATCCGTCACATATCCTCTTTCAAGCATACTTCCCCGTAAAAGAACGCAAAAAACACCCGTCCCTAATAAAGGGACGAGTGTTGAAATCGTGGTTCCACCCTTATTCTAATAAAATGAATTTATAACGAAATAAGCTCATTTTATAGCTCGTGTAAATTGATAACGGTTTTATCCGCCAAGAATTACAATGCATCATGTATGCAGTTCACTCTTGAAGTTTAGAGGTGGTAAGCTTGTCTTTTCGTATTAGGAAGCTCACAGCCTAAGGCTTCCCTCTCTGAGAATCGTAAAATACAACTCATGTCCTCATCATTACTTTTATAAAATATCTTGTCGAAACTTGTTGTTTTTTATTATATGGGCTATTTTTTAAAAAATCAATAGTTTTATTTTTTCTGACAAAAAAATATAGGGAGAAAATTTTTCCTCCCTATAACTGCCCTATTAAAATTTCTAACTCTTCAGCTGTAACGCTCCGCCACTTTCCAACTTCAAGCTCATTTAGCTCTATATTCATAATGCGTACTCGCTTTAGCTTTATTACAGTAAATCCGAAAGCACGACTCATTCTACGAATTTGCCTGTTCATTCCTTGCGTTAAAACGATACGAAATGTTGATTGATCGACTCTTGTCACTTTGCACGGCTTCGTCATTCCATCTTTAATATTTACACCGCGGGACATCTCATCAATAAACCAGTCCGTAAAAGGTTTATCGACTGTGACAACATATTCTTTCTCGTGCTCATGATCACCATGTAAAATTTGATTCGCAATGCCGCCGTCATTCGTTAATAAAATAAGTCCTTCTGATGCTTTATCTAATCGCCCAACTGGAAAGATTCGCTCTGGGTAATTGATATAATCAATAATATTATCTTCAATATGATCGGCTGCTGTACAAGTAATTCCGACTGGTTTATGAAATGCGATATACACTTTTTCTTTCTCTTCTTTTACAATAACTTGCCCATCAATCGTTACCCTATCACCATCGCTTACGAGTGCACCGTGCGTACATATTTCGCCGTTAATAGCCACGCGTCCAGCTTTAATGAGACGATCTGTTTCACGTCTGGAGCATAATTTTGCTTCGCTTATGTATTGGTTGATTTTCATGTTCTATTCCTTTTCACATATATTAAAAGCGTCAATCTATGGCAATATCATTCTGCCACGATTGACGCTTTTTCACTTCGCAAAAACAACTAAATAAATAACCCCAATCACCAAAAATATTCCACAACAAGCTAACAATACTTTTGCAAGTTTGTCCATAAACATATAATGGTTTCCCCTTTGTTTCGTTGTTTTCTATTTTAATTCGACAACTGTTACGCCTAGGCCTCCCTCGCCCATGTCACCGTAACGGAAGGTTTTTACACCGCGATGCTTCTTCAAGTAATCTTGTACACCTTGGCGAAGTGCTCCTGTCCCTTTACCGTGAATGATTGATACGCGAGGATAGCTTGCAAGCTGGGCATCGTCTAAGTATTTCTCAACGCGCGCCATTGCATTTTCAAATCGTTCACCACGAAGATCAAGTTCTAATGAAACGTGATAGTCTCTACCTTTTACCGTTGCAACTGCTTTTTTCTCTGTTTGCTTCGGTGTGTTAATGTATTCCATATTAGATTCTTTCACTTTCATCTTCAGAATACCGATTTGTACGCTCCACTCTGTATCGCTTACTTTTTCAAGTAGTTGACCTTTTTGACCGAACGTTAATACTTTCACTTCATCACCTGCACGTAACTGTTGTTTCGGTGCAGTATTTTTCACATTTACTTTTTGTTTCTTAACAAGCTTTGGCGCTGCGCCTTCTAGACGACTCTTCGCTTCAATTAGCTCGTGGTCTTTCACATTTGCAAGCTGTGCTTTACGCAATTGACGAAGTTCTTGAATAATGCCTTCTGCTTCTTTCTTTGCAGCTTCGACTTTTTCTTCTCCTTCTTTTTGCGCTTTTAATAATCGTTCATCACGATCTTCGTTAAATTCAATGATTTGACGTTGTAATTCACGATGCAGTTTTTCAGATTGTTTGCGAAGCGCTTCTGCTTCGTTCCAGTCACGCTCTGCGTTCTTCTGGCTTTCTTCTAACTTCGCAATCATATTTTCAATTTTATTCGTATCTGTACTAATGTGATTGCGTGCTTGCTCAATAACGCGATCAGATAATCCAAGACGTTTCGAAATTTCAAAGGCATTACTACGGCCTGGTACACCGATTAATAATTTATAAGTTGGACTTAATGTATTTACATCAAACTCAACACTCGCATTAATAACTTGCTCACGGTTATATCCGTATGCTTTTAATTCTGGATAATGCGTCGTTGCAACAACGCGAGCACCGCGATTACATACTTCATCTAAAATTGAAATGGCAAGTGCAGCCCCTTCCTGTGGGTCTGTTCCAGCACCTAATTCATCGAATAAAACTAAGCTTTCAAAATCAGCTTTTTCTAAAATATCAACGATGTTCACCATATGTGAGGAGAACGTACTTAAACTCTGTTCAATCGATTGCTCATCACCGATATCAGCAAAGATATTTTTGAATACACAAATCTCTGACTCATCCATTACTGGAATGTGAAGGCCAGATTGCGCCATTAACACACAAATACCAACTGTTTTCAGCGTAACTGTTTTACCACCTGTATTCGGTCCTGTAATAACAATTGTCGTGAAATCTTTCCCTAACATAATGTTATTTGGCACGATTATTTCTGGATCGATAAGCGGATGGCGTGCTTGTCTTAAGTCCATGTAACGCTCGTTATTTACAATCGGCTTTGTCGCTTTAATTCGCTTCGCATAAAAAGCTTTCGCAAAGATGAAATCAAGATTTGCAACTACTTCTACGTTTGATAAAACGATATCCGCTTCTACTGCCACTTCTTCTGTTAACATTAATAAGATGCGTTCGATTTCTTGTTTTTCTTTCACACGTGCTTCTTGCAGTGCATTATTTAATTCTACAATGACTTGTGGCTCAATAAATAACGTTTGTCCAGAAGCCGATTGATCGTGAACAATACCACCATATACGCCGCGATATTCTTGTTTTACTGGGATTACGTAACGTTCGTTACGAATCGTTACAATCGAATCAGACAGCATCTTTTGCGCGTTTGAAGAGCGCGTCATATTTTCTAACTTTTCACGAATACGACTTTCCGCAGTACGAATTTGAGTACGAATACCACGCAGTTTATCACTTGCGCTATCGACTACTTCACCGCCGTCACCGATGCAATTTGTAATTTTCTTTTCTAAATCATATAAAGATACAATTTGAGCGACGTGAGTTTCTAAAATCGGAAGCTCGACACCGTTATCAGCCATATCTTCAATGAAGCGTTTCATATTACGACTACCATACATCGTATTTGCAATATCAAGTAATTCATTTGGACTTAACATACTCCCAATTTTTGCACGCTTCACATTTGAGCGAATATCCGTAATACCACCTAATGGTGCACTACCTTTTAAACGAATAACTTTCGCTGCTTCATCCGTTGTATCTTGCATTTCTACAATTTCTTCAAAATCAGTGCTCGGCACTAAATGCTTCACTTTGTCACGACCAAGTGAAGATGCTGTATGTTCAAGTAATTGTTCTTTTACTTTATTGTATTCTAATACACGCAACGTTCTTTCTAACATGTTGCAGGTCCCCCTTGTATTACTTATTACGTTTAATATAGTCTAATAAACGTTCAATATCCCACGTGTTAATCACGTTATCTTTTTGAATCCAACCTTTACGTGCTGCTGCTACACCTGTTTCCATATCTTCTAACATTTCAAGCGTATGAGCATCCGTATTAATCGCTACTTTCACACCAGCATCTTGTGCTTGTTTTAATAATTTCGCGCTTAAATCTAGACGGTTCGGATTCGCATTTAATTCTAAAACTGTATTTGTCTCTTTTGCTAGTTCAATTAATAAATCTGTATCTACATCATAACCCTCACGACGCCCGAGAAGACGTCCTGTAGGATGGGCAATCATTGTGACATGTTTATTCTCAAGTGCAGTACGTAGACGCTTCATAATCGTTTCACGGTCTTGTGAGAAGCTAGAGTGAATCGCTCCAATGACATAATCTAATTCTGCTAATACTTCATCATCAAAATCAAGCGAGGCATCTGGTAAAATGTCCATTTCAATTCCGCGTAAAATTGTAATGTCTGGATACTTTTCATTCATACGTTCAATTTCTTTCGCTTGCTCACGAAGACGCTCTTTCGTTAAACCGTTCGCCACTTTTAAGTATTGCGAGTGATCAGTAATCGCCATAAACTTATATCCACGAGCACGGCACGCTTGTACCATTTCTTCAATAGAAAAAGCACCGTCACTCCAAGTTGTATGCATATGTAAATCACCTTGTATATCGGAAAACTGAATTAAGTTCGGATACTCTTTAATTAATTCAATTTCTTTTCCATCTTCACGCACTTCTGGCGGAATAAATGGCAAACCGAAATGAGCAAAGAAGTCTTCTTCAGTCTCAAATGTTTTCACTTCACCTGTTTCCAAGTTCTCTACACCGTACTCACTAATTTTCTCGCCTTTATCTTTTGCGATTTGACGCATTTTTACGTTATGATCTTTTGATCCTGTGAAATGGTGAAGAGTTGTAATAAACTCTTCTGGTTTTACTAAACGGAAATCAATTGAAATATCATATTCATATTGCAGACGGACAGAAACTTTCGTATCTCCACTTGCTATTACTTCAATCATATTATCAAATTGTAGTAAATGCTCACGTACCGCTGCTGGTTCTGTCGTTGCAATGATAAAATCTAAATCTTTCACTGTTTCACGAACACGGCGCAAACTACCAGCGCGAGAGAAACGAATTACTTCAGCAATATTCGACAATTTCTCCTCTATTTCCCCGGCAATAGGCAATACCATCGCAATTGGTAAACGCTCTGGACGAGAGCCTACTTGATCGATTGCTTCTAATATTTTCTCTTCTGTCTTCTTACCGAAACCAGCTAAAGCTTGTACTTTATTTTCCTCACAAGCAGCTTTTAACGTCTCCATATCAATAACGCCTAGCTCTTTATATAACTTAGCCACCTTTTTACCACCAAGACCTGGTAGTTTTAATAACGGCAATAAGCTACTTGGTACTTCTTTTTCAAGTTCTTGTAATACTTCAGATGTTCCCGATTCTATATATTCTTGTATAACGGCTGCTGTTCCTTTTCCGATTCCTGGAATCTTTGTGAAATCTTCAATTTCAGAAAGACTACGATCGTCACTTTCTAATGCTGCTGCCGCTTTACGAAATGCAGATATTTTAAATGGATTCGCACCCTTTAGTTCCATAAAAAGCCCGATTGTCTCTAATAATTTGATCACTTGTTTTTTATTTACTTTCATCATTGCCCCGCCTTTCTTTCATAGAAAAAAACTTCTCTTTCCGAAAAAAGAGAAGTTATACTCTGCTACCTGTCTGCCATAGTTCCTTCACCTTTTCAGATAGAATCGGTGTATCGTCTACAATTATTTTGCTAATTGATGATTTTTGTAATGGTGTTTGTACTTGTTCAATCGGAAGAATATTTCCAATGATAATTAAGACAAACAAAATAATATATACTTCTAAAAATCCGAGGATTGCCCCCGCAAACGCATTTACTTGCTTTAAAACCGGTATTTCTGCAAACATATTTAACAAATTACCAAGTAATGAAAGTGCAATTTTAGTGATAATAAACAATATGATAAACGCAAGCGCTTGATAAAATACTGTCTCAATATTATTTGCATCAATCCATTCTGGAACAGATACGTTTTTATCAAATGGATACGGAATAAATTTCGCAAGTGCTGGCGCTAAATCTTTACAGTACCAGTATGCAACAAGGTATGCGATAATAAAGCTTGTTAACTTTACAAGTTGCAGAATAAACCCTCTGCGTAAGCCGAGGAAAAATCCCATAACAAGCAGTAAAATGATAATAATATCAATCATGTTATTCCATTCCTTTTTTTGTCATACTTTCTTTCAATTTCTCATGTTCTTCTTTTAATTTTATGTAATCGTGTATGACGTTTACCGCCGTCAATACCGCTAGTCTACTCGTGTCAAGCGAAGGATTCTTGGCATTGAGTTCGCGCATTTTATCATCCACAATCGCTGCTACCATGCGGATATGACTTGTACTTTCATCGCCAACAACTGAATATTGCTGACCATAGATTTCTACATTAATTCGACTTTTCTTTCCCTTTTGTTGTGACAACTCACCGGCCTCCAATCACGTACAGAATCCTAAAGTTTATCATACCATGAACCTTCATAATATGGAAACAGAAAGAACAATCCGATATGATAAAAATAACAATATAAAAAAAGGGGCGACCATTATGTCAAATTCTATCGTAATTCAAACAAATTCTACAGTAATTGAAGACATGAAACAACAATATAAACATTCGCTTAGCCCAAAAACTCCGCAAGGCGGGATCTTCATGGCAAAGGTACCATCTTGCACGATTACAGCGTATAAATCTGGAAAAGTAATGTTCCAAGGAGGCCGCGCTGAAGCAGAAGCTTCTCGTTGGCAAACTGTCTCTCAAACACCGAAAACAGCTGTAAAAAAATCTGTCGATTCCCATCGTTATGCGCCTCCTGCTTCCATCGGTACAATGTCTATTGTAGGGTCTGATGAAGTTGGTACGGGAGATTTCTTTGGACCGATGACAGTCGTTGCTGTATATGTGGATGCAAAGCAAATTCCACTACTAAAAGAACTTGGTGTAAAAGACTCTAAAAACTTAAATGACGATCAAATTACTGCCATTGCGAAACAACTTCTACACGTTGTTCCTTATAGCTCTCTTGTCCTTCATAACGAAAAATATAACGAGCTATTTGATAAAGGAAACAACCAAGGTAAGTTAAAAGCCTTGCTACACAATAAAGCTATTACAAACTTATTAGCTAAAATGGCACCTACAAAACCTGAAGGCGTCTTAATCGACCAATTCACACAACCTGATACATACTACAAATATTTAGCAAAACAAAAACAGGTACAGCGTGAAAATGTTTATTTCGCAACGAAAGGCGAAAGCGTCCATTTAGCTGTAGCCGCTGCCTCCATTTTAGCTCGTTACTCATTCGTAAAACAATTTGATGAACTAAGTAAAAAAGCTGGTATGCCGCTGCCAAAAGGTGCCGGTAAACAAGTTGATATCGCCGCTGCTAAATTAATTCAAAAGCTTGGTAAAGAACGATTACCTGAGTTTGTGAAACTGCATTTCGCTAATACGGAGAAGGCGCTTCGCTTATTAAGATAGTATCGACAAAAACAGGAGCCTACAAACTCCTGTTTTTTGTTTCACCCTACTATTGTCCTTATAGTTTTGTTACAATTATAATATACAGATTATTCTAACATAGGAGGGGATCCCCATTGCTACTTCTACAAATGATTCTAAATATTTTACTAGGCGATCCACACGAAAGGCAGTTTGAAATTAGGGAAAATATTCAGCTACTAAGTGAACAACGAGCGTTCAACGATCTAATAGAGCGTTATGGTCGCTCTTTCTTATTAAACTTTCGGATTCGAAGATTTATCGGGAAACACGATGCTCGCTCGTTAATACATAATCCAGCAAAACTACAACACTTCTGTGAGGAACTTGAATGTATGATTAGAAAAAGGAGGTTTTTCATATGAACGCTGTAAAAGTTAAAAAGATATTATATGTTTTCGTACACCTCGTAGGCCCACTTTCTTACTTCACTATTTCTACCATTTGAGGAGCTTTTTTCACTACTAAATCCACATTCGAAAATATATCTGATAATCTTGGCGTGATGGCCATCTATTACGTGTTCATGAGTTTACTGTGGTTTTTCTATTTAGATCGATTAGGCAAAGACATAAATAAGATTACAAAAGAAATTAACGATAAGAAGATGTAATACATGAAAAAAGGAGAGTCGCCAAGACTCTCCTTTTTTATGTTAGCTTCGTTTCTGCTTCTTATTTGATGAAGGTACTTTATGTGAACCTGTTTCATGTGTCGTCGTTCCTTGTCCTTCTACTTCTGGAGAACCTAGGCCCGATCTTGAATGATCTTTTTTCACTTTTTTACTCATTTATATTCACCCCTTCGCGTTACTTTTTGCTACAGGGTAATAAACTATGCAAAAGAAAAAGCGAGAGGAAATCCTCTCGCTTTTTTCACATTTTAGAACTCAGAAGAACCTGGAGTTCTTGGGAATGGAATTACGTCACGGATGTTAGCCATGCCAGTGATGTACATTAGGAAGCGCTCGAAACCTAGACCGAATCCAGCGTGTTTTGTACCGCCGTATTTTCTAAGTTCTAAGTACCACCAGTAATCCTCTTCGTTCATACCTAATTCTTTAATTCTGTCTACTAAAACGTCCATTCTTTCTTCACGTTGGCTTCCGCCGATTAATTCGCCGATGCCAGGAACTAGAAGGTCAGTAGCAGCTACTGTTTTACCGTCTTCATTTAAACGCATGTAGAATGCTTTAATGTCTTTCGGATAGTCAGTTACGAATACAGGGCGTTTGAAGATTTCTTCTGATAAGTATCTTTCGTGCTCTGTTTGTAAGTCAATTCCCCATTCTACTGGGTATTTGAAATCAGCACCTGATTCTTGAAGCACTTTAATTGCTTCTGTATAAGTGATGCGACCGAAGTCAGAGTTAATTACGTTGTTCATGCGCTCAAGAACTGTTTTATCAACGAAGCTGTTGAAGAATTCCATTTCTTCTGGTGCATGCTCTAATACGTATTTCATTGCATATTTCAGCATATCTTCTGTAAGGTTCATTACGTCCCCTAGTTCAGCGAATGCAATCTCAGGCTCAACCATCCAGAACTCAGCAGCGTGGCGAGTTGTGTTTGAGTTTTCCGCACGGAATGTAGGTCCGAATGTGTATACATCACGGAATGCTAATGCATAAGCTTCAGCGTTCAGCTGTCCACTTACTGTTAAGTTTGTTTCTTTACCGAAGAAGTCTTTTGACTCATCAACTTTTCCGTCTTCACCTTTTGGTAGGTTATTTAAATCTTGCGTTGTTACGCGGAACATTTCGCCAGCACCTTCTGTATCACTACCAGTGATGATAGGTGTATGAACATGTACGAATCCACGCTCTTGGAAGAATTGGTGAATCGCAAATGCTGCGATAGAACGTACGCGGAACGTTGCAGAGAATGCATTTGTTCTTGGACGTAAGTGAGCGATTGTACGTAAGTATTCAAATGTATGACGCTTCTTTTGAAGTGGGTAATCAGAATCTGATAAGCCCTCGATATCAATTTTTTCTGCTTTAATTTCAAATGGTTGCTTCGCTCCAGGCGTTGCAATTACTTTACCTTCTACTTTAACTGAAGAGCTAAGTGGAAGTTTTGCAATTTCTTTGAAGTTCTCTAATTCTGTATCGAAAACGATTTGAACGCTTTTGAAGAAGCTACCGTCGTTTAATTCGATGAAACCAAATGCTTTTGAATCACGTAAGTTACGAATCCACCCTGATACTTGTACTGTTTGATCTGCATACTTTTCTGTATCTCTATACAGACTTTTTACTAATGTGTTTTCCATAGTGAAATTCTCCTTTGCTCATATATTTAAATACAAAAAAACCTTTCATCCATAAAGGGACGAAAGGTTAAACTTCGCGGTACCACCCAATTTGTCATAAAGACCAACTTTAACTCGTATGTAATACATACTTCCCGGTTTGTAACAGGCCGGATTCCCGTCTAAGTCTACTCTTGAATACAAGATTCAATTTCGGTTAGCAACTCCAAGGTGTTCTTCACATATACCGCCTCATCAGGCTCTCACCGTCCCTGACTCGCTTTGGATTATAGTATATACTACTTTTCCTTATCATCGTCTTTCATTTTGTTAAACTAAAATTAATGTACTACATTCGAGAGAAAGATGCAAGGTGTCGGAAAATATATGAGCGATTTTTGTAATATATCGACTTACCGACAGTGTCCGACAACTAACCCAATAAAAAAATTGCCGGAATATATCCGGCAATTTTCTAATTACTTACGTAACTCCGCACCGAATTTCTCTTCTACCGTTGTTAGTACACGGTTATGTGCTTCTGTTACTTCTTCGTCTGTTAATGTACGTTCTGCATCGAAGTAAGTCATAGAGAATGCAAGTGATTTCTTGCCTTCTTCCATTTTTTCACCTTCGTATAAGTCGAATAGTGTTACGTCTTTCAGAAGTTCTCCGCCAGCTTCAGCAATGACTTGCTTCATTTCACCAGCTTTTGTTTCTTTTGTTACTACAACAGCCATGTCACGTGTCATAGATGGGAAACGTGGAATTGCTGCGTAGTAAGTTTCTTCAGCGTCTGCACCGAATACTTTTACAAGAGATAATTCAAATACGAATGTATTTTTCACATCTAATTGTTTTTCTGCTTCTGGGTGCAATTGACCGATGAAACCAATTACTTCGCCATCTAATACGATGTCAGCTGTACGGCCTGGGTGCATACCTTCGCGTTTTGCTGGTGCATATGTGATTTGGTTTGCAACGCCAAGTACGTCGAATAGTCCTTCTAGTACACCTTTCACAACGAAGAAGTCTACTACTTTCTTCTCACCTTGCCATGCATGGTGAAGAGCAAGACCTGTCATAACACCTGCAAGATGTTGTTCTTCTTTCGGAAGTTCTCCTTCTTCTGTCGGTAAGAAGATAGAACCTACTTCGTATAAAGCAACGCTGTCGTTTTTACGAGCGACATTGTATGAAACTGCTTCTAGTAATTGCGGTACTAAGCTTAAACGAAGTTGGCTACGTTCTTCACTCATTGGAAGCGCAAGACCTACAGGCGCCTTTTCGTTTGGCTCAACCATATATTGTTTCGCTTTGTCAGCGCTTGTTAATGAATACGTGATTGCTTCATATAAACCAGCACCCTCTAAGAAGCGGCGTACTTTACGACGTTTCGTTTGTGCTGATGTTAATTTACCACGAGTCATCGTTCCAGAAGGTAATGTAACTGGAATGTGGTCATAACCGTATAGACGGCCCACTTCTTCTACTAAGTCTTCTGAAATTGTAATATCAGGACGACGTGCTGGTACATTCACGTGGAATGTTCCTTCTACTTCTGTGAATGGGAATTTCAAGTTTGTGAACATTGTACCCATTTCACTCGCAGAAATATTTGTACCTAATACACGGTTTACTTTTTCAGCAGTAACAGATACTGTACGCTCTTGTACTTGTAAGTTGTCAGCTTCTACTACACCTTCAAGTGCTTCACCGCCAGCATATTTCGCCATTAAAGCAGCTGCGTGTTGAATTGCTTCAAATGTACGTGTTGGGTCGATTCCTTTTTCGAAACGTGCACTTGATTCACTACGAAGACCTAAGTCTTTTGATGTACGACGTACTGTTTGACCTGCAAAATATGCAGACTCAATTAGAACGTTTACTGTCTCATTTGTAACTTCAGAATCCGCCCCGCCCATTACACCAGCAACAGCTAAAGCTTTCGTGCCGTTTGTAATTACAAGGTGGTGGCTTTGTAATGTACGCTCTTGATCATCTAACGTTTCAATTTTTTCGCCTTCTTTTGCAAGACGAACAACGATTTCTTTTGAACCTAATTTATCGTAATCGAATGCATGTAACGGTTGACCGTATTCCATTAAAATGTAGTTTGTAATATCAACTACGTTGCTAATTGGACGAATGCCAGCTGCCATAAGACGAGTTTGCATCCACATTGGTGATGGACCAATCTTTACGTTTTTAACCATTTTTGCAATGTATAATGGGTTTTCTTCTTTCGCTTCTACACTTACAGAAATATAATCAGAAGTTTTTTCTGCTGTTTCTTGTAAGTCGATAGCTGGAAGCTTTACTTCGCGGCCATAAATAGCAGCTACTTCGTAAGCAACACCTAACATGTTTAAGCAATCTGCACGGTTTGGTGTTAAGCCAAGCTCAAGTACTTCATCGTGTAAGTTTAAAATTTCAAGTGCATCTGCACCAACTTCAGCGTCACTTGGGAAGATGAAGATACCATCTGCGTATTCTTTTGAAACTAACTTTCCATCAATACCAAGCTCTTGAAGAGCACAAACCATACCGTGAGAAGCTTCACCGCGTAGTTTTGCTTTTTTGATTTTGAAGTTACCAGGAAGTACAGCTCCAACTTTTGCAACTGGTACTTTTAAACCTTTTGCAATGTTAGCAGCTCCACAAATAATTTGAACTGGCTCTTCTTCACCGATATCGATTAAGCATTTGCTTAATTTATCAGCTTCTGGGTGTTTTTCACATTCTAATACGTGACCAACTACAACACCTTTTACACCTTTATTTAATACTTCAACGCCTTCTACTTCAATACCACTTTTCGTGATTTTGTCTGCTAGTTCTTGTGCTGTTACATCTTTAATATCTACATACTCTTGTAACCAACGATATGATACGAACATACTTATCCTCCCCTTCCCTTACGCTCGTTTGAATTGTTGTAAGAAACGTACATCATTTGTATAGAAATGACGAATGTCATCTACTCCGTATTTCAACATTGCGATACGCTCTGCGCCCATACCGAATGCGAAACCTTGATATTCTTTTGAATCATAACCAGCCATTTCAAGTACGTTCGGGTGAACCATACCTGCGCCTAGAATTTCAATCCAGCCAGTTCCTTTACAAGTGCCGCAGCCTTTGCCATGACACATCATACAAGAAATATCCATCTCTACAGATGGCTCTGTGAATGGGAAGAAACTTGGACGAAGACGGATTTCACGATCTTCACCGAACATCTTTTTCACGAATACTTGCAGTGTACCTTTTAAGTCACTCATACGAATGTTTTTATCAATTACAAGACCTTCAATTTGCATGAACTGATGTGAATGCGTCGCATCGTCGTCATCACGGCGATACACTTTACCAGGACAAATAATTTTAATTGGGCCTTTTTCTTTATTATTTTCCATCGTACGTGCTTGCACAGAAGATGTATGTGTACGTAGTAACGTTTCTTCTGTGATGTAGAATGTATCTTGCATATCACGCGCTGGGTGATCTTTCGGTAAGTTTAGTGCTTCGAAGTTGTAGTAGTCTTTTTCTACTTCTGTTCCTTCAGCTACTTCATAACCCATACCGATGAATACATCTTCAATTTGCTCAACAACAGCCGTTAACGGATGGTGACAACCTGTTTCAACAGGACGACCTGGCAATGTAACATCAATTGTTTCAGTAGCTAATTTCGCTTCAATTACTGCTTTTTCTAAGTTACTAATTTTGTCGTCTAGACGCGTTTGAATCGCTTCACGTACTTCATTTACTAATGCTCCCATACGTGGACGCTCTTCTGCTGATAATTTTCCCATGCCGCGTAATACTTCTGTAATTGGACCTTTTTTTCCTAAATACGCTACGCGTACGTCGTTTAAGCCTTTCAGCTCTTTCGCTTCTTCAATAAGCTCTAACGCTTTTTGCTTTAGCTCTTTTAAACGTGCTTCCATTTTGGAACCCTCCTAATTTTAAAAATAAAAAAACCTCGCTCCCAAAAAGGGACGAGGTAAATTCGCGGTACCACCCTAAATTGACAGAACATGTCTGCCCACTCATTAGTTATAACGATCAATTCTGACCGGAACGCCTTTACATATACATGGTCCTGGCGTCAACTCCAGAGGTGAATTCACTTTCGTCTACCATAAGAATGCTTTCAGTCTACGACATTCTCTCCCTATATGGCGATTTTGTAAGCTACTCTTCTCTATCAACGTTTTTCGTTATTTAACTTTTAATATAATGTACTTCAACTTATTATAAGAAGTTTTTTATTTGTTCGCAACCGGGCTTTGCAAATAATACGTTAAAATCCCTGCTGCAACCGCAACATTTAATGATTCTGCCCCGCCGTAAATCGGAATATACAAGTTTTGATCCGTTTTTGCAAGAATTTCTCGGCGTACGCCATTTCCTTCATTTCCTACAATTAATGCAAAACTGCCAGCCGGCGTTACTTCACCATACGGAACTCCATTTTCAAGAGCTGTTCCATATACAGGAACGTTATTTTCTTTTAACTTGTCTACCCATTCTTCTAAGTTCCCTTTTACAATTGGTAAGTGGAAAATAGAGCCTTGTGTAGAGCGGAGTACTTTACTATTGTAAACATCAACACAACCTTCTCCAAGCACAACGGCGTGAATACCAGCTGCATCAGCTGTACGAATAATTGTTCCTAAATTACCTGGG
Organism: Bacillus sp. BF2-3; assembly: GCF_008368795.1. Classification (NCBI taxonomy): domain Bacteria; kingdom Bacillati; phylum Bacillota; class Bacilli; order Caryophanales; family Bacillaceae; genus Bacillus; species Bacillus sp. BF2-3. Next base: position 125,046 of record NZ_QOSA01000006.1, read on the forward strand.
TCTTGCAGGCCATCTAATAAAAGGAATTTCCCATCAGTAAGAGCTACTTCTTTCTCATGCTTCTCACAAACAGCAAATACACCTTGCGTCGTTTCTGTTTCACGAAGTATTTTTACAATCGCCTCAGGTACGATGTACATTTCCACATCATTAACTGTCCAATCTTTCGGAAGGTCTGTCTGATCTGAAACGATAAGTTCTGTTACAATTCCTGTCTTCAAAGCTTCCTCGACTAAGTGGAATCCTTCTACAAAAAATAAACCTTTTTTATCGCGTTCTTTTTTCGTTTGCAGCTTTTTCCACTGCTTTACACGCGGATTTTGTACTGAATCAATGTTTTTCATAATATGTATTTCCCTCTCTTCTTGTCTTATCATTATAGCCTATTTTTCATACATATTTACATAAAAAAGAACAAAAACTAACGTCAGTTTCAATTCTGAAGAAGAGGTGAAAGCAATGAGTTTTAATTTACGCGGTGCCGTATTAGCGAATGTATCTGGAAATTCACAAGATCAATTACAAGAAACAATCGTCGATGCAATTCAAAGCGGTGAAGAAAAAATGCTTCCAGGTCTTGGCGTTTTATTTGAAGTCATTTGGAAAAACGCTGATGAAAATGAAAAGCACGAAATGTTAGAAACACTAGAGCAAGGATTAAAAAAATAAGCAATTTGAAAATCACCTTTGCATAAGCTAAGGTGATTTTTTTGCAGAAAAATTTTTTCTTCTCCTAAACATTTCTACTTTACTAACGAACTATGATGGAGTACAATGTTCAAAATACATTTAAACCGATCGATTTTTCTTCATATACACCATAAGATAAAAGGAGTGAATGTTTTATGCACCGTATTACGCTTGAACAAATTTTTAAACACCACATTACACAAAAATACGTAAACCGTTCTGGAATGGTCCACGCGATCGCTGTCGCTTACCATGCGTTTCACCTAGCCAAAAAGCATCACGCCTCAGTCGATGCTGCCACAAAAGCTGGCTTCCTTCATGATATCGGACATCATACGTGGTACACAGGCGGCGAATGGGATTATGACTTATATAAAAAGAATGATATCCATGCAATTAAAGGCGCTGAAAGAGCACATAAATTACTTATTAGATTAGGAGAACATCCAAAACTAGCAAAAGAAATTTCTATTGCAATTCTTCTTCATACAGATTCTTTCTTAGTGGAACAAGAAATTGAAAGAACATCTCTTCAAAATATTATTAAATGGGCAGACGAAGCAGATGAAGAACCGGGCGGAGCGCATCATTATCGAACAATTTCTTATGAAAAAGCACTTAAAGCAATTCAGCAATTAGATCGATTGGTAGAGCGTGAATTGCAAATAGAGCAAGCAAAATTGAATAACAAGACAGAACATAGTTATCAATGAGAAAGAGGCATCACTACAGGGTGATACCTCTTTTATTATTTTATGGAAAATAAACCTTTATCCCGCATTAAAGAGCAGTAAGACCCCCACCTCGAAATTCAGCAAAGACGAGGAAGTTAGGTGGAGAATCAACTGCCCGTAAAAGCCCGATTGGTGAGGGCTGATAATCAGTGGGGGATGAACCTCCCCAATGATTAAAGTTTCACTTTATATGTAATATTTAAATGTTACATTCAAAAACATCTTACTTTATAATTAAATATACAAATATAAAAGAGGTGATTTTACAAATGCAACCCGCTACACAGCTTTCTAATGAACAAAAACACTCGATGTCATGGGGACAATTTATTAGCTCTGTTTTATTCGCCTTTTTTGGAACTGGACTTATTACTATGTTCCTCGTAATGCCATTAACAATTTATACAGCAGGTCTTACAGATAAAAAACAAGTTGCCCTGTATGAATCTATTGCAAATACTGCAAGTACCGTATTACAACTAGCTGTATTGTTATTCTTCATTTTTAAATTCGAACCCGCAAAAAAATTACTACTAAAATCTTTTAACTTTAAAACACTGAAAGAATGGCGCACATACGTATACTTACTTCTTTTCTTCGTTATCAACATCATACTCAATTACATCTTGTTAAATTATGTGTTCCAAGACGCAACAAAGCAGCAATCTTCCGCACTAAGCTTAGACGTCTTTAAGCAATATCAAATATTATTACTTCTCAGCTTTGCAATACTCACACCCATTTTTGAAGAACTTATTTTCCGTGGTTTTATACTTCGCTTCTTCTCAGAACGCTTTCCATTTTGGATTGCAGCCATCGTAACAAGTTTCTTCTTCGGTATCGCTCATACATACTCACTTGGGGTAATGGTAATTACTTTCTTTATGGGATTATTAATGGCCATTTTATGTAAAAAAACAAAGTCCATTATTCCAGCTATGTTATTTCATATTATGAATAACATGTTGGCATTCTTGAGTTAAAAAGAGGTATCATCGCGATACCTCTCTTTACTCTTTTATCATAACTTCAAACTCTTCTGCGGTTAGCGTTTTTGATAATCCGTATCGTTATTACCCATTTCCTTCAATTTATATATACTCATTAATAATATCCAAAATAAACCTCATGTAGTAAAATATAACTTAATTCACATAAAGGAGTTTACATATGTTCAGTATTATTTGGATGCTTTTCACGCCACTTCTCTTACTATGCGGGATTGCTGGTGGTATTTTTTTAATAGTAACGGGGATTAAATATCGGAAATTACTCGTTGGTTTAATGGGGCTACTTAGCCTATCCTTTGTCACACTACCTTTTGTTCTTTTAAGTGTAGGGATTCATATCGATACAATTTTCCCGATTCCAACTGCTCTTTACTGGACCCTATTTTCTTTAACTGGATTATTAGCAGGGGTAAGTGGAGTACAAGCCAAAATTAAAAGTATACGTAATATGGGATTCATTATTTTTACCATTGGAATATTAGGTGTTATCTTCTGGGAGCTCATGTCTGTAGGTGATTCATTCTATATATAATATTTTTTAGCAACCTACAAATCGGAGGTAATACAGAAGTGTTTGGAATATTAACTTGGATGATTTTAGCTCTTACTTTAATGTTATGCGCATTTATCGTTGGTATTTTTTTAATTATTTATGGTATTAAATATCATAAATCACTCACTATTATAGCTGGTTTAATTAGCATATTACTTATCGTTGTTCCTATCGTTTGTATAGGTTCTGGAATAGATTTAGAGGGGATGGTTCCAATTTCGGGAACTTTATATTGGTGCTTCTTCTCTTTAGCTGGACTATTAGCTATTATAAGCGGCAGGCAAATATCGAGTATTTGTTCTATGGGGATAATTTTGTTTCTAGCAGGGCTGTGCTCCGTAACTGGTTATCATTTTTTATATCTCACTCTTTAAAAAGACAAAAAAGCAGGGAAATTAATTCCCTGCTTTTCTATTTGGTTTATTGCCTGATTGTAAGAAGAACGATAACACCCAAGCGATACCTGCAAGTATCGTTGCGATTAAGAAGGCATCGTTAATACCGTTAATTGCAGATAGTTTTGAAATTTGTCCATATAATAGTTGTGTGCTCATCGCGTCTCCTGCTTGAGCTGATCCAGCTAAGGCCGCTAAGCTTTGACCCATGCCGTGTACTTTATCAACTAAAATTGGGTTTGATGTTGTTAACATGTTGCCGTAATCTGCTACGTGAGCAGTTGTTTGTTGCGTCATAAGTGTAATTAAAATCGCTGTTCCAATTGAACCAGCTACTTGTCTTGACGTATTTTGCGTTGCTGTACCGTGAGAAATTAATTTCATCGGCAGCGCGTTCATACCAGCTGTCATAATTGGCATCATAATGAATGACATACCAATTGAACGTATAATATAATCCGTCATAATAACGCTATACGGTGTATCCATCGATAATTTTGTAAATTCATATGTCGCATACGTCGTAATTGCCAATCCAATTATCGCTAATGGACGAATACCATATTTATCGAATAATTTACCCGCTACTGGTCCCATGATCCCCATAATTAATGATCCTGGAAGAAGTAGTAAACCAGATTCAATTGGCGTAAAGCCACGAATGTTTTGCAGATATACTGGAAGCAATAACATACCTCCGAATAATGCCATCGTAACGATTGCATTAATTACTAAAGTAAAAGTAAATACTGGATATTTAAATACTTGTAAATCAAGCATTTTATTGTCCGTTGTTAACTCTCTCCAAATAAATAACGCTAAACCAATTACACCGATAACAAGTGAAATAATGACTTCTGCACTAGTCCAACTATTATTTCCAGCTTCACTAAATCCGTACAATAAGCTTCCTAGTCCAATACTTGAACTAACCACACCGAATATATCTAATTTCGTTTTAGACACCGGCTGAGCTAGTGTAAAGAATTTTAAAGATAGGAACGTAATAATTAAACCAATAATAAACATCGCATAGAACATTAAGTTCCAGCTATAGTTTTCAATCACCCAACCTGTTACAGTTGGTCCGATAGCTGGTGCTAAAATCATCGCTACACCTAGTAATCCCATCGCCGCTCCGCGTTTATGAGGCGGGAATAACGTCATGAAGATATTCATACCAACCGGCATTAAAATACCCGCACCAACTGCTTGAATTACGCGACCTGTCATCATCATTGTAAAATTTCCTGAAGTAGCACAAATGATAGATCCTACCGTGAAGAATAACATTGCTGCTACGAATAATTTACGATACGTAAATCGTGAAACTAAAAAGGCACTAATCGGTACTAAAATACCATTTACAAGCATGAAGCCTGTAATTAACCATTGTGCTGTTGAAGTTGATACATTAAATTCATTCATTAACGGAGGTAATGCAACATTAATGATTGTTTGGTTTAAAATAGAAACGAACATGCCTAGAATTAATACAGCTACAACTGCTTTTACGTTCACATTCTCTACAGGCATAGACATTTGTTTTTTCGGCACTTCTTTTTCTTGTTTTACTTCTTCTTGCTTTCCTGTTTCTAACTCAACTACATTAGAAATTTCCGATTCTTGCTTTCGTTCAATTTCTTTCTCTTCTGTTTCAACTTTACTTACTTCTATTTTACTTACGGCTGGGACTTGTTCTTCTCCCATTTTCGTTTTTTTCTTTCGTAAAAGACGATTTACAAGGAAGAAGACGATTATACAAAATAGTGCATATCCTGCAATTACAATTGAGGACATCTCATCTCCCCCTTACTTATGAATACGAACTGTCACATTCATGCCAGGAACAATATTTACTGATTTGCTATGATCTAAAGAAATTTTAACTGGTACTACTTGTGTTACTTTCGTATAGTTCGCTGTTGCGTTGCTTGATGGCAACATAGAGAATGTATTCGCTGTTGTTAAGCCAACTTGTTCTACTTTTCCTGTTAACGTTGTATCTGGGTATGCATCTACATACACATCTACATCTTGACCTTTTTGAACATCATCAACATCTGTTTCTTCAATGTTTGCTGTTACCCATAAATTGTTCATATCAAATGCATAAGCAATCGGGCTACCCGCTCCAACGAAAGCATTTGTTGTCGCGTTTGATTGTACAACTGTTGCATTTTGTGGAATTGTTACATCTACTGTTTGTTCTCCATTAGCTGCCGCTACAGTAACAGTACCTAATTTATCGTTCTCATTATAATTTTTTCCTACTTCAGCTTTCCAGTCAGTTAGTTTACCTGCTACTGGTGAAGCAACCGGAATTACCTTTCCATCAATCTTTGCATTGTCTGTTTTTAAGTAATTTTCCGTTTGATTGTAATAGTAATAACCGCCAATACCGCCGCCAACTAGTACAATTAATGTGATAATGTTGATAATTACCATTCTTCGAAACTGATTCATTGCATTCCTCTCCTTATATCGCATATAATTTTTTTCTAAACTATTTATGTCCTTATTGTTTAGATTGTTTAATTGTTAATTATATTAACCTTTTAACAAAAAAATCACACCATCTGCAGCGTAAATCGAAATTTATCTACCTGCGAGCGGTGCTGATTTCTGAAGGACTATCGTTTATAATTATAAATAATTATTTTGAATCTACAACCGACAATTCACGTATGAAATGTCGTTTAAACAACAATATAATACCAATATGTTGTTTAAGTATAGAAAATTAAACGAGGGGAAATAAAAATGTCTATTAAAAATACAAATGATCCACGTGTAAAACGGACGAGACAACTCATACAGGATGCTTTTGTCGCTTTAGTAGGCGAAAAAGGCTTTGAAAATGTAACTGTGCAACATATCGCAGAACGCGCTCCTGTAAACCGCGCTACATTTTATAGCCATTACCACGATAAATATGACTTACTAGACAAAAGCATTGAAGAAATGTTAGAAAAGCTAACTGAAGTAATTAAACCGAGAAATAGAAATAAAGAAGATTTCCAACTAACATTTGATTCGCCACATCCAAGTTTTTTGGCCTTGTTCGAACATATTGCAGAAAACACTAACTTCTATAACGTCATGCTTGGTGATAAAGCTGCTGGAAACTATACGTATAAGATGATGAAAGCAATTCAAACGCATTTAACATTAAGCCTCTCTATTTCACAACCTAACGATGAAAAACTAATGGTTCCACGCGATATTCTCATTAGTTATGTTACTGGTGCCCACCTAGGAATGATTATGTCATGGCTAAAAAGAGGGATGATATATACCCCGCATTTTATGGCGATGCAATTAACTCGTTTAATTATTTTAGGGGCTCATACTGCTGCAGGATTAGAAAGGCCTTTTTAAAACATAAAAAAGCGAAGGAGAAGCTCCTTCGCTTTTTCTATTAATTAAATGTAATGTTATGTACAGCCTCTTTATCAAGACGTTTAATAACTTCTACAATTAACTTCACTGCATTTTCATAATCATCACGATGTAACATTGCCGCATGAGAATGGATATAGCGCGTTGCAATTGTAATTGCCATAGAAGGAATACCATTTACAGCAATGTGAATCGCACCCGCATCCGTTCCTCCGCCTGCTACTGAATCATATTGATACGGGATTTGTAATTCATCAGCAACATCTACTACGAAATCACGTAAACCTGTATGTCCAATAACAGAAGCATCATATAAAATGATTTGTGGTCCATCACCCATTTTACTTTGTGCTTCTTTTGACGTTACACCCGGTGTATCTCCAGCGATACCAACATCTACTGCGAACGCGATATCTGGTTTAATATAATTCGCAGATGTTTTTGCGCCACGAAGACCAACTTCTTCTTGTACAGTTCCAACGCCATATACAACATTTGGATGCTTTTCATCTTTTAATTGTTTTAATACGTCAATTGCAATTGCACAACCGATTCGGTTATCCCATGCTTTTGCAAGTAACATTTTTTCATTCTTCATCACTTGGAATTCAAAGTAAGGTACAACTTGATCTCCTGGTCGTACGCCCCACTCCATCGCTTCTTCTTGGCTAGAAGCACCGATATCGATGAACATGTCTTTAATTTCAACTGGCTTTTTACGAGCTTCTGGAGGTAAAATGTGCGGTGGTTTTGAACCAATTACACCTGTTACATCTCCTTTACGCGTTACAATCGTCACGCGTTGCGCAAGCATAACTTGTGACCACCAGCCACCAACCGTTTGGAAGCGAAGGAAACCTTTGTCATCGATTTGTGTAATCATAAATCCAACTTCATCTAAATGACCTGCAACCATAATTTTCGGGCCGTTTTCTTCCCCTACTTTTTTCGCAACTAAACTCCCTAAATTATCAGTAGAAAGTTCGTCCGCAAACGGCTCAATATACTTCTTCATTACTTCACGTGGTTCACGCTCATTACCAGCAATACCACGTGCATCTGTTAATTCTTTTAGCATTGTCAATGTCGCGTCTAATTTTGTCATTGCCAACACCCTCCTTTTTCTTCAGTCAATTCATTATACAATAATTAAATTGAAATATTCAAAAATTAAATTAGTATCCTTGTGTTTGACGCTGATGATTTACTTCATTTTTATCTAAATATGCTTTTTCAATCTCTTCTTGTTCAAATTCAAGTGCTTGTCCAAGTCGAAGATAGCTCGTAAATAATTCAATATAGTTTGTAATAGATGGTTGATCTGTAAAACGAATTACTTTCGCATATGTGTCTAAGAAAATTTCCACTTGTGTTTTATTCGTCTGTGCACATTTATAGAATAGGAAGTTTTTATCAATACCTAAATCAATTCCGATTGATAAAATAAAATGCAAACCATCTACGTATTCTTCTAATATTACTTCACGTTCTGATGCTGGTTTGTTGCTCCAATATTTAAAACAACGTGTTTCATTTGCAAGTTCTCCAATTTCTACAAGAAGAGCTAACATTTTTTCTTTTAACAATTTTTTCGGTTGTAAGTCATGTTCTTTTGCAATACGGTCATCTAATTCTTTTTGTAATTTAAATAGTTGTAGTAAGTCCATTCTATTGTCCTCCTCCAACATCGCATTTTACGCAACAATGTTGTTTCATCTCAAAGTTCATTATTATGTTTCAGTTCTTATGAATAAGTCAGCTATCTAACTCTTTATAAAATAGCTTGTCCTTAATTTACAAATACGTTTCAGTCATCGCTCTTAAATTGTTCATCTGATGAAAGTTCCATATCATCTTTCCATTATAGCAGTGTCGTTTCAGCTAGGAAAGATACTCTTCTTTCCAAACGAGCAGAATTGAAAAAAGCCAGGAGTATTCTCCTGACTTCATATGTATATTCTTCTATACTGCTATAACTTTTATATTGTTTTTGTCATATTGATAACAACATAGCCGTTAATCTTTAGAATTTCTTTCACTTCTAACTTCTATTTGAATACAAATAAAAAAACCTTAGAAGAAAATTCTTCTAAGGTTTCAACTAATTAATTAGTTAATGTTGTTTTTTGCAACTGTTGCTAATTCAGCGAAAGCTTTTTCGTCATGAACAGCTAAGTCAGCAAGCATCTTGCGGTTAACTTCGATGCCAGCATTTTTAAGACCGTGCATTAAGCGGCTGTAAGAAAGACCATTCATACGAGCTGCTGCGTTGATACGTGTAATCCATAATTTACGGAAGTCACGTTTCTTTTGACGGCGGTCACGGAATGCATACATTAGAGATTTCATAACCTGTTGGTTAGCAACCTTGAATAATGTATTTTTTGAACCGTAGTAACCTTTTGCTAATTTAATTACTTTTTTACGACGTTGACGAGTAACTGTACCACCTTTTACTCTTGGCATAATATTACCTCCTAATTGTTCTATATATCAGCCGAACTTATTTTAAGTTGTCAAGCATTTGACGAATGCGTTTGAAGTCACCAGCGCTTACTACACCAGCTTTACGTAGTTTACGTTTAGCTTTTGTAGATTTGTTAGCGAATAAATGGCTTGTGTAAGCGTGAGAACGTTTCAGTTTACCTGATCCAGTCTTTTTGAAACGCTTTGCAGCGCCGCGATGAGTTTTTTGTTTAGGCATAGGTATTTCCTCCTCTATCTATTACTTATCGTTTTTCGGTGCTAAAACTAAGAACATACTGCGTCCTTCCATTTTAGGCTTAGATTCAACTGTGCTAACTTCAGCACAAGCTTCTGAGAAGCGATCTAAAACACGTTGACCGATTTCTTTATGAGTAATGGCACGTCCTTTAAAGCGAATTGATGCTTTAACCTTGTCGCCTTTCTCTAAAAACTTGATAGCATTACGAAGTTTTGTGTTAAAGTCGTGTTCATCAATTGTTGGACTTAAACGAACTTCTTTCATGCTAATTACTTTTTGATTTTTGCGCTGCTCTTTTTCTTTCTTCTGTTGCTCAAAGCGGAATTTACCGTAGTCCATAATGCGGCATACTGGCGGTTTCGCATTTGGAGCAACTAATACTAAATCAAGATTAAGATTTGCAGCTAAGTCTAAAGCGTCATTACGAGACTTGATTCCAAGTTGATCGCCATTTGCGCCAACTAAACGTACTTCACGTGCACGAATTTGCTCGTTAATCATCATATCCTTGCTAATAGTAAGCCACCTCCAAGGTTTTCTCAGAACATATTTTGTAGTCATAGAACCCGAACAAAAAAAGTGCGGGCATACGACACCCACACTTGTAAAATCTTAAGTAAGAAATACATTTACCTGTTAACTGCGAATGCGTCCATCAGGTGAGAAGCGGGTGCTTCTACTTGTTCCACAAAACAATATTCTATTATCCTTGATGAGTTTATCATAGGACATGACGTCTGTCAAGAAGACGCGATGTGTTTTACTAACAACAAGAAATATTGTAACAAACAACTAACATACTTGCAATACTTTTTTATGATAAGTGTTACATGGTTATTTTTTCTAATTTTCCTCAAGTATATTACATAAAAAAGCCGCGGTATACCGCGGCTTTTTCTTATCGTTTTCCTTCTACTTTAATCATGTCAACAAAAGCATCTAATGCGATTGTTTCTGATTTTTGTTCACCATATTTACGTACGTTTACGCCGTTTTCAGTTACTTCATTGTCACCTACTACAAGCATGTACGGAATTTTTTGCATTTGTGCTTCACGGATTTTGTAACCGATCTTCTCTTCACGAGTGTCTAATTCAACACGGATACCAGCACGACGCAATTCGTCTTGTACTTTCTTCGCATAGTCTAAATGTACTTGCGGAGAAACTGGAATTACTTGTACTTGAACTGGAGCTAACCACGTTGGGAATGCACCTTTGTATTCTTCAATTAAGAAGGCTACAAAACGTTCCATAGTTGATACAACACCACGGTGAATTACAACTGGACGATGTTGTTTACCGTCTTCACCAACGTATGATAATTCAAAGCGTTCTGGAAGCAAGAAGTCTAATTGTACAGTTGAAAGTGTTTCGTCTTTTCCAAGAGCAGTACGAACTTGAACGTCAAGTTTTGGACCGTAGAATGCCGCTTCACCTTCAGCTTCATAGTAATCAAGACCCATTTCATCCATAGCTTCTTTTAACATACCTTGTGCTTTTTCCCACATCTCATCATCCGCATAATACTTTTTAGTATCTGCTGGGTCGCGGTAAGATAGACGGAATGAGTAGTTCTCTAAACCGAAATCTTTGTACACTTCTAGAGTTAAGTTTACAACACGTTTTAACTCTTCTTTAATTTGATCTGGACGAACGAAAATATGCGCATCGTTTAAAGTCATTCCGCGTACACGTTGTAATCCAGATAACGCACCTGACATTTCATAACGGTGCATTGTTCCAAGTTCCGCAATACGGATTGGTAATTCACGGTAGCTGTGAATATCATTTTTATAAACCATCATATGATGAGGACAGTTCATTGGACGAAGAACTAATTCTTCGTTATCCATTTCCATTGATGGGAACATGCCATCACGGTAGTGGTTCCAGTGACCAGAAGTTTCATAAAGCTCTCTGCTTCCTAGTACTGGAGTATATACGTGATCATAGCCTAAGCTTGCTTCTTTATCAACGATATAACGCTCGATAATACGACGAATTGTTGCACCCTTTGGTAACCAAAGTGGTAAACCTTGTCCTACTTTTTGGCTATTAGTAAATAGTTTTAATTCTTTACCTAATTTACGGTGATCGCGCTCTTTCGCTTCTTCAAGCATACGTAAGTGCTCATCTAATTCCGCTTTTTTAACGAATGCAGTACCGTAAATACGTTGTAGCATTTTATTATTGCTATCGCCGCGCCAGTAAGCACCTGCAACGCTTAATAATTTAAACACTTTAATTTTCCCTGTAGATGGAAGGTGAACACCACGACAAAGGTCGAAGAATTCGCCTTGCTCATAGATTGAAATAACTGCATCTTCTGGAAGATCGTTAATTAAATCTAATTTTAACTCATCGCCGATTTCTTCAAAGCGACGAATTGCTTCTGCACGTGGTACTTCATGACGAACGATTTCTAAGTTCTCGTTCACGATTTTTTGCATTTCTTTTTCGATTTTCTTGAAGTCTTCAACTGTAATTGCTTCTTCCATATCAATATCGTAGTAGAAGCCATTTTCAATTACTGGACCAATGCCGAGCTCAACCTTAACATCTTTATATAAACGTTTTAACGCTTGTGCTAAAAGGTGGGCTGTTGAATGGCGTAAAATATATAGGCCATCTTCAGAATCTAATGTAATGATAGAAACTGCACCATCTTCTTCGATTGGTGTAACAAGATCGATCATCTCATCGTTTAATTTTCCAGCTACAGCTTTTTTCTTTAAGCCTGGGCTAATAGAAGCTGCGATTTCTTCAGTTGTTACGCCTTTTGGAAACTCCTTCACAGCTCCATCAGGGAAAGTAATTTTAACTACATCTGCCATCACTGGTCACTCCTCTTTTTCTCAAAATAAAAAACACTCATCCCGTAAAAAGGGACGAGTGTTGAATTCGTGGTTCCACCCTTGTTCCAATTAACATAATTGTTAATTGCTCAAGTTCAACATAACGGTGTTGTCCGTTAGCAATTACTAGAAAAACCGTTCACTGCTAAAGTTTAGAGGTGGTAAGTAATAATCCCGTACTAGGAAGCTCACACCCTAAGGCTTCCCTCTCTGAAAATCGTAGAAAACTACTCATGTCCTCATCATGACATTTCAATATATTTCATTTATGTAGGTAATTATATGCTCAAAAACTTAGAAAATCAAGGGCGTTACCTTTATTTTTTAAATTTTTCACATTGCGCTCAAAATCATGTAATCCATGTAATTGGACCCGTTCTTGGAACACATTTCGCAAAGTAATAATCATATTATGGTCTTGTTCTTTCGTATATAAATAAATCTTTTTAGGCGAAATAGAAAGAAGCGGCGCAATTACTTTCGTATCAATATATACATCATTTTGCTTTAATAATTCCTCATCTATATATTGGACCAACTTCTCCTGTTTTAAACGTCTACCTTTATCATCATAAAAGATAAAGCTTTCATCAAAAATAAGATGCACGCAAGACAAACGTGATTTACGGCTACTTACTTGTTGCCGAAGCGTCTCAATGAACATTTGGTATTCTTGCTCCATCTTATATTCATCAATTGCCACTTCCGCAAGTTTAGCCACCATTTCCCTATATGTACGAAGACGAAAACGGATATATGATGAAAACGAGAATGAGAGCGGATCACAAAGCCAATTATTTAAAGAAGACTTAATATATGACTCAAATGCGTTACGCGTTAAATCCTGAGCTACACCTTTTCTTCTTCCCTTTAAAATCTCATGTGCCATGTGCAATATTTGATGACACTCTTCTTGTTCTTCATAAAAAAACTTTTCTTTTAAAATCGTATAAATCCACTCATTTTGTTTCACATTCACAATGAAATACACCATCACTGGCAATAAGATTTTTTCAATATAATTCGATTCACGTACTGGTATGTGAATCACCACTTTTTGTTCCTGTAAATACACACTCGTTTCCTTATATAACACTTCCGCTCTTTTCAGCAATTGTCTATATACGTGCATAGCATCATTTTTTTCTTCGAAGCAAATTTCAATCACTTTTGTCCCCCCTTTTATCCCCGCTCTAAAGGACTGTATCTATACGTTACAAATCCTATAAGAGTCCGTCCCGCGTGAATTTCACTCTTAGTAGAATCACATTTCCTATCGTTAGAAAATCCACTCAATATGGCTTGCTAATTTTATATATATTAAGGGAGGGAGAAAAAAATGATACAAGCTACTATGAATTTTTATTGTATACTTTACTTATCAATAAAAGGGGGTATCTGAATGTTTGAATATAAATTCGTAAAAGTCGAATTACATTGGGGGTTCACTCGCTCAAAACCAGCTGAAGACTACCAAGAAATTATTCAAGAACATGCTAGAGATGGCTGGAGGTTCGTACAGATTGTTGCCCCTACGTTTGGCAGTTCTGGACAACCTGAATATTTCGATCTCATATTCGAAAAGAAAATATCACTATAATACAAAAAAAGAGCAAGCTGAGAAGCTTACTCTTTTACTTATGACGACGGTTTTTCCCACCAATTGGAATTGGTTTCGCTAAATATTTAATTCTTTCCATAATACGTGCTGCTTTCATTTCTTCAGCCTCACCACGCTGCGTATACGTTAAATGGTGTTCCAGTTGTTTAAAATCAAAATTAGACGTAAAGAACGTCGGTAAGTTTTCTAACATACGGAATTGCAAGATTGCACCAAGCACATCGTCACGCACAAAGCTTGACATCGCTTCTGCCCCAATATCGTCTAACATTAAAACTTGTACGCGTTTAACCGCATCAATCTTTTCACCAATCGAATTATCTTGAATTGAACTTTTAATTTCACGTAAAAATTCCGGGAAGTATACGAGCATCGAACTTATTTTCTTTCGAGCAAGCTCGTTCGCTATTGCTCCTAACAAATACGTTTTTCCTACACCAAATTTACCGTACAAATATAAACCTTGTGCTTTTTTACCTGGTTCATATGTACTTAAAAATTCATTCGCTGCACCAATTGCATCGATACGTGCATTTAAATCAGAAGGGTCTAAGTTTTCCATAGTTGCCTGCAAAATATCCGTTGGCATATATACACTTTGAACGAGTTTTTCATATTTCTTTCTCTCGTCATGCGCTACTTTTCTAACGCAGCGATCGTATTGAATATCAATCATCTTCCCTTGAATAACAAGCTTTGGCTCGTACCCTTGTAGCATATTTTTACATGAGCCTAAATCCGGACAATCCACGCAACCTACACTTTGTCCAATATATTCATATAACTTCACAAGACTGCGCTCAATCATAGAAGTCGTTACTTCACCCTTATGTTCATCTATAAATTCTTTCACACGCGGATGCGCCATTACTTCTGCCTTTAATACTTCATATCTATTTTTAAAGTTTTCATTTTCCATTAATTTTGCAAATGAATTTTGAATATGCTCCATTTTCTCACCTCAAAGAGCGTTCATTCTCTTCTATTAATCACGCTTATATTTTTTTAACACTTCTTCTAGTCGTTTTCGTTCATCTTCTAGCGTACTTGCATCTTTTTCTACACTTACATCTTTCTTCACTGTTTCTTTCTCTTGTTCTTTCGGCTCTTCTTCCTTAAGCCAATCTGGCACCATTTCTTTCCGCACCGTTTTCTTCGCCGTACGGCCTTTTTTCTTCGTCTCAGCCCACTCTTGATATTGACGGTTCTCTTCTTTCGCTAACGCCATCGCGTCCGCTACTGTACCGACCTTTTTACGTGCCCAATGCCCAGCAATCTTTTCGACATACGTTTTCGCAAGTTTCATATCTGAGCGTAGCATAACGTAATAAATAAGTACATTCACAACTCCTGGTGTCAATTTTTGATTAATCATGACATCTTCAACGATCTGCAAGTCCGCTTTCGTTGCCTCTGCACCACCAGAAATCTCTTTCAATAGTTGTTTTGGTGAGATTTCCTCTAGCTGCTTTATTAGCATCTCCTCTTGCGATGAAGGCTCTTTCTCTTTCATCGTACGTGCAGCATGAGGCTGTACTCTTTCACTTAATACCGGTAATGCTTGACCATTTTCAAATTGATACCAATCGCGCGCTCCTTTTCTAAGCCTTTCCATATCAATTGTTTGCATCTCTGTTACTGCACCAAGAACGATATTTTGCATCGATAACACATCTACACCATACACGTAAGCAAGTGTTATAACGCAGTCTCTCACTTGATCTGTAATCGCCTTTTTAGGAACAAGAGCGGACAATCCATCTACAAATAAAGAGAAATCAAAGAAATCATTCCAAACTTTCGGAGCGTCTCCCTTCTCGTTACTTGGCATAGTTGTCGTTTTGGGAATACGAAGGTCTTCTTGCGCATGCTCAAGCTGTCCTGGATTAAACGAACCAAACACATCATTGAAAGAACGCGTAACATTTTCATAAGAAGCAAAATCAAATTCTTCTTCTAAGAAATATTGCTTTACTTGATTATATTTTGTCCTGCTCAATCGATTGTATAAAAAGATACTTAAAACAATATCATCAAAAAACTGCTTCGGAGATAAAGGTGGTTGCAACTCATATATGAACATTCGAATATCTTTTTCTTTCTTAATATATACCTTCAAAAGCCCAATTGCCTCTAACTTTACTCGTTCCTCATATACTTCAGGAAGTTGCATTTGCATAGTCACCATAAGGGAATGATGCGTACTCTCTTTTCCAAATACACGATCTTGCTCAAGCTCTCCCCATAGTGTCATGTATAAGCTAAAAGCTCTACTACCTATTAACGGCTGATACAACATCGTTAACACTTTTCGGTCGTAATTGTGCAGTAGTCCTTTCGCACTTACTTTATAACGATCAATCGGCAATAGCTCCATCCATGACTGTTTTTCCATTCTTGCTTTTCCTTTCTCTCATCCAATCTATCCTCTACTTCATTCGTTCTATCTTCATTATATAAATTCTTAGTGAAAAAGAGCTATTAGCTTGCGCTTCTAGCTCTCTTATCCTATTACTTACGGTATGTAAAGAGAATAAAATACAACTTCTACTCTCTTTCTTTTTGCAGTATATCTTTTAATTCTTCAATAAATACATTTAAATCTTTAAATTGACGATATACAGAAGCAAAACGTACGTAAGCAACATCATCAATATCGCGAAGTTCTTCCATAACAATTTCACCAATCATATCACTTTTCACTTCTGATATACCTAAATTACGCAGTTCACGTTCCACGCTTTGTGTTACTTCTTCTAATTGTCTTAAAGATACTGGTCTTTTTTCACACGCTTTAATTAAACCGCGTAAAATCTTTTCTTTATTAAACTCTTCTCGTGTGCCTTCTTTTTTTACAACGATAAGAGGTGACTCTTCTACCCTTTCAAAGGTCGTAAAGCGACTTAAGCAGCTTTCACACTCTCTCCTTCTTCGAATAGAGCGCCCCTCGTCTACCGGACGCGAATCTAACACTCTTGTACCATTATGAGAACAGGATGGACAACGCAATTCATTCACTCCTTTACACTATACTCTTTATTTTTCTCTACTCACTTCACCTAAAATATATATACAATATTATATAACTCATTCTAACTCTCTTACCACTTTAAGTTCCAGCGCATAACTTTATCATCTCATCCTTAAAAATAAGATGGTATATAGGGCACTACCTCATTTGCAAGAGTCCAATTTATTCAACTAACAAGTACGTTATATTTTCCCTTTTTTATAAACTAAAAAAGAGGTGCATTATACACCTCTTTACATTTTAAATCAATTATGTTCTTTTTTAAAGAGCTTTTGTTTCTCTCTGCTTAATTTCGAAGCTACCAGTGCCTCGAGGAAGCTCGATGCTCTCACGCGTTTTCGCGTTTAAACCTTCTGCAATATATTCTGCAGCAACATTTGGATCAATACGATCCCCACAAGTATAAACATCAATACTTGCGTAACCGTGCTCCGGAAAGCTATGAATTGTTAAATGTGATTCTGAGATAATTACTACTCCACTTACACCTTGTGGTGCAAATTTATGGAAAGCAACCTCACGCACTTCAGCACCAGCTCTTAGTGCTGCATCCACAAATAATTGTTCAATATACGGCATGTCATTAAGCTTGTCGAAATCGCAATCCCAAAGTTCAGCGATCACGTGACGACCCATCGTATCCATAGTATCCATTCTACAGTTCCCCCTTGTAAATTTATTCTAACTGTTCGAATTGAAAACTAATTTGCAATTTGGCTTGCTCCACTACCACGGGGGAAAGTTAGTCCAGAGAGGTCCTAACCCTTTAAGTAGTGACTACGTACCTCAGCTCTTAAGTTTACGAGTGTTAGTATACTTTGTTTATTTTCATTTTGCAACAACAGTTTTTTCGATTTTCTGTCATATTTTCCTCTTTACTTTTCCCTAAAAAAAATAAACGATTCACAAATGCAGTAATCACAACGTTTCGTGGTATGTCCACTTTTTAAAATATACTTATATAATTTTTTTCCTTTTCAGAAAAAATTAAAAAAAGAGGGCAAATATTGCCTTGCCCTCTCCTCCCTTATTCACTTAAATGTGTTGCACATTTTCTTGTTTCGCTAACTCTTGAACAACTAATGTTACAAGATCTACAACACGACGAGAGTAGCCCCACTCGTTATCATACCAAGCAAGTACTTTCACTTTACGATCACCCATTACCATTGTAGATAAACCATCGATAATAGCTGAGTGTGTATTTGTATTAAAGTCGATAGATACTAAAGGCTCTTCGCTGAATTCTACAATACCTTTTAACGCACCGTTTGCAACAGTTTTGAATGCATCGTTAATAGCTTCAACTGTCACATCGCGTTTTACATCTACTACTAAATCAACAAGAGACACGTTTGGTGTTGGTACACGAAGTGCCATACCATGAAGTTTTCCGTTTAAATGTGGAAGAACTTTTGCTAGCGCTTTCGCAGCACCTGTCGTTGTCGGAATGATTGATTGTCCGCAAGCACGTGCTCTTCTTAAATCTTTATGTGGGTTATCAATATTTTTTTGGTCATTTGTATAAGCGTGAACTGTCGTCATTAAACCGTTTTCAATTCCAAACTGCTCATCTAACACCTTCACAACAGGCGCTAAACAATTTGTTGTACAAGATGCATTTGAAATAACAGTATGTTTTGTAATATCTAATTGGTCTTCGTTCACACCAACTACAATTGTTACATCTTCATTTTTACCAGGCGCTGTTAAAATAACTTTTTTCGCTCCAGCTTCAACGTGAAGAATTGCTTTTTCTTTCGAATTAAATTTACCAGTTGCTTCAATTACAACTTCAACACCTAAATCTGTCCAAGGCAATTCCTTTGGATCGCGGTTGTTTAAAAGGCGAATCATTTTTCCATCAACTAATAAGTGATCTTCAAATGCTTCTACTGTTCCGTCAAACTTGCCATGAACTGTATCATATTTAATTAAGTGTGCTAACGTTTCAGATGGATAGCTTGCATTGATTGCTACAATTTCGAATGCGCTTTCTTTTATTGCTTGACGAAATACCATTCTCCCAATACGTCCAAATCCATTAATTGCCACACGAGTCATAATATGTTATCCCCCTTGAATGCGTTATACTATTTATCTCCAATCCCAATAATAGTATAACACAAAAAGGGGATATGTCACTAAGCATTTTCATTAATTTCACAATTTTTTAGTCAATAATGTTCCACTTTTTTAAAATTACCTGCAATTGTGTTTTCGTTCCCATAATTGTGCCATCATTATTTATCACTTCATCTGCATTTTTCATTTTTTCTTCTAACGGCATTTGAGATTGAATACGAGCTGTTGCTTCCTCTTCTGAAAAGTTATTTCGTTTCATTAAACGTTCTAATTGCGTATGCGGCTTAACCGCTACAACTAAAATGCGGTCAACGAGACTTGTTAATTTGCTTTCAAATAAGAGAGGAATATCTAACACAACCGCTTGCATACCTTCTTTTATGTACATTTCCTTTTGCCTATTCATTTCCTCACGCACTGCAGGATGAACAATTTTATTTAACTGCAATCGTTTTTCTTCATTATAGAAAACGACACTTCCTAGTTTTGGACGATCTAATTCTCCATCTTCTTGTAACACTTCCGTTCCAAATACTTCTACTATTTTGTTATATGCTGGTTTTCCTCGCTCTACAACTTCTCTTGCGATAATATCTGCATCAATAACTGGTATGCTCAGTTCACGAAACATTTCTGATACCGTACTTTTTCCGCTTGCAATGCCTCCCGTTAATCCAATTACTACTGTCATAATAATCCTCCTCATAATAAAAGGCGCGAAACTAATGTTCCACGCCCATACTTACATTTTCCAAATTCCAATAATGATGAGTAATACTCCAGGCAGGAATGTAAATTTTTGTAACCACTTCATATTTGATAAAACCGTTCCAAGTTTCATTCCAATAAATAAAAACAAAGAACTCATAACTGCAACTAATATCGCCATCATAGCGGGTGCATACCCTAATAAAGATGCACCAATTCCGGCACCAAATGAATCTACAGAAAGAGCTATACCAAGAAGTAATGCTTCTCCTGCAGAAATGGTGCCTGATTTATCAAAATCTGCAACAGTCGGTTTCCGTAAAATT
The DNA here is from genome assembly GCF_008368795.1 of Bacillus sp. BF2-3. Classification (NCBI taxonomy): domain Bacteria; kingdom Bacillati; phylum Bacillota; class Bacilli; order Caryophanales; family Bacillaceae; genus Bacillus; species Bacillus sp. BF2-3. Next base: position 145,183 of record NZ_QOSA01000006.1, read on the forward strand.
TGAATCACTAGGCCTAGCGAGGCAATCTCTAATTTCCAGACCTTCTCCTCTTGCTTCGGTTCTTCTTTTTTCTCACTTCGAAAAAATTGATATAATACCCAAATCCCTATTCCAATAAGAACAAGCCCACCGATACGCGTTGCGATAACAGGTGAAAATACTTTCGCGATCATATGTCCAATTCCCATTGAAACAAGCATAACAGCCGCTGAACACATTCCGATAATTATAATTGATCTTAGTGGAATTCTTACGCTTCTTAAACCATATGTTAGCCCTACACTACAGCTATCTAAGCTTAATGTAAAAGCTAATAAAATAAGAGATAAATAAAGGTACATCGGTAAGCTCCTCCCTTATACATAGCTCTGCTGTATGTATATGACAAATGCCTATCCGATGTTATCTCTTTTCTATATTCTAGGCTGACAAATTGGGCAGTAATGCGTTCCTCGCCCGCCAACAACTGTTTTTTCTAATATCGTGCCACAAGTTACGCACGGCTCTCCCTTTTTCCCATATACATTTAGGAGTTCTTGGAACGAACCAATTTGCCCCTGTGAGTTGATATACGTCCGAATTGTACTTCCGCCACGCTTTACTGCTTCGCCTAACGTTGTAACGGTAGCCTCATAAATTCGCTCAATTTCTTCTACTGTTAAAGACGAAGCTTCTCGTTCTGGATGAATTTGAGAACGGAATAAAACTTCATCTACATATATATTTCCAAGCCCTACTAAAAGACGCTGGTCCAGTAGCACAACTTTTATTTTACGATTTGTCTTTTGTAATCTTTCTTGTAAATACTGCGGTGTCATTTCAGCATCAAATGGCTCCGGACCTAAGTCAGCAAGAGGCATTTGGTTCATTTCTTCACCTTTCTTAAAGAGATGCATCGTACCAAACTTTCTCACATCTTTATAATGTAATTCCGTTCCATCTGTAAATAAGAAACGGACGTGCGTATGTTTATCAATCGGCTCATCCTCTTGATGTAATAAAAACTTACCTTCCATACGCAAATGTGAAACAATGACATAATTCGTTACATATAAAAGCAAAAACTTTCCTCTTCGCTTTATATTTTCAATCTTCTCGCCTTTTAGCATTTCTTTAAAGATTTCTGCATCATCCGGTCGTTTCACTATTTTTGGATAAGTAACAATAACATCTTCAATCGTTTTTCCTGTTACAAGATTTTCAAGTGTCCGTCTAACGTTTTCAACCTCTGGTAATTCAGGCATTTCATCACTTCCTTATTTTGCGTCGTACCAAGTTGGACCGTAAGAATAATCAACTTTCAGCGGAACTGCAAGTTCAATCGCATGTTCCATTACTTCAGGTACAAGCTGCTCTAATTTTTCGATTTCTTCTTTTGGTGCTTCAAATATTAATTCATCGTGTACTTGCAGAAGAAGACTCGCTTGTAATCCTTCTTCTTCTAAACGATCTGCCATAATAATCATCGCTTTTTTAATAATATCTGCTGCAGTACCTTGAATTGGTGTATTCATCGCTGTACGCTCAGCGAAGCTACGCAAGTTAAAATTACGACTCGTAATTTCTGGAATATAACGGCGACGATTTAATAATGTAGCTACATATCCTTTTTGTTTCGCATCTTTTACGATGTCCTCCATGTATTCTTGTACACCAGGGAAACTTTCTAAATACTTTTCAATAAATTCCGCTGCTGCTTTTCTTGTAATTCCTAAGTTTTGTGAAAGACCATAATCACTAATACCATACACAATTCCGAAGTTAACAGCTTTCGCTTGTCGTCTCATATTTGAAGTTACTTCATCTTTTTCAACGCCAAATACATCCATAGCTGTTTTCGTATGAATATCCATGTCATGTTGGAACGCTTCAACTAGCCCTTTATCATTTGCAATATGAGCTAATACACGCAGTTCGATTTGTGAATAATCAGCCGCATACATAATCCATCCTTCTTCTGATGGAACAAATGCCTGACGAATCTTTCTTCCTTCTTCTAATCGAATCGGGATATTTTGCAAGTTCGGATCCGTTGAACTTAATCGACCTGTTTGCGTTAACACTTGATTAAAGCGAGTATGAATTTTAGATGAATCTTCATGTACAACTTTCAGTAAACCTTCAATGTAAGTTGAATTTAGTTTCCCTAATTGACGATAATGTAAAATATTTGGAATAATTTCATGGTGATTCATAAGCTTATCTAGTACATCAGCTGACGTAGAATAACCTGTTTTCGTCTTTTTAATAACCGGTAAGTTTAAGTTCTCAAACAGAATAACACCAAGCTGCTTCGGTGAATTAATATTAAACTCTGTTCCCGCAAGCTTATAGATTTCCTGTTCCATTTCCTTTAATCTACCCGCAAGTTCTTCTCCCATATTACGAAGACGCTCTGTATCAACTTTTACACCCTTTACTTCCATATCAGCTAATACACGTGCAAGCGGCAATTCTAACTCTGTAAACAGTTCATATTGCTCATTCTTCTTTAACTCTTCAACGAATGTTTGCTTTACATCATATAATACATGCACTTTACGAGCCACATGCTCCGCGACTACCTTTAACTCTGGAACAGCACGTTTCGCACCTTTTCCGTAAACTTCTTCATCTGATTTCACAGCATGCGTTTCTTTCATTTTCGCTACAGTACGGAAATCTTTATCTGTATCAGCCGGGTCAAGTAAATAAGCAGCGATTAATAGATCAAAGTCAATCCCTTGCATATCTATCCCATTCCATTTCAGTGCAACGATTGCACGCTTCGCATCAAATGTATGCTTTCTCATCTCTCCATCTGCAAGCCACTCTTTAAAAGCATCTGACTTAAGAGCAATGTCTGTCTGAATAAAGTAACATCCATTTTCATTTTGAATACCGAAACCTTGAATGTCTGCTTTATGATAGTTATCTTCTTGTACTTCAACGATAAGCGCACTATCTTGCTGAAGCATTTCTTCTGTAACTTCTTCCACAATATCAAATGTAATATCATCTAATTCAGCTGGAGCTGTTTCTTCTGGCGTAACGCCTAATTTATTTAAAAGAGATGTAAATCCTAAACTCTCGAACATTGGAATGACATCACTTGCTTCATATCCTTTATACGACATATCATCCACATGAACTGTAATCGGCGCATCTGTAATAATAGTTGCAAGATCCTTACTCATAAGAGCTTGTTCTTTATTTTCTTCCAGTTTTTCTTTTAATTTCTTCCCACTTACTTGATCTATATTTTCATACACCGCTTCAACCGTTCCAAACTGTGTTAACAATTTAATTGCCGTTTTTTCACCAACTCCTGGTACACCCGGTATATTATCTGACTGGTCTCCCATTAAACCTTTCATATCGATAATTTGCTTTGGTGATAAGCTGTATTTTTCAAATAAAGCTTCTTTCGTATATTCATCCACTTCTGTAATCCCTTTTCGCGGAATACATACAAGCGTGTTATCAGAAACAAGTTGAAGTAAATCTTTATCTCCTGAAATAACTTTTACACTCGCCCCTTGCTCACTCGCTTCTTTCGCTAACGTTCCCATGATGTCATCCGCTTCATAATTTTCTAATTCATAACGCGGTACATTGAACGCATCCAGCATCTCACGAATAAACGGGAACTGCTCTGATAATTCAGGTGGAGTCTTTTGACGTCCTCCTTTATACTCACTATACGTTTTATGACGGAACGTTGTTTTGCCTGCATCAAACGCCACTAACATATGAGTTGGCTTTTCTTCCTCTAATATTCTCATTAACATCATTGTAAAACCGTAAATTGCGTTCGTATGTATACCTTTGTCGTTATTTAAAAGCGGTAGTGCAAAGAAAGCACGATACGCGATATTATTACCATCTACTAATACGACCTTTTTTTCCAAAATTGAAACCTCCCCATACAAATTTGAAATGATTTTTTTCACAGAAAAAAACCGTTCCTTTCCTCTCTCTATATTAACATGACTAATAGAGAGAAGAAAAATAACGGCTATTTTCTTTCATATATAAAACAGACTTATATTGGCATAAAGGGAAGTGACGAGAACAGCTTAACTATTCTCGTCCAAAATTACTCCTTGGATGAAGGGGTTTTCATGTATTATATTAACAGAGCTTTATTAATATTTAATTAAGCCATTGTTAATATATTGTAAACATCCTTCATCCTATTTTTCAGTTGCTGATTTCGGTAAAACAACTGTAAACGTTGTCCCTTCTCCAACTTCACTATCTACTGTAATCGTACCTTGATGCGCCTCAACTAAATGCTTTACGATCGACAATCCAAGGCCGGTACCACCAGTATTTCTACTTCTTGCTTTATCCACCCGGTAGAAACGTTCAAAAATACGCGGAATTTCCTCTTTACTAATACCAATTCCAGTATCCGATACTTTTATATAAGCATTATATTTATCTTCCGCTAACTCTACTGAAACAACGCCTCCAGCCGGTGTATATACGATTGCGTTATTAATTAAATTAATAAAGATTTGTTTCAAACGACTTGGATCTCCAATAACAGAGGCACGTTTTAATACATTAACTTGTAAAGAGATTTCTTTTTCTCCTGCTTTATTATCAAGTACCATATGAATATCTTCAAGCAGCCCCTTCATATCAACGGTTCCCATATTTAATTTAAATCCTTGTTGTTCGATCTTCGACAAATCTAATAAATCTTCAATTAATCCTTGCATGCGCTCACTTTCTTTTAAAATAATGTGCAAGAAATGTTCGCAGAATTTTTTATTATCCATCGCTCCGTCTAAGAGTGTTTCTGAAAAACCTTTAATAGAAGTAATCGGTGTCTTTAATTCATGAGAAACATTCGCTAAAAAGTCTTTTCTCATTTGTTCTAATTTCTTTAACTCTGTTATGTCATGGAATACGAGAACAATCCCTTTCCATTCATGGTTTGTCCCGATAATCGGCGCTCCATATACTTCGAAATGCTTCCGTTCAATTCCAAGTGGCAATAACATTTGTTTACGCACTTTCACTTCTGTCATAAAGATTTCTTCTACAAGCTCAATAATTTCTGTATGATGAAACGATTCATAATATAAGCGATCTAAATATTCTTCATCTGTTACGTGGAAAGTTTCCTTATAAGAGCGGTTTACAAGGTTTATATATCCTCGGCTATCAATTAAAATCATTCCGCTTCCCATATTTTCAATTAACGTATGCAGACGATCTTGCTGCATTTCTTGTTCAAGTGTCATCTCTTGTAAATTTCGAGCTAAAATATTAATCGCTTTACTCAGCATTCCAGTTTCATCCGAATGACTTTCGTATGCACGTGCTTTATAATTGCCCTTTGCCAATTCAATTGCAACTTTCGTAACCGATTCAATTGGCCTAATATATTGCCCTGTAATTTTCATACCTAAAAATACAACTACGAGACAAGCAATGACAAATCCGATAATTAATAATCCCCACGTTTTTTGATGTACGTCTCTTAAAGGATCAATTATACTTTTCACCAAAATGTATCCTTGTTTTCCTTCTACATCTTGAACGAACACCGCATGATAAAATTCATTCTTTCGATCCGTTTCTTTCGTAATCACTTTACTTCGTTGTTTTGCCACTTCCGAAGAAAGTTCTTTAATCGTCTCTGGACTAAATGCCAATTCTTGTCCTTTTCTATATTGAACTTTCTTTTTTTCATCCAAAAATACGATAGAAGCTGGTATTTTTTCTTCTAACTTTTCAAATATGTATGGGTTTTTTAAGACATTATCAAAACCTTGCTCTTCTGCTAACGTCGCAACATACTCTGTCTCTTTTACCATTCTCTCTTTAGCATGATCTATATAGTAGTTTTCAAACACAGTTTCTAGTAATAAACCTAGTCCAACTAAAATAAATACAATAAGAGAAACAAATGTAAAAAGAAGCCTGGAACGAAATTTATTCATTCCCTTTTGGCTCCTCTAATTTATATCCTAAACCACGTATCGTTTTAATGTACGTCGGTTTTTTCGTATTTTGTTCAATTTTATCGCGCAAATGGCTAATATGAACATCAACAATTCGTGTATCACCAGCAAAATCGTAATTCCATACAGCACTTAGTAATTGATCACGTGTCAACACGCGACTTTTATTTTTCGCAAGATACACAAGTAGTTCAAATTCTTTTGGTGTTAATTCAAGCTTTCTTCCTTGGAAATAAGCCTCATAAAATTCCGGTAAAATTTTAAGTTCTGCAATTGTGATGCTATCTTCATCTGGCGCTTCTGCAACTTGTTCTTCTTGTTGTAATTTCGTACGACGCAAAATCGCCTTCACACGAGCAACAACTTCTCTTGGACTAAATGGCTTTGTCATATAATCATCCGCCCCAAGTTCAAGGCCTAGCACCTTATCAAACTCATCATCTTTTGCCGTTAACATTAAAATCGGCGTCATAACGCGCTGCAATCGTAATTCTTTACACACTTCCATACCATCCATTTTCGGAAGCATTAAATCTAATATAATTAAATCTGGGCGTTCTGTTGTCGCTTTTTGAAGCGCCATTTCTCCATCCATCGCTGTTATAACTTCAAACCCAGCTTGTTGTAAATTAAATTCGATTAAAGTTAAGATAAATTCCTCATCATCAACTACTAAAATACGATTGTTCATTCTTTTCCTCCAAGTTATAGACTTGAAACCTTCTTCATCCTAGTATTTTCCCCGTTATTCTCATCATACTAGAAAACAAGGTCCCTCTCAATATAATTGTCTATTCATGGAGAGCGTTTGTGTAGAATTGAGAAAATAGAAGTAATTACAATTCACCTGCAACTACACAGGATTTTGCCAAACTTTATAGATTGCTCTCTCTTCTTTAAAGCTCACTTCCGTATGAACTATAAAATCTTAATTTTGTGCTAGGAAAAACGAAAGAGCATACGCTATTTTATAATCTGGTGTTTCATATCCATCAAATACTCTTCCATACATTTCATTTGCTACCCCATCTGGCCCACACTTCAGCTTCTCTTACCGTTTCAAAGATCACGTCTTCTCTTTTCCACCTTACCTAAAAAACCACTCCTTTAATTGACTTCAATTACCGATAATTATATCATTAATCTTAATATATAAATTAATAATATACGGAGGTCTATTATGCGACTAATACTATCCATTCTATCTTTAGCAGTCACATGTATCCTTGCTTTTAACGCTCCGAGCTGGGATACGATTAAAACGGGGTGCTCAGAATTTGCTGAAGGGTTCAAAGAAGGGTTCTTCAACTAAAAATAGCGCTAGCATCCTTATTAAAGGTATGCTAGCGCTATTCATATTTTCATCTTTTTAAAAATTATCTAATGCTTTTTCCATAATAGAAACTGATTTAAAAGGTGGCGTTACTGTTAATGAACCTTTCACAACAGTTTCTCCTTTTTCATCATGAGCAGATACAAGCATATCAATTGTATGTTCCTCCTCAGAAACAGCCACAACTTCAAAGTGGATTTGTAACGTTTCATAATGGTGAACATGTTTCACGAATGTAAGGTCCTTTCTCGTAATATGACTTCCTGGACCCGGTAAATATTTCGTAACCGCCGTTGTAATCATTCCCGTCAGCATAATGCTTGGTACAATCGGCTTTTCATACGGAGTTTGGGATGCGTAATCATGCTGAATATATAATGGATTGGCATCATTCGTTAACCCTAAGTACAATAACAAATCTTTATCCTCAATTTTTTCAGTGATAGATAATTTCTCTCCTACTGTAATTTCATCCATTTTACGACCAATTTGAACTTTTTTCTTTAACATGTTACAACCCCCTCCGATTTTTTCACCTTATTATCCTACTAAAAGCGATACCTTATCCGAAATTTACTATGATGAGGGCAATGTATAGTATAAATCTACAGTTTCATTATAGGATATTACAAATGATAGCGTTTTCATATTATTTCAAAAAAACAATTCGGTAAATAGTAGAAAAAGATTCGGAATCCCGAATCTTTTTCACTACTATTCAATTATTAAACAAGAACTTTCATTACATTACGTACAGATTCTACAGAGCGATCTAACGCTTCTTTTTCATCTGCAAGAAGTTCTAATTCAATAATTTTTTCAATTCCGTTACCACCTAGAATTACTGGTACCCCTAAGTAAAGGTCACTATAACCATACTCACCTTCAAGGTACGCAATAGCTGGTAATATACGGCGTTGATCTTTTAAGATTGCTTCTGTCATTTCAACTAAAGAAGCTGCTGGTGCGTAATATGCACTACCGTTTCCTAATAAGCCTACAATCTCACCGCCACCTTTACGTGTACGTTCTACGATTGCTTCTAAACGCTCTTTCGGAATTAACGTTTCTAACGGAATACCGCCTGCATAAGAATAACGCACAAGAGGTACCATGTCGTCACCGTGTCCGCCAAGAACAAATCCTGTAATGTCTTTTACAGAAAGATTTAATTCTTGTGCGATGAATGTACGGAAACGAGCTGTATCTAATACACCCGATTGGCCGATTACACGCTCTTTCGGGAATCCTGCTTCTTTAAATACAGAATATGTCATTGCATCAACTGGATTTGTTAACACAACAATAATTGCATTTGGTGAATGTTTTGCAATGTCGCGCGTAATACTTTTCATAATTTTAGAGTTTGTTGCTACTAAGTCATCACGGCTCATACCAGGCTTACGTGCAATACCTGCTGTAATAACGACAACGTCAGAATCAGCAGTATCTGCGTAATCAGATGTTCCAATAATGTTAGCATCAAAACCTTGTACTGGGCTCGCTTCTAACATATCTAACGCTTTCCCTTTTGTTGGATTTTCCAGTTGTGGAATGTCCACTAATACAACATCTGCAAGTTCTTTTTGTGCTAATAAGAATGCCGTTGTTGCCCCTGTAAACCCTGCACCGATGACTGAAACCTTCTTGCGTTTGATTGTCATAATTTACCCCCCGCTTTAATTATGCGTTTTTGATTATCGCTACATCCATGTTTTTAATAAGTTCATTAGCGAACTCAGAACATTTCACTTCTGTTGCACCTTCCATTAAGCGTGCGAAATCATAAGTTACTACTTTTGAAGCAATTGTTTTCTCAACAGAAGCAGTTACTAATTTCGCAGCTTCGTTCCATCCTAAGTGTTCTAATAATAATACACCTGAAAGAAGAACAGAAGATGGGTTTACTTTATCTAAACCTGCATATTTTGGAGCTGTACCGTGTGTAGCTTCAAAGATAGCATGTCCAGTCACATAGTTAATGTTTGCACCAGGTGCAATACCAATTCCACCTACTTGTGCAGCAAGTGCATCAGAGATATAGTCACCATTTAAGTTCATTGTTGCAACAACATCGAACTCACGTGGACGAGTTAAAATTTGTTGTAAGAAGATGTCTGCAATAGAATCTTTTACGATGATTTTTCCAGCCACTTCAGCGTCTGCCATCGCTTTATTCGCTGCATCTTTACCATCTTTTTCAACGATACGATCGTATTCAGCCCAAGTAAATACTTTGTCGCCGAATTCTTGTTCCGCTACTTCGTAACCCCAGTTTTTGAAAGCACCTTCTGTAAATTTCATAATGTTTCCTTTATGAACTAATGTAACAGAAGAGCGTTTTTCGTTAATTGCATATTGAATTGCAGCACGAACAAGACGCTTTGTCCCTTCTTCTGAAATTGGCTTAATACCAATACCAGATGTTTCTGGGAAGCGGATTTTATTAACACCCATTGCTTCTTTTAAGAAAGCAAGAACTTTTTCTGCTTCTGGAGATCCTTGCGCATATTCAATTCCAGCATAAATGTCTTCTGTATTTTCACGGAAAATAACCATATCAGTATCTTCCGGACGTTTTACAGGTGAAGGAACACCTTCAAAATAACGAACTGGACGTAGACATACATATAAATCTAATTCTTGACGAAGTGCTACGTTTAGAGAACGAATACCACCGCCAACTGGAGTTGTAAGTGGACCTTTAATCGCGATTAAATATTCACGAATTAAGTTTAAAGTTTCTTCTGGTAACCACTCGCCTGTTTGGTTGAATGCTTTTTCCCCTGCAAGCACTTCTTTCCAAACGATTTTCTTCTCACCATCATAAGCTTTTTCAACTGCTGCTTCTAGTACGCGAGATGCAGCTGCCCAAATATCAGGACCAATTCCATCTCCCTCGATAAATGGAATAATCGGATTGTTTGGTACATTCATAACACCATTAGTTACAGTAATTTTTTCACCTGTCGTCAATGTGATAACCCCCATGTTTGAAATTTCATATGTATGAAACTGAGGGAATAACCCCTCAGTTCAAACCGTTAGTCAAATTAAAATATTCTAATCATTACATCTTTCCGAAAAAATCAGACTTTTGAAAGCGTATTTTCACTATCAAAATAGTGTTATTCGCTTATCGTTGTGCAATTGGAACATACACTTGATGCGTTGGTCCATTATAATCAGCACGCGGACGAATTAAACGGTTGTTTTCATATTGTTCTAGAATATGAGCTAACCAGCCTGACATACGGCTAATTGCAAAAATAGGTGTAAATAAGTCATGGTCAATTCCTAAACAATGGTATACAGAAGCTGAATAGAAATCAACATTTGGTGGAAGACCTTTTTCTTTTGTTACAATGTCTTCAATTTTGATAGACATATTATACCATTTCTCTTCTCCTAAAAGCACGCATAATCTCTTAGACATTTCACGTAAGTGTTTTGCACGTGGATCACCCTGCTCATACACACGGTGGCCAAAGCCCATGATTTTCACTTTATTTTGAAGAGCATTATGAATATATGACTCTACATTTTCTTCTTCACCAATCTCAGTTAACATCTTCATTACATTTTCATTTGCCCCACCGTGAAGAGGACCTTTTAATGCACCGATTGCTGCTGTAATACCAGAATATACATCTGAAAGTGTAGCTACGCAAACACGTGCAGTAAATGTAGAAGCGTTTAACTCATGATCTGCATGAAGTACAAGCGCCTTATCAAAAGCTTCAATTTCAACTTCATTTGGCTCGCGATCATTTAACATGTACAAGAAGTTTGCAGCTAATGATAAATCCTTTCTTGGCTCAACAATATCTAAACCTTTACGGATTCTCGCGTAAGCAGCAACTAAAGTTCCTACTTGCGCCTGTAATTTAACCGCTTTCAAATAATTGGACTTTTCGTCCATAATTTCAGCGCTCTCATCGTATAATGATAGCATGGAAATTGCAGTTCGTAAAACAGACATCGGATGTGCAATTTTTAAATCTACTTGTTTCAAATATGTTAAAATCTCACCTGGAACTTTATAGTATTCTGATACAATTTCATTAAATTCTGCTAGTTCTTTTTCATTAGGAAGCTTGCGGTGCCATAATAAGTACACTACTTCTTCAAACGTAGCATTCTCAGCTAAATCATCAATATTATACCCAACATAAGTTAATGTATCATCAATAATAGAGCTCACAGATGATGTTGTTGCTACTACCCCTTCTAAACCTCGAATAACAGTCATGACATTCTCTCCTTTTCCTGAAAATTCTCCCAACCTTGCTCCTTATATCTATTTGCTCCCCTTTTGAATTATGAACGCCCGTTCACTCTTTAGGCAAGCAAAATGCACGATCATGCAAATTTGTTGCGATGTTCCCCTCTTATTGTCCATCGTTTACATGGAAAGCATGAGCGTGAATGTCTCCCCGAATCCTCACGCTCAAAACAACAAGTTAGTGAGGAAAATTAATTCCGAAGAGTTTTATGATAAAAACAACATAAAACAATATCATTATAAAATTGTTTTATGTTGTTTTTATTTTATCTGGTGTAAAGTCTCTGCTGTTATGTAACTTTTCAAAGTTTCTAATCCTATTATAAACAATTATCTGACTTTTGTGAACAGAAAGAATTCAAAAATTTTATATTACTATAAAATTCCTTATTTAAACATTTGTATAATACTCATAACCGCATAGGCAATTCCAGCCCCAATTAACGGACCAACAGCAACCCCATTAAATAGCGCAACCGCTATAATTGTCCCAAAAACAAGCGCAGTTGTAATGTGGGGATCCGTTGTCAACAATTGTACGCCGCCTTTCGCTAACAAAGCGACCGCTACACCTGAAGCTAAAGCAATCCACGCATAATAAGATTTTGCCGCTTCTCCAAGTTGTTTAAAACCTATTTCCCCCGTCGCAATCGGTACGAGCACCGCTATTGTAATGACCGTTACACCTAGGTTAATTCCTTTCGTTTGTAAGTAAGGAAAGACCTTATCTCCTAAAAACGTAAACTTCAATAAAAATAACACACCAATAGCCACAGTAAGCGATTGGTTTTTCGCAATAAGTCCTATAATAAGTAGTATGAATAAAAATAACGTTGACTGACTAATCATGTTTGCACTTCCTTTCTGAAAATAATGAACTCATTTCCAAACAAAAATACCTTTAAACCTATCGTTATACATGATATATCGATGCCTATTCAACATGAATCACTTCATTTTTTATGTATTTTAAAATGATAAATTGAGACTTTCACCATAAAAATTTAAGCGTGTATACATTTTAAAAAACAGACGTCTCTTCTTTCTTTTCTAATTAGAAACAGGTAAAATAAAAAGAAGAGAAAATGAAGTTTTTACCATATAGTAGAAGCATCAACACCAAGCTTTCACAGTCACTCACATACTGAAAAAGCAGGAAAAATCCATCATTCCACTATAACATAAAGTGAAACTTTAATCAGTGGGGCACACTCGTTATAAGTTGAACGAATTAGGATAATCCAAATTGGAATGGGAGGTATACATCTTTGAACCGAAACTTACTATATATGATATTGCGACTCATATTTGTCATTGTAGCAACGGTAGCTGGGTTCTATGTATTACTATACATGTCAGGGCTTATCTATCCTTTTATTATCGCTTTTGCATTTGCTTATTTGATTAATCCTGTCGTCAATTTCCTTAATCAAAAACTACAATTTCCTCGCGCACTAGCAGTACTCGTTAGCTTAATTCTCGTATTTGGAGCTATCGTTGGACTTGTTACATATCTTGTGACTGAAGCAATATCTGCCACAACATACTTACTACAACTTGTTACAGTAAAGTTTCCAGATATCGTTACATTCGCTCAGCAATTTGCACTTAATCATATTATGCCTCTCTACGATGATTTAATCTCTAAATTTAATCATCTTGGAGAACCACAGCGCTATACAATTACACAAAACATTCAAAACTTAGGAACAGAAGCGACAACACAAATGAAAGAACTTTTAACCGCCATTATAAGCGGGTTAACGAATTTCATTAGTGCACTGCCAACAACTTTAACTGTCCTTGTATTCATTTTATTAGCCACTTTCTTCATTAGTTACGATTGGCACCGTCTTGCTCAGAAAGCAAGAAAATTGCTACCGAATCGTGTACATGGCTATGGAAAAACTATTTTTGTCGACTTAAGAAAAGCTTTGTTTGGTTTTGTGAAAGCACAACTTACACTCGTATCTATGACAACTGTCATTGTACTAATCGGGCTTTTAATATTACGCGTACCATACGCCATTACTATCGCGATTATTACAGGGGTTGTAGATTTACTACCATATTTAGGAACAGGCGCAGTCTTTGTTCCATGGGTTATATACGTATTTTTCACTGGCGATACCGCATTCGCCATTGGTCTTCTCATTTTATACATCGTCGTGATTGTCCAAAGACAAATTATGGAGCCGAAAGTACTTTCATCTAACATCGGTCTCGATCCATTAGCAACACTCGTCGCTCTATTTGTCGGCTTTAAACTTTTTGGCTTTTTAGGATTAATCATCGGCCCAGTCACCTTAGTACTACTTAATACATTACACAAAGCTAATGTCTTCCATGACTTGTGGAAATATATTAAAGGTTCACCTTCAAAATAATAGTTTCTAATTCATACACAACAAAAAACTTACATGTAATCAGTGGGAAATTCCCACTGATTATTCCTTGTACTTATTTTTCATACTTATTACATAAAACAAGAGAATTGCACTCAAAAAAGATAATTCTCTTGTTTTTTTGCATGAAAAACGCATATTCCGTGGTGTTTTTACATATTTATTCTATTTATTTTATAATTATCATTTACATTTATTACTTTTTATGTAAATGAATAAATATACAAAATAGCATAAAATAAGACTTCAACTAACAATCTCCGCCTTTTTATATGAATTTTTTACACCAATCGTTCCTCTATATAAGAAAACAAAACTTTAATTTAGCAGTGTTTCCCTCCATCTTATTCATCTAAATTAATAGCACTAAAAAATCACAAGTTTAATCGAAGTACACACAAGAGTTCAAACGAAAATTATATAGCAAATATAATAAGCGAACGTTTTGTTCATCCCCACTCATCATTCGCCCCACATCAGACACTTACGAGCAGCCCAGCTTTGAGATAGAAATTCCACCCCACAAATAGCGCGGTAAAACAAAGCTTCAATCAGCAAGTTCCTCTCCTTTTACAAGACAAAAAAATAGCACTTAGATTTCTACAATCTAAGTGCTATTTCTGAATAATAATAGTAGAATTCTTTCTAAATTTCCATTCCATCCACTTCATAACAAGCGGCTTCAATAAAGCTCTCGTAATAGGGATCACGCAGATAAACCCTAGCATATCTGTCACATACCCAGGAAGCACTAAGAGAATACCTCCTACAAATACAAAAATACCATCTAGTACCGCCTCACCTGGCATTTCCCCTCTATTCAACTTAGATTGAATCTCTCCAAGCACTTTAAACCCTTGTCTTTTCGCCAAATACACACCTACAACACCTGTAAATACAATCATAGCGAACGTAGACCATAAACCTATTACATGACTTGATCCAATTAAGACCGTAATCTCAATCGCCGGTATTAAAATAAACAAGAATAGTAACCACTTCATAGTTCTACACCTCTCTCACATCTCACTTTTAACGCCCTCACAATGCCTATATACATCATATGAAATATAGATACCCTTTCATATTAAAACCCATAACAAACAGCTTTTAAAAGCAATTCTAGGCGCTTTAAGCTAATTTTATCTCGTTTTTGTGTAAAAAAAAAGAGAAGGACTCCGATCCTTCTCTCCGTATTACTTATAGCACTTCCGCATGTCCATTATAAACAATTCCGCGTGCTGCATCAACTGTTACTTCTTGGCCATTTTTTAAAGTTGCTGTTACGCCGTTTACACCAACGATAACAGGAATACCGATTGATACACCTACAACAGCTGCATGGCTTGTTAAGCCACCTTCTTCTACAACTAAAGCTGCAGCTTTTTCGATTGCAGGAATCATATCTTTATCAGTGCTTGTTGTAACAAGGATATCACCTTCGTTTACGTTCGCTACAGCTTCAGCAGCTGTTTTTGCTACAACTACTTTACCTTTTGCAGCTTTACGACCGATTCCTTGTCCTTTAGCAATTTCTTCACCAACAACGTGGATTTTCATTAAGTTTGTTGTACCAGTTTCAGCAACTGGAACACCAGCAGTAATCACTACAGTATCTCCAAGTCCGATTAGGCCTGCATCCATACCTGTTTGAATTGCTGTATCTAACATTTCGTCAGTTGAAGCTGCGCGCTTCTCAGCCATAAATGCTTGTACACCCCAAACAAGCGCAAGACGACGTCCTACTTGCTCGTCAGATGTTACAGCTACGATTGGAGATTTTGGACGGTATTTAGAGATCATTTTCGCAGTATATCCACTTTCTGTTGGAGCTACGATTGCAGCTACATCAAGAGCAAGTGCTGTATGTGCAACAGATTGACTAATTGCATCTGTAATTGTTGGAGTGAACTCTTTAATACGTTTTTTGAACATATCTTCATATTGTAATGATTTTTCAACACGTACCGCAATGTTAGCCATCATTGTTACTGCTTCTACTGGGTATTGTCCAGCAGCTGTTTCACCTGAAAGCATGATTGCATCTGTACCATCGAAGATTGCATTAGCTACGTCACTTGCTTCCGCACGAGTTGGACGTGGGTTACGTTGCATAGAATCTAACATTTGTGTTGCAGTAATAACTGGTTTACCTAACACGTTACATTTTTTAATTAGACGTTTTTGTACTAACGGTACTTCTTCTGGTGGAATTTCTACACCCATGTCACCACGAGCTACCATTAAACCGTCAGAAACTTCTAAGATTGAATCGATGTTGTCGATACCTTCTTGGTTTTCGATTTTTGGTACGATTTGGATATATTGAGCGTTATGCTCTTCTAATAATTCACGGATTTCTAATACGTCAGACGCTTTACGTACGAATGAAGCTGCAATGAAATCAACTTTTTGCTCGATACCGAAGATGATATCTTTTACGTCTTTTTCAGTGATACCAGGAAGCTTAATGCTTACGTTTGGTACGTTAACACCTTTTTTATTTTTTACAGTTCCGCTGTTAAGAACTTTTGTACGGATGTTTCCATCAGCTTTTTCGATTACTTCTAGTTCGATAAGACCGTCATCGATTAGAATACGAGAACCTGGGTCTACATCGTCATAAAGACCAGCATAAGATACAGAGAACTTCTCTGCAGTACCTAATACTTGCTCAGTAGAAAGAACTACTTCTGCACCTGTTACAAGCTCAGCTTGTCCGTCTACGAAGTCGTGAGTACGGATTTCTGGACCTTTTGTATCAAGTAAGATACCAACTGTTTTACCAGTTTTCTTTGAAGCTTCACGAATGTTTTTAATACGAGCTCCGTGCTCTTCATGGCTACCATGAGAGAAGTTTAAACGAGCAACGTTCATACCTGCTTCTATTAATTGCTCTAATTTTTCAATACTTTCACTAGCAGGACC
The DNA here is from genome assembly GCF_008368795.1 of Bacillus sp. BF2-3. Lineage (NCBI taxonomy): Bacteria > Bacillati > Bacillota > Bacilli > Caryophanales > Bacillaceae > Bacillus > Bacillus sp. BF2-3. The sequence continues at coordinate 162,094 of NZ_QOSA01000006.1, forward strand.
TATAGTACATACAATTTTAGTTTTACGCATATTGCACCTCCGAAAATTATGAAACCGTTCCCAAATATCTGACATTACGCCGATTAGATGGATAATTCTTTAGATAATTGATACATATCTTTATCGATTGTATGCTTTTGAGCTAACGCTTCGATAATGTCATGATCAACAAGTTTGTTATCTTGAATACCTACACAACGTCCGCCTTTACCAGCAATTAACAATTCAACTGCTCTTGCGCCAAGACGACTTGCTAATACACGGTCTTGTGCACTTGGTGATCCACCACGTTGTACGTGACCTAATACAGTTACACGAGTATCAAAGTTTGTCGCTTCTTCAATGTGCTTACCGATGTCAATTGCACTTCCAACACCTTCAGCTACAACGATAATACTGTGTTTTTTACCACGTTCACTACCACGCTTCAGACGAGCGATAACATCATCCATGTCATACTCTTCTTCTGGAATTAAGATTGTTTCCGCACCATCAGCTAAACCAGCCCATAATGCGATATCACCAGCGTGACGTCCCATTACTTCGATAACATATGTACGTTCATGAGATGTAGCTGTGTCACGAATTTTATCAATTGCATCAATAACAGTGTTTAAAGCTGTATCGAAACCAATTGTGAAGTCTGTTCCAGGGATATCATTGTCGATTGTACCTGGTACACCAACACATGGGAATCCTTGTTCAGTTAATTTTTTAGCGCCTTGGTAAGAACCATCTCCACCAATAACAACAAGTCCTTCGATACCGTGTTTCTTTAATTGCTCGATACCTTTTAGTCGTACTTCTGGATCTTTAAACTCAGGACATCTTGCTGTATATAATTTTGTACCACCGCGGTGGATAATATCGCCAACAGAACCAAGTTCTAATTTTTCAATGTGACCAGAAATTAATCCAGCGTATCCATGGTAAATACCATATACTTCAATATCATGGAAAATCGCTTTACGAACAACTGCACGAATGGCAGCATTCATACCAGGTGAATCTCCACCACTTGTTAATACACCAATACGTTTCATTTGTACTCACCTCATAAAGATTATTTGCCTTATAATAAAATAACACGAAAAAATATAAAAATACAATGGAGAAGATGTGTCTTTTCATAATAAAAACGTGCATTCGCGAAGTGGAACGCACGCTTTTCTTATTTTATCCAAATGGAAGCGTTTGAAAACGAAACTTGCCCAATTTTCATATATTTTTCATAACGTTTTTCGATTAATTCATCTTTCGAAATTCCGTTTAATTGTTCAAAAGTTTTTCGAATCATTAAGTCTATATTTTCTGACTGTTTCAAAATATTACGGTGAGCTCCGCCTCTTGCTTCTGGAATAATTTCGTCAATTACACCTAATTCTTTCAAATCTGCTGCTGTAATTTTCATTGCCTCTGCAGCTTCCTTTGCTTTTCCTGAATCTTTCCAAAGAATTGCCGCTGCACCCTCTGGTGTAATAACAGAATAAGTGGAATTTTCTAGCATATGAATGTAATCTCCAACTCCAAGGCCTAGCGCACCACCACTACCACCTTCGCCGATAACGATACAAATAACAGGTACCGTTAAACCTGCCATTTCAAATAAATTGCGGGCGATAGCTTCACTTTGACCACGTTCTTCAGCAGCTTTACCAGGATAAGCTCCTTTCGTATCAATAAAACAAATAATAGGACGATTGAACTTTTCCGCCTGCTTCATTAAACGTAATGCTTTTCGATATCCTTCTGGATGAGGCATTCCAAAGTTACGGCGAATATTTTCTTTCGTATCTTTTCCGCGCTGATGCCCAATTACAGTTACAGGCATCCCTTTATATTTCGCAATGCCGCCGACAATCGCTGCATCATCGCCAAATAGACGATCTCCATGACATTCGAAAAAATCAGTAAATAAGTGCTCAATATAATCGAGCGTTGTCGGTCGTTCAGCATGACGAGCAATTTGAACACGGTCCCATACTTTCAGATTGCCGTATATATCTTCCTCTAAATTTTCTAGCTTTTCTTCCAAAATACGAATCTCCTCACTGAAGTCCATCTGGCTGTTTTTCGTATAGTCTTTCAGTTCACGAATCTTATTTCTTAGCTCAACAACTGGTTTTTCAAATTCTAGCTCTGCCATACAGCCATTTCCCCTCCTTGATGAACTTCTAAAATCTTGCGAAGTGATTCTCTCATATCATCACGATGCACCACCGCATCTAATTGACCATGATCTAGTAAGAATTCTGCCGTTTGGAAATCTTCTGGTAGTTTCTCACGCACCGTTTGTTCAATTACACGTCTACCAGCAAATCCGATAAGTGCACCTGGTTCTGCAAGATTATAATCACCAAGTGAAGCGAAACTCGCTGAAACCCCGCCCGTCGTTGGGTGAGTCATAACAGAAATAAATAATCCTCCTGCATTACTATGCTTTTTCAAAGCTACGCTTGTTTTTGCCATTTGCATTAAACTTAATATACCTTCTTGCATACGGGCACCACCCGAAGCAGTAAAGATAATAAATGGAACTTGTAAGTCGTACGCCTTTTCAACCGCACGGGCGATTTTTTCTCCTACTACAGAGCCCATGCTCCCCATTCGAAAACGAGAATCCATTACTGCAACAACAACAAGCATGTCATCAATTGTTCCTTCACCAGTTACAACCGCTTCGTTCAATTCAGTCTTCTTACGATCGCTCTCTAGTTTCTCTTCATAACCTGGAAACTCGAGTGGATTTAATGAAACCATTTCTTTGTCATACTCACGGAATGACCCTTCGTCCAATATACTATCAAGACGTTCCCATGCATTCATAGGATGATGATATCCACAATTCACACATACTTTTAAATTTTTTAGAAGTTCTTTCGTATACATGATTTTTTTACATTCCGGACATTTTGTCATAACGCCATCTGGTACATCTTTTCGTACTTGTTCTGAAGGTATTGCAGCGTACTTTTTCTTTTTCACGAATAAATCTCTTAGCACAATTTGACCCCCTTCGTTGAGAGCTAAGGTTAGCGTAAGAAGAAAATGGGGCTAACACCAAAGTTTGATGTTAGCCTTATCTTCTCAATCTGTCTAATAACCTCACTCTTTACGTTTAACTTTAACCGCTAAGCGGTAGAATGTTTGTCATAACGTGTCATGGTCATTTCGACAAATTTTATACATTACGAGTGAAACTGTATATTCTCTACTAATTCATCGTAAATTTTTAGTGCATCATTTTCTTGTTTTTCTTCCAAAGTAGCATAAAGCTTTCTATACATATCGATAGAATCTCTTGAAACTTTACAAGAAAGAGTTGCTACGTAATCATTTACGATCATCCAAATGCGATATAGTAAATAATTATCGACTTGTTCAATAAGTGTTTTAAAGAACGTTTGATGAAGCGTTGGGACTGAGCTTTCATTTCCTTCAAGTACTTGGTGTAATCTACTTAGTACTTTAGAAAACGTTTCTTTCGGTAAATTACATACAATTCGAATCATATCTTTCTCAAGTAATCGTTTCGTTTGTAATAAATCACGAATTGTTTTCTCATCTTGCAATAAGAACGGGGCAATTAATTGTACAAGACCGTTATCATAAAAGTTTCGAATAAACGTCCCTTCACCACGTCTCGTTTCAATCAATCCTACCAGTTCTAAAGCACGCAATGCTTCTCTTACAGAGGAACGTCCTACGTTTAAGCGTGAACTTAACTCACGCTCAGACGGCAAACGATCCCCCGCCACCAAACCATCCTCTTCCATAATGGAACGGATTTTTTTTACAATTTCGAGATATACTTTTGTATTTGATGATGTCAATGGAAATTCCTCGCTTATTCTTTACCAATCAGCGCTAATTGTTTTGTTTTTTCAGCGATCTCATTTGGATCTACTTGACGGCGAGCTACTCCTGTCTCCATTGCTGCTTTTGCAACGTAAGCCGCTACTTGAGGCGCTACACGCGCGTCAAATGGTGCCGGAATGATATAGTCTGCATTTAACTCATCTTCTGCTACAAGCTCAGCAATAGCCTGTACAGCTGCCATCTTCATTTCTTCGTTAATTTGTGTCGCATGTACGTCAAGTGCACCGCGGAAAATACCAGGGAACGCCAGTACATTATTTACTTGGTTCGGGAAGTCAGAACGACCTGTTCCAACAACAGCTGCGCCCGCTGCTTTTGCCAATTCTGGCATAATTTCTGGAACTGGATTCGCCATTGCAAAAATAATCGCATCGTCATTCATTGTACGAACCATCTCTTCTGTTAATGCACCTTCTGCAGATACACCAATGAATACGTCCGCACCTTGTACAACATCAGCTAAAGAACCTTCTATACGATTCTTATTTGTATATTTTGCAACTTCATCCTTCACCGGATTCATACCTGTAGGACGACCATCATAGATTGCGCCTTTACGGTCACACATAATAATGTCGCGTACACCATAGCGATATAAAAGTTTAATAATTGCAATACCTGCTGCACCTGCGCCATTTGCGACAACTTTAATGTCAGACATTTTCTTTCCAACTAATTTCAGTGCGTTTACAAGACCTGCTACTGTTACAATAGCTGTTCCGTGTTGATCATCATGGAAGATAGGAATATTTGTTTCTTTTTTCAAACGCTCTTCAATAATGAAGCAGTTTGGTGCTGCGATATCTTCTAAGTTAACGCCGCCAAAAGTTGGCTCCATTAATTTTACAGTTTCAACAATTTTATCTACATCGTTTGTATTTAAGGCAATTGGGAATGCATCTACACCAGCAAAGCTCTTGAATAATACAGCTTTACCTTCCATTACTGGAAGAGATGCTTCAGGTCCAATGTTACCAAGACCAAGTACAGCTGTTCCATCTGTCACAACTGCTACCATATTTCCCTTCATCGTATATTCATATACCTTACTTTTATCGTCATAAATTTCTTTACAAGGTTCTGCAACCCCTGGAGAATATGCAAGACTTAAATCTTTTGCATTTTCTACTTTTACTTTTGATACAGTTTCTAATTTTCCTTGATGCACTTTATGCATGTGAAGTGCTTCTTCACGAAGTGTTGACAAACTATCCACTCTCCTCAAATTATTCTTGCTGATATCAATTTCTCCAAGTGGTCTGACCACGAACACTACTACTATAATAATCGAAGTGTAGGGAAATTGTCCATTATATTTTCACAACTACATTTTCTTCCCCGACAATTTCACGAAGTGCTCCTAAACATTCTTCACTTGGATGAATCGATAAACTCTGAGATAATTGTACCATTTTATGTTCCTTTTCATAATAAATTAGTACTTTCGCAAAACCTGAATAGTCGAACAATATTTTCGTAACCTGATTTAAAAGCTTTTTCTCATACTGAGACGGCAATTTCACGTAAACAGATGCGTCTTTCTTTTCTTCATAAACATCCATTTCCTCTAGCGGATATAGTCCATTTACAATCCATTGCAGCTTATGATTTCTTAGCTCAATCGTACCGTCAACTAAAACAATTGCTCCTTCTTGCAACTTATCCGAGAAATGTATATACGTTTCCGGGAAGAGGACCGCTTCCATTTCATCATTTTGATCACAGAATGTAATAAATGCCATCTTTTGAAACTTTTTCGTACGAATCACTCTCACACTTGTTATATACACAATAGCTCTTTGTACTTTTTTCTTGTGTCGCATCGCCTGAGCGAGAGATGGAATTTCTAATTCTTTTGCTAACTTCACATATTGCGCTGTCGGATAACTTGATAAATAAAAGCCAAGCGCTTCCTTCTCTTTATTTAGTTGTTCAATAAAAGATAACTCTTCTCCTTGTACATATTTTGATTTTGGAACAGCATCTCCTAAATCACGTGCGAGATTCGCGTACTCTAACGCCCCTTTAATACTTTTCCATAAATTCGTTCTCGAAACACCAAAATCGTCAAAACATCCCGACCAGACGAAAGCTTCTAAATTACGCTCCGTTACGAACTTTGACGGCATACGAAGACAAAATTCAAATAAATCTTCGAACATTTTTTCCTCTCGTTCTTCTAATAATGCCGTCACTGTAGCCATTCCAATATTTCGGATCGAAAGTAAACTGTAACGTATCGCATTCCCTTCTATTTGGAAGTTGTAGCCACTCCTCTGAAGAGACGGTGGCAAAACGTGAAAACCTTTCCGCTTCGTTTCTCGTATATACTGTACAATCTTATCTTCATTTCCAATTGCGCTTGATAATAATGCCGTCATAAATTCCAGCGTATAATTCGCTTTCAAATAGGCAAGCTGATATCCGATCATACTGTAAGCTACAGCGTGACTTCGGTTAAAACCGTAATTCGCAAATCTTACAATTAAATCATAAATTTTCTCTGCGGATGTCTCATCATAACCATTTCGCAAACATCCTTGGACGAAATGCTTACGTTCCTGATCTAAAATATCACGATTTTTTTTACTCACCGCACGGCGCAGTAAATCTGCTTCTCCGAGCGAAAAACCAGCTAACTTCGATGCAATTTGCATAATTTGTTCTTGGTATACAATGACGCCGTATGTTCTTTCTAAAATTGGCTTTAAATCCGGATGTAAATATTCAATTTTTCTTTTTCCATGTTTCGATTCAATAAAAGTCGGTATCTGTTCCATCGGTCCTGGTCTATATAACGAGTTAACAGCTACGATATCTTCAAACTCATTCGGTTTTAACCCGCGAAGTACATTTCGCATACCACCCGACTCAAGCTGGAATACACCTGTTGTATCCCCTCTCCCTAATAATTGGAACGTCTTTTCATCTTGAAGAGGTAAGTTTCTTATATCGATTTCTTTCCCTGTTTTGTTCGCGATAAATTTTATAATATTTTCAAGTAACGTTAAATTACGTAATCCTAAAAAGTCCATCTTAAGTAAACCAAGTTCTTCTAGCGCATCGGCTGGATATTGCGTAACATAAACATCGTTATGTCCTTCTTGAATTGCTACACTTCCTGTTAGCGGTTCTTGACTCATAATAACACCAGCCGCATGAATAGACGTATGACGTGGTAAACCTTCTACACGTTTTGCGATTTCAAATACACGCTCATGCAGAAGATTCCCTTGTATAAACTCACGAAGTGATTGTGATTCTTCATATGCATCTTTTAACGTTATACCAAGCTTTGATGGAATAAGTTTTGAAAATATATCAATATCTCGCGGCGGAAGCCCCATTACGCGGGCAATGTCTCTAATTGCCGCTTTTGCTGCAAGCGTACCAAACGTTACAATTTGCGCAACACGGAGCTGACCGTATTTATCTTTCACATAGCGAATCATCTCATCACGTCTTACGTCTGGAAAATCAATATCAATATCGGGAAGCGTCACACGTTCAGGATTTAAAAACCTTTCAAATAATAGATCGTATTCAATTGGATCAATATCTGTAATTTCTAATACGTATGAAACGAGTGAACCAGCTGCCGATCCACGACCTGGTCCTGTTAGAATATGATTTTCATGTGCATACTTCATAAAATCCCATACGATGAGGAAATAATCACTAAATCCCATACGAGAAATAACATTTAATTCATGATCCAAACGCTTTATATGCACTTCTTTCGGTTCACCATATCGTTTCCGCAAACCTTCTTCACAAACACGACGCAAGTATATATCACTCGTTTCATTAGACGGAACAGGAAACTTCGGAAGTTGATTTACATGGAACGGTATTTCTACTTGGCAACGCTCTGCAATTTTTATTGTATTTTGGATTGCTTCCGGCGCATGGGAAAATAGTGCTTCCATTTCATCCGATGACTTTAAATAATACTGATCTGTTTTCAGCCTCGGCCTATCTGGATCAGTCATTTTCGTTCCACTTTCAACAGATAGTAAACATTCGTGAACAAGCGCGTCACTTTGATTGATATAGCGCACATCGTTTGTTGCAACGACTGGAATATTAACCCTACTAATAAATTCAGGTAGTTTCTCTTGTAAAAGCAACTCATCTTGAATCGCATGATGCTGCAAACTCATATAAAAATGGCCAAACATATTTTGATACGTGCGAGCTACTTCTTCAGCCTGACTCTCATTGTCTTCTAGTAATAATTGCTCAATTTCGCCATCTTTACCTGGTGAAATTGCAATTAATCCTTTCGCATAATGCGCAAGCCACTTCTTAGGAATACCTTCTTTGGACTTTGTCATAATACTGCTAGAAATCTTTAATAAATTTTGGTAGCCTATTTCATTCTCAGCAAGTAATACAAGCGGATAAGACCTTTCTTCTTCTTCACTAAAAATAGAAGCGGTTAATCCAATAACGGGCTGTATACCATGTTTCTTACATGCTTTATAAAACGGAATAACGCCATACATAACATTTTCATCCGTAATAGCCAGCGATGAAAAACCGAGTTCTTTCGCCCTGACTACAAGCTCATCAATTTTACAAGCACTTTTTAATAAACTAAAAACGGTTTGACATTGTAAATGCACAAACTTCACTGTTGTACCCTCTCTTTACCTATTTGACTACTTTTATTATAGGTGATGAGGAAAGCGGAAATCAAAACATACTTCTTATACTTTGTCCATATATATGAAGAAGAAAGGGGAATGACGATGGATGTAAGAGAACATACTTTTTTCTCTCTGCTTATTATTAGTTATTTTATTGCCTTTGGGGTTATACTTGGCGGTTCATTAATTGGTGGATTTGGTGCGTTTCTTATCGGAAAACCAGCTCTAACTTACATTAATCAATTCGCCCAAAATTTAAGAATTTGGGCACTCGTTGCAGCAATCGGCGGAACATTCGATACCTTTTATAGCTTTGAAAGAAGTTTCTTTGGCGGAGATATGAAAGATATCGTAAAGCAAATTCTCCTTATTTTTTTCGCAACTGGTGGTATGCAAACAGGTCTCATTATTATTAAATGGCTAACGCAGGAACATGTATGAGAGTACCAAGTGCCAATACAGCAAAAAGATGGTACTTAGTATTAGCTGGGGCTGCTGTTGGAGGCGTGTTGAGCTGGTTTATTTTTTTGTACATATACGGTGTTTTTCAAGAAGAACAAGCTAGTAAAATAGCAGAACAAAGAGAAATTATAGAAAAACAAGAAGCAAAGCTCCACGTCCTTCTCGAAGATCAAGAAAAATTGAACACTGAAAATAAACGGCTCTTAACCATTCAAGAGATTAAAATAAAACTTATCAATCGAGAAAAATACGATTTAGACAATCTCACACTCGAAAATATGACTACATCTATCCATAATGACCTCCAACATCTTTTAACGAAAAACATTCAAAGTATCGCAAAAAATAAAGACCTACTTAAAAAGGTAATCGAAAATAAAACGTACAAACATTACGATCGGCTATACCGTTTTAAAGTCGATACAATATCTTTTGATACAGTGCTTGAAATTAGCATTACTATAGAGAAAGAAAAATAAAGAAGGAGGGCTTTAGCGCCGCTCCTTCTTTTCGTTCTAACATATAGTCTCTTATTTACAAATCTCACGTAAATCAGCAAAAAGACGATCCGCTTCTTCCCAAGAAGATGCCTTCGCACCAGAAGCCATCGGATGCCCCCCGCCGTTATATTGCATTGCTAATTTGTTTATAACTGGTCCTTTTGAACGAAGACGAACACGAATTACGTCGTCTTCCTCTAAAAATAGAACCCACGCCTTTAATCCATCAATATTGCCAAGCGCTCCAACAACACCAGATGCTTCAGAAGGAAGTACATCAAACTCTTCTAATACTTCTTTCGTTAATTTAATGTAAGCTGCTCCTTCTTCTACCATCGTAAAGTTTTGTAAAATATAACCGTTTAAACGAGCAATTTTTTCTTTTGTCTTATACATCTCATTGTATAAATCTGTGAATTTCACACCCATGTCAACAAGCTCACTTACGTAACGAAGTGTTTTTGCTGTCGTATTCGGGAATAAGAAACGACCTGTATCTCCAACAATTCCTGCTAAAATAAGGCGGGCTGCTTCTTTTGTTATTTTTAATCCTTTATCTTTTCCATAGTTATAAAACTCATAAATCATTTCACTTGTAGAACTCGCTGTCGTATCTACCCACGTAATATCTCCATACGGATCTTCATTTGGATGATGATCAATTTTAATTAACATCTTCCCTTTTGTATAGCGTTGATCGTCAACACGTTCTTGATTCGCAGTATCACAAACAATAACAAGCGCATTTTCGTATACACTATCTTCAATATCATCCATTACTCGTAAGTATGCTAGTGACGGCTCATTATACCCAACCGTATAAATATTTTTCTCTGGAAACGATTCTTGTAGAATTGTACCAAGACCACCCTGTGAACCTAACGCATCTGGATCCGGACGCACGTGGCGATGAATAATAATTGTATCAAACTCTTTAATTGCTCCTAAAATTTGCTCATGCATATGTATAATCTCCTTTTTAATCAACTTCTTCACTTTATCCTCCATTATAACGGAAAGTATTTCATACATGCGAACAATTGCTTTATAATAAAAGTTAGAAAGTTTAGATATTTCTTTTTCTTTTCTATTATTTTTCACAAAGCGATGGGAGTGTTCATTATGCCAGTATTAGTCTTCTGTATTATCGTCTCATTTATGTTGTACCTCTTTTACAAAACAAAATACTTTCGTACAAACCGCCCAATGGAGAAAGGTTGGCTCTCAGGAAAATCCGCAATGGCACTCGGTTCATTCGTTTTATTTTTCGGGATAAACCAATTCTTTTTAGAACTTTCAACCGCTCGTATTATCGTTGGTGTTTTATTCGTTCTATTTGGTAGTGCAAGTGTATTTAACGGGTTTCGCCAATACAAACATTTCTTGCCATTAGCAGTTAAAGAAGCTGAAGTCTATGAAGCAACGTAAAAAAGCATCAATATTGTGATGCTTTTTTACGTCCCTTAACTTTCAAAATCATATACGCAACAAACGCAGATGGTATATTAAATGGGTTCCCTTGTACGTGAAAATGTAATTGTTCTTCTCCAAAAGACATTTTTTCATATAGCTCTCGCTGAGATAATCCTGTCTTTTCCTTTTTTTCATGTAAACCTTGTAAATATAAATATTGAATCGGTATCATTACAAGAAAGTAAAATAGTGCGATACTACCAAAAAAGAGTACGGCTGACGACATAATGCATACCACCTCTCGCGATTCCATTTTCTTACAATATAATCATAACACAATATACAACTGAATTGAATTATTATTCCGTCTTTTCTCACATTACTTTTCCACTCCATCCCATACATATTTCACTAAAACTCCCATCTAAAATCATGCCTTTCAAATTTAAAACAACAAAAAAAGATGGAACAAATCAAAACGATTTGTTCCATCTTTTTATTTATCGATTAACTGAACCATAAGTAATGCTTTTCCAACAACATTACCTTCATGATGCACCTCTACATCGACCTTACCAAATTTACGTCCAATTTCTAATACTTTCGGATGAACAGATACAACATTATCAATTTGAACCGGCTTTACGAAATAAATCGTTAAGTTTTCAACAATTAAATCACTTTTCTTTTGCGCACGAATGACGCGATTTGTCGCTTCTGTCACAATTGTTGCAAATACACCGTACGATAACGTCCCGATTGAGTTCGTCATTTGCGGCGTCACCGAAAATTGATATAGATGCTCATTCTTCGCTTCTTTTGGTGTCATAAATTGATTCGTTACAATATCATCAATGGTTTCTCCAACTTGTGGCTGACGTTGAATCATTTGCAGTGCCTGAAGTACATCTTGACGGCTAATAATACCTTGCAGTTTGTTTCCTTCCTCAACGACAGGAAGTAATTCAATTCCTTCCCACACCATCATACGTGCCGCAGCTGCGACAGACATTTTACCGTTCACTGTAATTGGGTGTTTTGTCATTACTTTATCAATTGGTGTTTCTTTCGCTACTCCGATCATATCTTTTGAAGTTACGATTCCTAGTACTTTGTTACTTTCATCGACAATTGGATATCTTCCGTGCATTGTCTCTTCGTTATATGCATGCCATTGCTGTACTGTATCACTCGGCTTTAAATATAACGTTTCTTCAATTGGCGTTAAAATATCTTCAACGAGTACAATTTCTTTCTTAATAAGTTGGTCATAAATTGCACGATTAATTAACGTTGCGACCGTAAATGTATCGTAGCTACTTGAAATGATCGGCAGCTTTAATTCGTCTGCTAATTTCTTCACATGATCTTCCGTATCAAATCCGCCCGTAATTAATACAGCGGCTCCAGTTTCTAGCGCTAATTCATGTGCATTGGTACGGTTACCAATAATGAGTAAATTCCCAGCTTCTGTATAGCGCATCATCGCTTCTAATTTCATAGCTCCGATTACGAATTTATTTAATGTTTTATGTAGTCCTTCTCTGCCTCCAAGTACTTGACCGTCGACAATGTTAACGACTTCTGCATATGTCAGTTTTTCGATATTCTCTTTCTTCTTTTGTTCAATTCGAATTGTTCCGACACGTTCAATTGTACTAACATATCCTTTATTTTCTGCATCTTTAATTGCACGGTAAGCGGTCCCTTCACTTACACTCAAATCTTTCGCAATTTGTCTTACAGAAATTTTATGGCCTACTGGCAGGCTATTAATATGTTCTAAAATTTGGTTATGCTTGGTAGCCAAATGGTTTCACCATACTTTCTTTTCCCTAAATTCTTCATGTGTTGTACTTTTAGTATACTATATTTTCAAAACTGTTACACTCTCTCTTTGCATACCTGTACTATTTTTTTTATAACAAAATGACGCTTACATTCCACCAGTCATTCTATTACAACAATGTAATGCTATTGTCATCTCATTCGATAGTTCGCCCACTTAATTGCCTATACAATTAAGACAAGAAATAAAACAAAGGAGCGAACACATGATGAAAAAACTTTTAGAGGTTGTAGGTGCTGTATTTTTAGCTTTCGTAGATGGGAAAAAAGTTGCAATGGAATTGAATGAAACACCTGAACAACCACGTACCAAAAGAGAAGAATCACCAAAACAAATACAAACATTAAAAGCTGTCCTACACACGTAAAAAACCCTTCACTTTTCTTTTCAAATGAAGGGTTTCTTTTCTATAGTGTAATACTTTCTCCAGCTTCTAATACTTTCCCTGTACAATTTTGTAGCTTTTCTACAAATTGATATGGATCTTGTTCAATAACTGGGAACGTATTGTAATGCATCGGTACAACAGTTTTCGCATTAATCCATTTTGCCGCTAGTACAGCATCTTCTGGCCCCATTGTGAAATTATCACCAATTGGTAAAAATGCTAGATCAACTTTATTTAATTCCCCAATTAACTTCATATCAGAGAATAGTGCAGTATCTCCTGCGTGGTATACAGTTTTCTCTTCTGCTGTAAATAAAATACCTGCTGGCATACCTGTATATGTAATCGTCTTATTTTCTTCATCAATATAACTAGAGCCGTGGAATGCTTGTGTAAACTTCACTTTTCCGAAGTCAAATTCATGTGAACCACCAATATGCATCGGGTGTGTATTTACACCTTGCCAACTTAAAAATGTTGCTAGTTCAAATGGCGCTACAACAACTGCATTATTTTTCTTCGCAAGTTCTACTGTATCTCCAACATGATCACCGTGTCCATGCGATAAAAGAATTGCATCCACTTTTACATCTTCAGTTTTTAAATCTGTTTTCGGATTACCTGTTAAAAACGGGTCAATTAAAATAACTTTTCCATTCGCCTCAATTTTCACAACTGAATGTCCATGATAAGATACTTTCATTATTACATTCCTCCCCTGTTCACATTCTCACTTTGTATTCTACATGATTTTTCAATTCCCTGTCTTTTCTAACATCTATTTACTTGTCATAACGCTTTCTTCCGAGTTAAAGTTATATTTGTAATTAAATATCTCGGGGGTGCCAATCGATGAATGCTAGATTAGAAAATTTAATGCAATGGCTAAAAGAAAAAAACGTAGAAGCTGCGTTCTTAACTTCTACACCAAACGTCTTCTACATGACAAACTTCCACTGTGAACCACACGAAAGATTACTTGGTATGTTTGTATTCCAAGAAAAAGAACCTATTTTAATTTGCCCTAAAATGGAAGAAGGTCAAGCACGTAACGCTGGCTGGGCACATGAAATTATCGGATTTACTGATACTGACAGACCATGGGATATGATTGCAAAAGCAATTAAAGACCGCGGCATCAATGCAAATGCAGTTGCAATTGAAAAAGAACATTTAAACGTAGAGCGCTACGAAGAATTAACGAAATTATTCCCAAATGCAGCTTTCAAATCAGCTGAGGAGAAAGTTCGCGAACTTCGTTTAATTAAAGATGAAAAAGAACTTTCTATTTTACGCGAAGCAGCTAAAATGGCGGACTATGCTGTTGAAGTTGGTGTAAATGCAATTAAAGAAGATCGTAGTGAACTAGAAGTATTAGCAATTATTGAACACGAATTAAAAACAAAAGGCATACATAAAATGTCATTTGATACGATGGTATTAGCAGGTGCGAACTCAGCTCTTCCACACGGTATTCCTGGCGCAAACAAAATGAAACGCGGTGATTTCGTACTATTTGATTTAGGCGTAATCATTGACGGTTATTGCTCTGATATTACACGTACAGTGGCATTCGGCGAGATTTCTGAAGAACAAACTCGTATTTACAACACTGTACTTGCTGGACAACTACAAGCAGTTGAAGCATGTAAACCAGGTGTTACACTTGGCGCAATCGACAACGCTGCTCGTTCTGTTATCGCAGATGCAGGTTACGGAGACTTCTTCCCACACCGACTTGGTCACGGACTTGGAATTAGCGTACACGAATATCCAGATGTAAAAGCTGGTAACGAGTCTCCATTAAAAGAAGGTATGGTCTTCACAATCGAACCTGGTATTTACGTACCAAACGTAGGTGGCGTTCGTATTGAAGATGATATTTACATCACAAAAGACGGATCAGAAATTTTAACGAAATTCCCGAAAGAGTTACAATTTGTAAAATAATAGAAAAAGGCAGCGGGAGTGCTGCCTTTTTCTATTTCCCTACTATTTCAAATTTCTCTACAATCATTTTTGCTGGATAACTTTCAAGTATTTGAGAAAACCATACTTTTATTTTATCCCCTGTTTTTAACTGTTTATATGCGTCTTTGTCCTTAAAGCTCAAGACTATATGTGCTGGATGCTCTTTATTCATTTGTTGTTCTATATAATGTTGCAACTCTACTTTTGTTTCAACCGTTTTATCATCGGCAAAAAACATCGTGTCATTTCTTAATATGATATACCCTTCTTTAGGTACTTCTTTTACCGTTACTTGCTCTACTTGTTTTGTATCACACGCTGATAATACGACTAGAAATACACTTAAAAACATAACAATTTTCATATGCCTATTCATTTTTAACTCCTTACTCTAGGCTATTTCAAATTTAACACCATCTTCTCCTCATACTTATCATCCCATTTAATCACAACTTCTATAGGTTCATCTTTAGAGACAGGCGCGCAACTTACACAAGAAGACTTCATTTCAACCTTTGCTCCTCTATGAACTTCTGACGTTTGTGTCATTGTACTAAAGGCTCCATTAATAGCAATCTCTAAGTTTTTAAATTCTGTCTTTCCATCCCCGCCCTTATATTGAAACGTAAACATTCCATCTTCACTGTCATCCTTAATATGCCCTTTATATTGTCCAGTCCAACTTTTGCTCTCGCTAGAAAAAGTAAAATACCAAATCGAGCAGCTTCCTAAAAAGAAAATACTAATGAAAAAGAATAACGCTCTCTTCATCATGCCCCTCCATTCAAATGCACTTATTTATTGTCTATTTCTTCCTTCTATTATACTATTAAAATACAGAATTTTCTAAAATATGGGGTTTATATGTTACAACAACAGTTAGAAGAAATTCGTAATAATAATTACATACTGGATAACACACTTAACATTGATTCTTTAAGTTCCAATATGCTTGAGCAAATTGGCGATACTGATAGCTATTTAAGGGACAAACTCATCTACTCTACTTTTTTTCATCTCATCAAGAAGGAATATCTTTCACACACACAATTACAGAAACTATTATTAGAAAGCATCGGTGAAAAATATTTATTGTATAAGATTCATTCAGATGATGAAGATGCGGTATTTACCCGAGCATTTACAACATTATTAATCGCCCTCATTATTGATGCTGATACAAATCATAATTTCTTATCACAGACTGATATTTCAAATGTAAAAGATCAACTAATTCTATATATGAACAACGAACATGATTTCCGGGGATATGTGCAAAAACACGGCTGGGCACATAGTATCGCTCATGCTTCTGATACATTTGAGGCGCTTGTGAATAGTCCTAAACTGGAAACTTTATATTACGAAGAAATATTACAAACTTTATTAAACAAAGTTTGTGTTCATTCCATCTATTACAAATATGAAGAAGATGAACGTATCGTTTATCCGATTGTCGCAATGCTACAAAATGGCTTAAAGGAAGAAGCACTCATATTAGCCCTTCGTGATTTAGTAGCTCAATTACCCGTTCAAAAACAAACATTACATATTGAATCATACGAGTTTCTATACGGAAATATAAAATCTTTCTTACGCAGCTTATTTTTCAGACTGCGCAAGCTTTCTATATGCGAAGAAACAGAATGCGAAATTGAAAAATTGCTACAAGAACTTCCAAAATATTATTAAAAAAAGAAGGCCACTCAAAAAGTGCCTTCTTCTATTTCACTAATATTTAATTGAAATTTCACGATCCAAACTGAGAAAAGGTGGACAAGAAGCGCAAACGCCATACATGCTCCGCTTAAAAAAGTTAGTATAGGATGCGAATACACGTGCCCCAATCCATAGGATACCGCCACGAAAAACATTGTTATGTAAATATAAATTGCTCCATGTATTTGCCTCATATAAACCTCCTTTTCCCATATTATAACATAAATTTTCTGATTATTCACATTAATTGCTTGTAATCAATATTTCTCAACTGTTACACCTCTTACAGCAGCCTTAATATATGGTGCTCCTTGTAAACTTTGTAAATCCTCTGTTTTGCCTGTTACGACTACACCGTATATTGGTAGGTCTTTTGGTTTGGTGTTTTTTATTTCTTTATAGTTTGTCCTAAAAGATTCTTAATATCCCTTTTATTTTTACTTAAAGATATCCAAATACAGCTGTTCTACATTTTTATCATAATAAAAAGCACATCTATTTTGATGCGCCCTTCACATATATTTTATTAACATATAAATCACTTTTTTGAAACAAAAACTCTCACTCATCTCTCTCCATACTATCGTTATGACTTAGTTTCCATAATAATTGAACGAGGATAAAACCCCAGCTTTTCATAAAACGATACAGCTTCATTTCCGTACACTACTGTTAATTCAATTTCATCTATCTTCTTCGCTTTAAACCATTCCACTGCACTATTCATTAATTTCAAACCAAATCCGTTTCTTCGGTATCTTTCATCAACGAATAAAACTTCAATCTTTCCGTTTACACTTTTGCTATACGCTATACAACATCCTAATATATTATCTGTTTCCGCCTCAACTAATAATTCAATTCTATACTCTCCATACTTTGAATTTTGTTTATAAATTTCAATACGTTCCTCAAATGTCATTCTTGGATAGTCACCAGAAAAATGCCTTGATGTATTATTATGATATTCATGCAATTTATTTAAAGGTTCTCTTATTACTTCTATTTCATCGAGAGTGATATATTTATTACTAATTCTCATCCTACAGCATCTCCAATAATATATATTCCAACCAAAAAGATGACCATTTTACGGTTATAAAATACCAATCTATTATTTCATCGCGTCCTTCACAACATCTTGAATCATAACGACTTCTGTTTTCATATCAACAGAGGGTGCTTCTTCATCAATACACTCATACCAAAATTCCAAGTGCTTTTTATCAATTTCATAATGAGAATTTTCGACAAGAGCCCCACCTTCTCCTTGCACAGAATACCAATATAAGTACTCTTCTCCATCTCTTATTTCCCGGAAAATTGTCTCAACGTACATCTTTTCGTCGTTTAATGTCAAAAGTACTTCTTTCATATTGTCATTCAGAAGCTGCATCCATTCATTTACTCGATGACTCTTACCAGGCTTAACTTTAAATCTCGTTAATTCTACATTCATTTTTCTTCCCCCGTTTTCTTACGTACAAACAAACTGTATTCTATTGGATGATAAAAACTTAATTTACTAGCTAATTTTCGCGAAGGAATATTGTCTACATAACAATCCCAGCTCGGTATAATATCATTTTGCATGCAATGTTCAATGAACCGTGTTGCAACAGCTTGAGCTAATCCTTTCCCTTGATGCGCTTCATGTGTTGCAATATCTATTTCAGCATAACCATTCCCGCTAAATATCGAGACACATTCAGCTACAATTATCCCATCTTGTTCTATACAAAATCCAAAACCACTATTCAAAAACGTTTCTTTTGATCCCCAATATTCTTTGTAGTACTCCTCTTTAAATTCACTGCTTCGCTCTATATCTCTTCTATCAATACGCTTCACTTCATATGTATTTTTGTTAAAATCTCGTTTTCTCTCCTCAAAGGTTACTCTTTGAAATTTCATTCGCGGGATGTTCCGAAGTGTATTACTAAAACGCTCTTCTAACATCATTTCCCAATCTTCACTTGAAGTAAAGAGTGTAAATCTCTTCTCTGTTTTTTCAATAGCTGTTTTTAAATATGAAAATAACTCTTCGTTATAATTTTGATCATCAGTATCACCAAATAAATAATAGATACCGTTAGCTGTAATAATTAATCCTGCTGTTAATTTCTCGTTTGCAAAAACCTCACCATCTATCACTTGATCACATACCGCATAAGCAAACGTCGTCGTTTTTGTATGACTTTCTAAAATCGGAAGGATTTTTCTATACTCGGCTACGGATAATTTTTTCATAATTGCTCCACTTTAATCGTATCCGCCTCTATATGTTCAAAACAAAGATTTACAGTTCTCTTTAATGCTCTCGTTCTATGAATCTTACATGCTGGAATTAAGATTGAATCATTTGGCTTTAAAACCGCTGTTTCTCCATCTTCAAAATCAATAAGTAATTCTCCCTCTAACACAATAAATAATTCATCCGAATTAGAATGATAGTGCCAATCATATTCACCAGTAAATACAGCGATTCGTAAGCAATGACTGTTTATATTTGAAACGACGAAGTTTTTATGTTGATCTTTAATATCCTTTGTTAATTCTATTAAGTTCACAGTCTCCATCTTTCGTCCCATCCTTTCATTAGTCGTTCTTCTAAAAAACTAACTTAATCTCCACCACCTCCGCAATCTCCTCCACCATCACTTGAGCTACTACAGTCATTGCTACTGTAGTCACCGAATCCACTTGATGAGCTTGAAGCGTATGAAGATTTTTTGCTTCTTTTTCTATCTTTTTTACTTTCATGACTAGGCCATACTGTAGCAAAGAGTATAACGAATAAGGCTAATTCTATTACAACAAGTATAAATTCTAGAATGCTCTCAATAATATTGGGAGTTATCCCAAAACTGTAAAACACTCCAAATGAATACATACACAAAATTACATACAGAGCCATACAAATATACCGAAATGTTTTCTCTATCGTAATGACTACTTTTTGTGAAAAAGGTATGTTCTGTTCCTTTTTGTTCTTTATATACCTTTGTCTCTTTGCCTGTTTTTTCTTCCTCTTTTTGCTCCCCATCGAATCCCCTCTTTTTATTATATAATTCTAAATTATCATAATAAAAATCGATTTACACCAATAAATAACAATTATTCACATGTTATTTCTCCATATAAAAAAGACCCTCCTCACGAAAAGGAAGGTCTCAAATGTATTTCTATTATGATAAAGCAGGAGCTTTTTCAAGAAGCTCTTTTGCATCAGCGTATTGTAAGCCGTGAGCTTCCGCAACTGCTTCGAATGTTACATAACCATCTAATGTGTTAATACCTTTTAATAATGCAGTGTTGCCTAAGCAAGCTTCTTTGTAGCCCTTGTTAGCAATTTGTACTGCATATGGTACTGTTACGTTTGTTAACGCAAGAGTTGACGTACGTGGAACTGCACCTGGCATATTAGCAACTGCATAATGAACAACGCCATGTTTTTCGTAAGTTGGGTTGTCATGAGTTGTAATACGATCAGTTGTTTCGAAAATACCACCTTGGTCAATCGCGATATCTACAACGACAGAACCTGGTTCCATTGATTGAATCATTTCTTCAGTTACAAGTTTTGGCGCTTTTGCACCCGGAATTAATACTGCTCCAATAACAAGGTCAGATTCTTTAACAGCTTCTGCAATGTTGTATGGATTAGACATTAATGTTTTTACTTGGTTACCGAAAATATCATCTAATTGACGAAGACGTTCTGCACTTAAGTCAATGATTGTTACATCTGCACCTAAACCTACTGCAATCTTAGCTGCGTTTGTACCAGCTTGACCACCGCCAATGATTGTTACTTTACCGCGTTTTACCCCTGGAACGCCTGCAAGTAAAATACCTTTACCGCCTTTGTTTTTCTCAAGGAATTGTGCACCGATTTGTGCAGACATACGACCAGCCACTTCACTCATAGGTGCAAGTAATGGTAAAGAACGATTGTCTAATTGTACTGTTTCGTATGCGATTGATGCAACTTTGTTATCGATTAATGCTTTCGTTAATTCTGGTTCTGGAGCTAAGTGTAAGTATGTGAATAAGATTAAGCCTTCACGGAAATAGCCGTATTCACTTGCTACTGGCTCTTTTACCTTCATAACCATATCTTGATTCCATGCTTCTTCAGCAGTTTCTACAAGTTTCGCACCAGCTTGTACGTATTCTTCATCTGTAAAGCCAGATCCTAAACCTGCTCCTTTTTGAACAAAAACTTCGTGACCATTTTGTACTAAATGTACTGCTCCCGCTGGCGTCATTGCCACACGGTTTTCATTGTTTTTAATTTCTGTTGGAATACCGATACGCATGATTAGTTCCCCCTTGAGTTATGAAATGACCCCTGAATCATTTTTTAAAGCGCTTTCTACGCTCTTATATTTTAACATAATATCTCAATATTTGACAAAAAAATAACACGAGTTTTCCGATAGATTTAATTTTATATTAAAGGACAGTATTATCCGCACCTCTCAGCACAATGGATAAACTGTCCAATTATTCGAAACTTCATCTTATTTTATTCTATCGATGTCTATGAATAACATCCACTGCACCAGTCACTTCAATAATTGTACCGGTAATCATATCGGAATCGTCCTCACATAAAAACGAAATGGTTCTTGCAATATCTTCACCTGTTCCAGATCTACCAATCGGTGTGTTATGCTCTTTCAGCTGACGTGCTTCTTGAATAGTTGCCTCTTTCATATCGCCAATAATATCACCAGGACATACCATGTTCGCAGTGATACCATACTCCGCTTCTTCATAAGCAACTGTTTTCGTTAATGAAACAAGTCCTACTTTCGCTGCGGCAAAAGCTGAACGATAAATCCATCCCGGTGCACTATCCGCCCCTTGAAATCCGTAATTAATAATACGGCCAAAGTTCTGTTTTCTCATGACCGGAACGACAAGTTTTAATAAATGAAATACCGCTGTTAAATTTCCCTGAATCATTTCATTCCATTCATCTTCTTCATAATCAACTAACTTTTTTCGTTCAAATACATATGGACCAGCATTATTAATTAAAAAGTCAATTTTGCCAAAACGGCTCATCGCTTCTTCTACTATTTTATGTAAATCTTCCTTTTTCGTGACATCCGCTTGCACGAATTGTAGACGCTCTTCCACATCTTTATATGTTTCTTTCATCGTTTCCATAGCCGTGATATCGCTATGGTACGTTACTGTTACTGAATAGCCTTTAGCCAATAACTTTTCTGTTACTTGCTTTCCTAAACCTTTCGTACCGGCTGTAATGAGCGCATGTCTCACAAAACTGCCCCCTTTTAAATTGCTATACTTCATATGTAACAAGTTCTCGCTCCAATTACAACTAAAATGAATTGAAACAGAGTTTTCAAAATTCTGTAACGTTTCTGGCAAGCACGTTACCAAAATTTGTTTTATAATTAAGTTGTAAACAGTTATAAAACAGATTGGGAGGAATTTACTATGAATAATACATATACAAATATTTTAATCGCGGTGGATGGTTCTAAAGAAGCAGAAAAAGCCTTTAAAAAAGCAATTCAAGTCGCAAAGCGCAACAATGCAACATTAACAATTGCTCATATCGTTGATGTAAAAGCATACTCAGCAGTAGAAGCTTATAGCCGTGCAATTGCGGAACGTGCAAATCTATTTGCAGAAGACCTATTAGAAGACTACAAAAAAACTGCGCTTGAAGCTGGTCTTGAAAAAATTGAAACTGTATTAGAATTCGGTAATCCTAAATCAAAAATTTCAAAAGAAATCGCTCCAAACCATAAAGTAGATTTAATTATGTGTGGTGCGACTGGTTTAAATGCTGTTGAGCGTTTCCTAATTGGTAGCGTCTCTGAACATATTATTCGCTATGCGAAATGCGATGTCCTTGTTGTTCGTGGTGATGAAGAGCAAGGTGAGCTTTAATTTATAGATAAAACACCAAGTCCACATAGGCTTGGTGTTTTTCATTTTATAAACTTCACTATAAACAAAAGACATGCTACGACAACAACGGTAATTGCCAACACATAAGGCGGAAGAAACTTCAAAGACCATAATGCCATCATAATCGTCGCAACCGTTAAGTACGTTCGCCTTGCACCTTCTGTCATTTTTTTACGAAATAAGAAAACATACAAATAACCAATTGGCGGCGTAATAAAGCAAAGAACGTATATGATTTTTGATTTTAAATACCACTTTTGTTCTCCAAGTTTCTTTATATCCCCTTCTATTCTCTTATGCTCTTGTTCTTTCGCTTCTTCTATAAGCGGATTTTCCTCTTCTCCTCGCTTTTCTTTCATATAAGGAAGAAAGTGCATAAAAAAATAGTATGCGAATACGAATGCTCCAAATCCAATATTTACTCTTTCTAATGGAATATGTTCACTAAAAAAAGCAGCAGTAAGCACTAAAGACAAACAGTATGTCATCATCCAAAAGGAACGTTTTCTCTTTTTCCGTTCCATTTCTTTTTTGCCTTGTATATCTTTTCTTTTCGAAAGCCATATAGAAATAAAGCAATCTACTACAAATAGAGCAAAAATAAATATCGCAACGTGTACTGTTTCTAAATCCTCAAATGAAAAGATATTTGGGAATGCAACATGTAATACAATGAATGTGTACAAAATTAGCCCTATAAAATAAATACGTCTCATTTTCCATCCCTTTCTTATTTCCTAACATTACGTTAACATACATTTTTTAGAAATAGACGGACAAAATATATATGTGTAAAAAAGGAGGATGCTATATGGATGATTCTGAACGCATTATTTTAGATGTGAACGGCAAAGAAATTGAAATGCTAGATACGATTCGCACTCATTTTAAAGAGAAGCACGGCGTTGAACTAAGTAATGGTGCATTACTTCGTGATTTGATGGATATTGAGTATATTCGAATTACGGAAGATCGACATAAGTATGATTAAAAGAAAACGACTGCAGGCGAATGCCATCAGTCGTTTTCTTTCTTTATTTAAGCTCTTGATGTTTCCCGCCCATACCACCAGACTCATTGCTATCTTGGTGTACAGTTAGTTTATTTGTTTTCGCATCTTTTAAAACTCTATATGTATATGATTCATTTGGTTCATCTTTAAACTGTACATTCATACCATACGAATCCATTTTGCTATAAAAGGCCGGTTTTATATATAAAATATCACTTTCTTTATATCCTTTATCTTGTAAATGCCACATCGTTGCGATAACCGCTTCTTCTCGCTTTTCTTTTTCACCAACATACATATATTTGTCCAAAAGAAACACTTTAGCATTTGCAATTAAGCTAATTAACAGTACAATGATCAACACTATTTTTTTCATAGACTTCCCCTAAATTGTTATTTTTTACTACATTTTAACTTAAATGCTAGTAAAAAATAAAGTACGCCAGACTTTACTAGACTGGCGTACTTCCCAACTCAACTCTTAATAACTTCTTTCGTTAACCCCTTCGCCTTCTCCAAAGCGTTTTTGATTTGTTCAAACCCAGTCCCGCCAGCACTGTTACGACGCTTTACAGCTGCATATGGTGACAGCACTTCATACAAATCTTCTTCAAATAAGGAGCTCATTTCTTTATATGTTTCAAGCGAGACATCTAATAAATAAATTCCTTTTTGTGTGCAATGTAGCACTAACTTTCCAACAATTTCATGAGCTTGACGGAATGGTAGTCCTTTGTTCGCTAAATAGTCAGCAATTTCTGTTGCGTTGGAGAAATCTTGCGTCACAGCTTGCCCCATTTTTTCTTTGTTTACAGTCATCGTTTCAAGCATGCCCGCCATAATATGAAGGCATCCTTCTACTGTTTTAACTGTATCAAACATTCCTTCTTTATCTTCTTGTAAGTCTTTATTGTAAGCGAGCGGTAATCCTTTCATTACTGTGAGTAAACTGAATAAATTACCGTATACTCTGCCTGTTTTACCACGGATTAGTTCCGCCATATCCGGGTTTTTCTTTTGCGGCATAATGCTGCTTCCCGTTGCATATTGATCGCTCATTTCAATAAATTGAAACTCTTGGCTACTCCATAAAATAAGTTCTTCGCAAAAGCGTGATAAGTGCATCATAAGCATAGAGGAGTTACTTAGGAACTCCAGTATGAAATCACGATCGCTTACTGCATCTAAACTATTTTCATAGATTCCATTAAATCCAAGAAGCTCCGCACTATACTCTCGGTCAATGGGGAATGTCGTTCCAGCTAACGCTCCTGCTCCTAATGGCGAAATGTTAATACGTTTTAACGAATCTTCATAACGATTCACATCACGCTCTAACATCCAAAAGTAAGCGAGAATATGATGAGCAAATGAAATCGGCTGAGCACGTTGCAAATGCGTATAGCCAGGCATAATGGTTTCAATATTATTTTCTGCTTGATGAACAAGAACAGTTTGCAATTGCTTTGTAGCTTTTATAATATGTTCTACCTTTTCTTTTAAATACAAATGCATATCTGTCGCTACTTGATCATTACGACTTCGGCCAGTGTGAAGTTTTCCTCCTACTTCGCCAATTTGTTCAATTAACATTTTTTCGATGTTTAAATGAATATCTTCTGCTTCTACTGAAAATTGTAGCTTATTCTCTTTTGCTTCTTTCAATAAATATTGAAGACCTATCTTTATTTTCTCTGCTTCTTCTTGCGTAACGATGCCTTGCTTTGCTAGCATCGTTACGTGTGCCATACTCCCATTTATATCTTGATTTACTAATTGTTGATCGAAGGAGATGGATGCTCCGAACTCTTCAACCCATGCTTCCGCTTCTTCTGTAAAACGTCCGCCCCAAAGTTTGCTCACGCTTCCACCTTCTTTTGATTCACTTGGCTGTATACTTTCGTCGGTAAACCGAATAATGAAATGAATCCAACTGCTGCATCATGATTAAATTCATCTTGAGCAGTATATGTTGCTAATTTTTCATCGTATAAAGAGTATTCAGATTTACGTCCTTCTACAATCGCATGACCTTTAAATAATTTCACACGCACTGTACCTGTTACATTCTTTTGCGTTTCTTGTAAAAATGCATGAAGCGCTTGTTTTAAAGGCGAGAACCATAAACCATTATAAATAAGTTCTGTTATTTTCTGTTCAATCACTGGTTTAAAATGTGCTACTTCTTTTACGTGTGTTAAATCTTCCAACTCTTTATGCGCAGTGATTAACGTCATTGCTGCTGGGCATTCGTATACTTCACGAGATTTAATACCGACAAGACGATTTTCTACGTGATCAATACGTCCAACGCCGTGTTTTCCAGCAAGCGCATTTAACGTTTTAATTAATTCTGCAAGTGAATATGCAGTGCCATTTAAAGTAGTCGGTACGCCTGCTTCAAATCCGATTTCTACAAACTCTGGTTTATTCGGTGTATCTTCTAATGCCAATGTCATCTCATATGCATCTTCTGGCGGCGCTGCCCATGGATCTTCTAAAATTCCACATTCGTTGCTGCGTCCCCATAAGTTTTGATCGATTGAAAACGGGCTATCTAAATTAATCGGAATTGGTACATCGTTTTCTTTTGCATAGGCAATTTCTTCTTCACGTGACCACTTCCATTCACGTACAGGTGCAATCACTTCTAAGTAAGGATTTAATGCTTGAATAGAAACTTCAAAACGAACTTGATCATTTCCTTTCCCTGTACATCCGTGTGCAACTGCAGTTGCGCCTTCTTGTTCTGCGATTTCTACTAATTTCTTCGCAATAAGCGGACGAGATAATGCAGAGACAAGAGGGTATTTCCCTTCGTATAATGTGTGTGCTTGCATCGCCATCAATGCATATTCGTTTGCAAATTCTTCTTGAACATCAATCATATATGATTTAATTGCACCTACTGAAAGTGCCTTTTCTTTTACAAATGCTAAGTCTTTACCTTCCCCTAAGTCTAAACAAAGCGCGATAATATCATAATTCTTCTCTTGTAACCATTTAATTGCAACGGAAGTATCAAGACCTCCGGAATATGCTAATACAACTTTTTTCTTCTCCATTTTGCATCCCCCTAAAGAATAAATATTCATTTTCTTTTATAATAATTCACACTTTACCACCTTTCACAAAATGTATCAAGAGTCATTTTCAAATTTTTTCAAACAATTTCGTCGAACTTCTTTCTGTTTTTATGTACAATATAAGCAGGAAAACGGGGGTGAACTTATGGAAAAGTATTTCTTATACGATGAACATCTAGGAATTGAAATTCCACATTTACAAGAAGACTGGGAAGAAATCCCCGAAAAAATGCAACATGCTATTTTACTAAAATGGGAACAAGTTCGCGGGAAAATTCCTGATCGTATAAAAGAACTTGAGCACTATATTAATACAAAACAACATTATTTAAATAACGAAGAAGACTTCGAAGTTTCTTGTAAACTAAATTCAGAAATTGCCGATCTTGCTTCCATCATTAATGACCTTTGGCTTTGGTATCGACTCACTCAAAATGTATCTGAGGGGAAAGCACACCAATGAAAAAAGCATGCCCCTCAATAACTTTGGGTCATGCTTTTTTTGTCATAACATGATTTACAATATATTTCTTGTGCTGTTTTCGCCAAACATACATCGAATGGACCAACTAATATACTTCTTTCTTTCGGCAACTTTACAAAAGCAACAAGCTCTTCTTCATATTGAATTTTTTTCTGACATGAAATGCATATTAATTCTTTTCTTTTGAACATGTCTTTTAGCATACCTTCACTCTCCCCTTCATCTATCTATATTAATATACTCTCATAATAGTTAAGACTTGTAAAAAAATTACACATTCTGAATCGAATGATTCATATACTATGTACAAAAGGAGGTTTAAAAATTATGCGTGCTTTCGTTATTATCACTTTAACTTTTTTAAGTGTAATTAGTTGGGATGCGTTTTTTAAAGATAAAAGTGATGAAAAGAACACAACGGAATAAAACCCTTTTTTCTTACTTATTGGACAAACCGTTATAAACTGTCCAATCCTCCGAAATAACTTAGGCTTTTCTACAAAAATATTTAAACATAACATTTTTTGTAGATTCCCTCCGTTTATTGTCGGTTTCCATCCGCATACATTTTTTAAAAGTATGATATAATAGTATAAATCTTGAAGGAAGGGATTTTGATATCATGATCGCTCGAAGGAGCATGTGGCATCGTATTGACGAATCATACACGTAGCGTATTTTTCAGCTCAGATACTTTAGTCTAGCGAAAAAAATACGAGAGTGGGGAAATTATGATTGCCCGAAGGATAATTTGGCAAAAAAAAGACTCTTCTTACACATAGCGTTTTGTTTAGGACTTAATTGTTACTAACTAAACAAAACAAAGAAGAGCAGGATTGCTAAATGACGAATCCTACTCCACGTTTTGTTTAGTCGTTTTAAGACTTAAACTAAAACGAAGGTAGGGAGAATTGATGGACGAGAGGATTATTCGTTATTTCTTCAGCGACATATAGCGTAGTTAGTTTTTTCGTAAACTAACTGAAAGCTACATGTGAGCTCGTAGTTAGTTTACAACACAAAAAGGACTACTAACTACGGAAAGAAGGAATAACGATGAGGAACATCCAAAGTCGGCAAATTATTAAAGAAATTTTTATGGTTTTAATCGGTTCATTTATTTTAGCAGCAGCGCTATATCACATTCACTTCCAAAACCACTTAACAGAAGGTGGATTTGTAGGAATTGCACTATTCATTCAAAACTTTTATGATATTTCACCATCTATTTCAACTGTATTAATGGATATCCCAATTATTTTACTGTGCGCTTCATTTTTAGGTAGAAAAATGGTTGGTTATTCATTCCTAGGTTCAATTTCATTCGGAGTATTTTATTCCTTTATGGAAAATTATTCTCCATTTACGGTAGATTTATCAAATAACTTATTTATAGCTGCAGTAGTTGGCGGTGCGTTAGCTGGTATTGGACTCGGTTTTATATTACGATTTGGCGGTGCAACCGGTGGAGACGATATTTTAACAATTGTATTAAGTAAACGAACTCGTTTTACAATTGGGCAAATTTTCTTCGTCTTTGACGCGATTGTTCTTGCGCTTTCATTATATTATTTAAATTGGACAGAAATTGCTTTTACTATTCTTTCGATTGCCGTACAGGCAAAAACATTGGATTTAATTTATTATCCAAAAACAGAAAAAACAGCAGAAAAGCAGCCAGTATCTGTTCCAATGTCCCAAAAACATGCAACAAATTAAAAAAGCGAAAGGCTTCGGCCTCTCGCTTTTTTATGCTCTTTTTTCTTTCTCGACTATATGGCGCACTTGATAAAATCTATTTGCAAATTCAGTAACGTTTCTTGTTAAACGATAATTCACTGTAGATCCAATTGCCATTCCAATTACCGGTATACCTTGGAATAATTTACGACGAAGAGCATAAATCGAAAATGTCTTCAAAATTTGTTTTAACACAACCTCAGTAGAAGCTGTTTGTAGCACTGCTTCGTCTCCTTCGTAAAAGAACGAATCTTCTTGCTCCAGCTCTTGCAATAAATTGTACCATGCATATTGCTGAAGTCTTCCTGGTAGTAATGACGCATGAAACACCTTTAACGCAAGCATCATTTCATACGGCTTGTTCACATCATGTCCAAATGATGTTGCAATAAGTTGGACTGCCTTCACATTTAACGCGATCATAACCGGAAAATCCGCCGTTAATAATAATAAACCTCCAGCACCTGTTGCCCCGCCTTGTACAAATGAATATAGACGATGACGTGCTGTTTGCTGCTCTGCTATGTATGTTAATTGATCAATAGATAATGCTTTCAAATCTTCAAGCTGTTCAATCGATTCATCAAATAATCTTGATGTTCCTAAAATCCGATTACGTGCATCTAACTGTGCTTGTGAACTTTGAATAAATGCATGCAAATGAAAGAGCCATCCATCTGCTTTCGTGAAGAATTCTTTTCGCTTTTTCTCAGGTAATTTCGCAACTGTAGTATGTAACCATTTATCAAACACTTTTTGAAAATCGGTCGCTTCTTGCTCAACTAATTGCGCTTCCCATTCTTTTATATTGTCTAAAATGGCTTGTTCTCGCTTCGATCGCATCGTAACAACCACCTCGTTCGATTTTTTTCTATTGTAACATATTTCTGCTTATTCTTTGCAAATATGCTTGTCTATCTTTATTCACATACCATTTTTGAATGGCATAAAATATTAACAAAAAGGATGAGATAAATCACATGAATCTATCCGATATAAAAAAAGAATATAATGCGGTATTCAGCTTAGGACAAAACTGCTGGCCCGCTTGGGCATTATATCAATTAGAATTATCACCATTTTTTGGCGTTATTGATTTTATGCTAAGTCCCTCATTAGAAAAAGTGAATGTATTATTACAAAATCGATTTGACCGCTTTTTAAATTTCGAAAATTTATCCTTCATCTCATTTTGGGATGATGATGCAAAATTAAGATTAAGGGACAACCTTTATGAAATTGACTCCTGTCATGACTTTAAAACAGATGTAAACACACCAACTTCTTGGCCTTCTTATACAGAAATTAAGTTAAACTATGAACATCGTATTAATCGTTTTCTAGCTACAATTGAAACGGCAGAATCCATATTATTTATTCGAACTGGAGGAACATATGAAGAAGCATGTTCCCTAGAACAAATTTTATCTCAAATCGTTACACATACATTCTCTGTCCTGTTACTAATTCCTGCCGATATACCAACTATCACCCAAGAAGATTGGGGATTACAACGTATTTGCGTTATGAAATGTCCTATTATGGATGTATACCAATACAATGAAGCATTTTGGAAAGACTTATTTGATGGAATTACAGTTAGACCGCACACTTAAATACACGATACTTTTATCACACCATACATTATAATCGTCCTTATACAAAACAAATAAGGAGTGATTCTATATGTATCCACGTGCAAAAGCTTTCGGTCTTGCTGTACATCAAGATCGCCTTCTCGTACAAGAATATTATACAGAAGGCGAAATATATTATCGTCCTCTTGGCGGTTCAATTGAACTTGGTGAAAAATCAGCACATACTGTTATTCGGGAGTTTAAAGAAGAGCTTCATACGGAGATAGAAATCACCAATTATTTAGGGTGTTTAGAAAATGTCTTTCATCTCGATGGAGACATTGGTCATGAAATCATTCAACTATATTCTTTGCGTTTATTAGACACGTCACTATATGAAATGAAAATATTAAATATACAAGATGAAGAAACAGTAGCGTATGCGAAATGGATTCCTATTACGGCATTCATTCAGAAAGAAAAAATATTATATCCAGATGGAGTTTTAAAATACATCCAAAAGAAAAAAGACGAAATCCTATAGGATCTCGTCTTTCTTTTCATATATTAACCAATATCTCCAAGACGTAGTACGTCACGAGCAATCATAACTTCTTCGTCAGTTGGAATTACGATAATTTTTACTGGAGAGTGTGGGAAGCTGATGAATGCTTCTTCACCGAATACGTTATTACGTTTTGCATCGAAGTATACGCCCATGTACTCAAGGCCTTCTAATACGCGCTCACGAATAATCGCACTGTTTTCACCTACACCAGCTGTGAAGATGATTGCGTCTACACCTTTCATACGAGCAGTGTAAGAACCGATGTATTTGTGGATACGGCTTACGAATACATCAAGTGCTACTTTCGCACGGTGGTCGCCTTCTTCTTCTTTCGCAATGATGTCACGTAGGTCACTAGAGTAACCAGTAAGACCTAACATACCACTCTTCTTGTTTAATACGTTAACTACTTCTTCTACTGTTTGGCCTGTTTTTTCCATGATGTATGGAATTAACGCAGGGTCAAGGTTACCAGAACGTGTACCCATTGTTACACCAGCAAGTGGAGTGAAGCCCATAGAAGTATCGATAGATTTACCGCCTTCTACTGCTGCGATACTTGCACCGTTACCTAAGTGACAAGAAAGTAAGCTTAAGCTTTCAATTGGACGACCTAATAATTCAGCCGCACGCTCAGTTACATATTTATGAGAAGTTCCGTGGAAACCGTATTTACGGATGCCGAATTTTTCATAGTACTCATATGGTAAGCTGTATAGGAATGCAGATTCCGGCATTGTTTGGTGGAATGCTGTATCGAATACTGCTACTGCTGGTACGTTTGGTAATACTTCTTGGAATGCTTTAATACCAACAACGTTTGCTGGGTTATGAAGTGGTGCTAAATCGCTTAATTCTTCGATATCAGCTAATACTTCATCAGTAATTAAAACAGAGTCAGCAAATTTTTCGCCGCCGTGAACAACACGGTGACCGATACCGCCAATCTCATCTAGAGATTTAACGATTCCGTTTTCAGTTAACTTTTTAAGAAGCATATTAACTGCTACTGCGTGATCTGGAATGTTTGTAATTTCTTTTTGTTTTTCGCCATCTACAGTAATAGTGAAGATACTATCTTCTAAACCGATACGTTCTACTAAACCTTTTGTTAATACTGTTTCACTTGGCATTTCAAATAATTGGAATTTTAAGGAAGAGCTTCCTGCGTTAATCGCGATGATTTTTGACATCTAGTCTTTCGCCCCTTTTTCTCTTGGTAGTTGTGTGGATGTTTCCACAAACCGCTCGATTTTATCTGATCAAATTCACCAAATATGAAAACGTTTCATCATTAGCAAATTTTATACTCACGATTTTAATTTAAACATCGTACGACATATATTTCAAGTGAAAAAATTGTAACACCAAGAAAAAATATATATTACAGATTTCAAAAAAATTCAGTTAAATCTTGTATATATTTAAAAATATGACATATTATATAAAACTGTACTACATGAATCACTAATGCTGTTACATATACCCAGCTTTATTTATGTGTTGCAAACCAAGTATTTAATTGATCCATAATGTCTTCCATCGCCTTCATGTTAGAGAATTTAGGCAACTCCACTAATAACGCCTGTTTTGGCATTGTTACATTAGCGCCTTTCTTTTGGAGAACAAATATACTTTTTGCATTTTTCTCGTTTTTAAACATGGAAACAGGAAGCTGTAATAACCCTTGAATAAAGCATGTTTCTTTAATAAATGCATGTAATTTTGGTGCCTGGTCACTTTCAAAAATGAAGTTTGGTACTAAGAAGAATAAGTAACCGCCCTCTTTCGTATGTTTCACACTTTGTTCAATAAATAAGTGATGGGCATACGACATTCCTTCATCTGCTTTTAATTTATATTCACTTGCACCGATTTCGTTTGGATAATAACCAACCGGTAAGTCTGAAACGACTGCATCAACTGGATCGATATAAAGTGGTGCTAGTCCATCTTGATGGAAGAATTCGATTGCATGCTTTTGTAAATTTGCATTTACTAAAGCAAGTTTAATTAGCACTTCATCCACTTCTACACCAAATCCACTCATTGTTAGTCCTTCTTTGGCGCTATTAAACACTGTAGTCATTAAATTACCTGTTCCAATTGCAGGATCTAAAACTGTGATCTCGTTTTGACCTTGCATAAATTTATGGAATAAGTAACTCATGAACATTCCAACTGCATCAGGCGTCATTTCATGATTCGCTTGTACGCCTTCTTTCATTCCTTTTAAGATGGCTAACTGAAATGCTTTACGAATTTCTTCACCTTTATATGTTTCTTCATTAAACGTACTATATTCACGATTCAGCCTTTCAATTGCTGATTCGGATAATTCCTCTTGTAAAATCGCTCCCTCAAACAAGTTATCACCTGTTTCTACAAGCGCCTCTAAATATGTTACATCTAATTCTTTACGTAAAACTACCGCAGAAGAATCAAAAATAGAAAATAATGTTTCTACTGTCTGACTCACGTACACTCCTCCTTCTCTCTTTTACACATAACTTATATCATACCACAAAGTGATTTTTTCCAAAAAGAAAAAGCGACCTCCTGTAAAGAGCTCCCCTTTAGTTATATATGATATAACGTTTTTTCTCATATATCGATGCTTTTACAGAGCAATATATGAGAAAAAACGACCTCTTTATAAGAGGTCATTCTCTTCACATTACTTCGCAGATTTAGCTGCTTCTAATGCTGCTTCATAGTTTGGATGGCTTGTACCTTCGCTTACGTATTCTGCGTAAACTACTTTGTCATTGCTATCTACTACGAATACTGCACGAGCAAGTAAACGAAGCTCTTTCATTACTAAGCCGTAAGCTTCACCGAATGAAAGGTCGCGGTGGTCAGAAAGTGTTACAACATTTTCTAAACCGTTTGCTGCACACCAGCGTTTTTGAGCGAATGGTAAATCAGCGCTAATTGTTAATACTTTCGCGTTTTCAATACCTGCTGCATCTTGGTTAAAACGACGAGTTTGTGCATCACACACACCCGTGTCGATTGAAGGTACAACACTAATTAATTTCACTTCACCTTTGTATGTTTCTAAACTTACTGGAGATAAGTCGTTTGCTAATACTTGGAAGTTTGGCGCTTGATCGCCAACTTTAACTTCTGTTCCAACTAAAGTCATTGGATTACCTTTAAAAGTTACGTTTGCCACTTGAAAATCCTCCCTTATTTAAACAAAATATGTACAATGTAAATGATAGTTTGTCCCTATCGATAATGCAAATAAAATCGCTTTATTTACAAAAAAATTAAAGAAGCTAACCTATTGATTAGCTTCTTTATTCGTTAAATTTGAAATTCAGGATCATCTTCTTTTCGTTTATCCATCATTTCTTTCACTTTATCAACAGCTTGTGGCGCTAATTCAATTATTTTATCGATGACGTGTGTTTGTTTATCTAAGTGCAATACTTTCACACCATCTCCATTTATAACAAGAAAGGCAACAGGATTAATAGAAACTCCTCCACCACTTCCCCCGCCAAATGGATGACGGCCTGAATGTTCTACTTTACCAAATTCACTTCCACCAGCAGCAAATCCGAAACTTACTTTCGAAACTGTAAGAATTACGCTTCCATCTGCCGCTTTAATTGGGTCACCAACAATTGTATTTACATCAGTCATTTGTTTTAAATGCTGCATTGCTGTTGTCATTAAACCTTGAATTGGATGGTCCATTCTATATCCCCCCTATGCTTGAACAGATTTTTCTGTCATACCAGATCTTTGTCTTCTCATAAATACGAGTAATTTGACGCCAGTTTTTATAGCGCGGAATATACGAAAAGATGCTGTTAACTCGCATCTTGATGCAAATCCTTTCCCTTGAAAAACTGGGGTAATTTCAAATTCTGGTACATCGACAATATGCATATATTGTCCGACAACTCCAGCAGCCATACCTTTTGTCCCCCATGCATATCCAGTGACAATTCCAGTACTAGCTGCGTCGCCTGCTCCAATTTGTGTATGCCATTTCCAACCATTGATTTTCACTCGTTTGAGAAAATCTTTAACAATAGTATGAACTTCTTGAAGCTTTTTTATCAGTTCCCCAATGCTATCCAGTTGCGCCATAATTTTATTATCGAGTCCGCCGTCCTCTTCAGCTTTTTCGATTTTCTGTCCTGTCTTTTTCTGCTGTTTTTCAATTCTTTCCAACACATCAAATGTATATCGAATCATCCATATTTTCACTTGAAGCAAACATTGCTTTTCCATTTCTGAATATAAAAATGTCACCTTAAGCTTTATTTTCGACAATAGTATAAACAAAATAAAAAGAAGAAGAATTATTATTCCAATTACGAGCCACTTCATACGTATCATCCTTTCACTCCGTACCCATTATCGACAAGTTTATTCATCATTAAACAGAGTTTTATAAGATTGAATATAAAAATTTTTCTAAAAATAAAAAGGTGTTTTGACAATTTATATCGAAATATATTATTTGAACATATCATCAGGGAACGAACTCTAATGATATGTAGCACGAAAAACAGAAAATTTAACTGCAGTGGAGGGATACATAATGGCAGATCGTCGCAATTTATTTTTCTTTTATGGTGATGACAAAGCAACGCTCGTTGAAAAAATGAAACCAATCTATCGTATTTTAGAAGAGAATGGATTTACCATATTAGATCATCCAAAAAATGCAAACGCTATCGTCAGTGTTGGAGATGATGCAACCTTCTTACAAGCCGTTCGTAAAACTGGTTTTAGAGAAGATTGCTTATACGCAGGGATTTCTACGAAAGATGAAATTTCGTTCTACTGCGATTTCCATATTGATCACGTTGATACAGCCCTTCAAGAAATTACAAAAAATGAAATTGAAGTGCGAAAATATCCAACAATTCAGGTAGATGTAGATGGCAGTACATCTTTCCATTGTTTAAATGAGTTCTCATTACGTTCTAGCATTATTAAAACATTCGTTGTAGATGTTCATGTTGATGATTTATATTTCGAAACATTTAGAGGGGACGGTTTAGTAGTTTCTACCCCAACAGGAAGTACTGCTTACAATAAATCATTGCATGGTGCAGTTGTTGACCCGCTTATCCCATGTTTCCAAGTAAGCGAACTAGCATCTTTAAACAACAACACTTACCGTACGCTCGGTTCACCTTTCATTTTAAATCACGAACGTACATTAACTTTAAAACTAAGACCAGACGGTAACGATTATCCTGTTATCGGCATGGATAACGAAGCGCTTAGCATTAAACAAGTGGAAAAAGCTGTTGTACGCTTAAGCGATAAACAAATTAAAACAGTTAAATTAAAAAACAATTCTTTCTGGGAAAAAGTACAGAGAACGTTTTTATAAGATTAAAATAACCGCAGAATTATGAAATTCCATAATTCTGCGGTTATTTATTTCCCCCGATTGACGCGAACAATACTCTCTTACTATCCGGCCGTTATTCTTGTCAGTTTTTGTCGGTAATTCGATATATTCCGAAAACCGCTCATATATTTTTACGCATCTTTTCTATAGACAACTTGGCCATCTATTACGGTCATTTCTGCTTGTACTTCTTTTATTTCTTCTGCCTCAATTTCAAAAATATTGCGGTCTAATATTGTAAAATCTGCTTCATATCCTTTTGCAATTTGCCCTCGCTTCGCTTCTTTTCCGATTGCATAGGCACTTCCTGTTGTAAATAAAGAAACAGCCTCATATACCGTTAATCTTTCCTCAGGCATATAGCATATACCGTCAATAAAACTTCTACGTGTAACAGCGCTATATATGCCTAGAAACGGATTCACTTGTTCAATAGGAGCATCTGAGCCACCGTTGCAGTGTAATCCTGCCTCCAGTAACGTCTTCCAAGCGTACGCATAACGAAGACGGTGCTCGCCTAGTTTTTCAATGACTGACGGAAAATCTGATGAAAGAAAGACTGGCTGTATATCGATAATGGCTTGCAAGTTTTTCATTCTTTCTATCAACTCTTCACGAGCAAGCTGACAATGAATAATGCGGTCACGCACCCCTTCTGCTGGTGGATATAATTCGAGTGCATCAATGACATATTCAAGCGATAAGTCACCGATAGTATGAATCGCAACTGGCATATGTAGATCTCGTGCTTTCTTTACTAATTCCGCAAGTTCTTCACGTGAGAAAATCGCAACTCCATTTGTTTCCTTCGCATCTTCATACGGTTCACTTAATAATGCTGTTCTTCCGCCAAAAGAACCGTCAGAGAAAATTTTCATTGCTCCAAATTCAATACAATGTTCATTTTCATATTCTTTTC
Source organism: Bacillus sp. BF2-3 (assembly GCF_008368795.1). Taxonomy (NCBI): domain Bacteria; kingdom Bacillati; phylum Bacillota; class Bacilli; order Caryophanales; family Bacillaceae; genus Bacillus; species Bacillus sp. BF2-3. Next base: position 199,657 of record NZ_QOSA01000006.1, read on the forward strand.
GTTCATGTGCTACTTCATGGTGAACGAGCAAATGGGCTTTAAATGGCATTTCTTTTATAACGTGAGAAAACGCATTATATGTTTTTCTAAAACCACCATAATAATTTAAATCTTCCGTATGCCCGCCAACAAGTCCGTATTTCCAGCAATCTTTAATCGCTGTTTGCAGAGCTCTTTGTAAATAAGCTTCATCAATTTCTGGCTGAACATGTTTAATTAATTCTTGCCCTTGTTCATATAAAAGCCCTGTTAACTTATTTGATGAATCCCTACCAATTTTCCCGCCTTTTGGATCTTCTGTCGCTGCTGTTATATTCGCTTCTTGCAGTATGTATGCATTCACCCATGTAACGTGACGACAAACTCTCTTTAGTAAAATGGGATGTTCTTTCGAAATTTCATCTAAATCACGCGCGTGAACATCTTTTGTATCTGTAAAGTTATTTTCATTCCATCCTTCTCCAATAATCCAAGAGCCCTTTGGAGCTTCTTCCACTCGCTTCTGAACAAGAGTAAGCACTTCGCCATAAGATGTGCAATTTGATAAATCTAAACGAAGCAATCTCTCCCCATGCCCAATAAGGTGCATGTGGCTATCAACGAGACCTGGAATCATCGTTTTGCCTTTTAAATCGTGCAATGTAACCGCGGCATATTGGTTTTCTAACTCTTCTTTACTTCCAACATCAACGATCGTACCGTTTTCAATGTAAACAGCGTCCACTTTTTCATTTTCTTCTCTCACTGTGTAAATGGTGCCGCCATACCAAATTTCTCCCATATATCCCATCTCCTTTATTTTTTATTGTATAAAAAAAAGCACCATTTCAAAACATGGTGCTTTTCTAAAAATTACTTTTGTTCAGTAGTAGATGTTGTAACTTGCCATTCAATATTAAATTTATCTTTTACTTGTCCGTATGCTGGGCTCCAGAATGTTTCTTGAAGTGGCATGATAACTTCTCCACCTTCTTGTAACTTATCGAATACTTCTTTTGCTTTTTCTGCATTACTAATTTGAATTGCGATTGTTACTTGAGATCCGATTGCATGCCCTTGACCTGGGAATGTATCAGAGATCATAAGATCCGTATTACCAACTTTTAAAGTAGCGTGTAAAACGCGCTCTTTCGCTTCAGCTGGAATCGGGTATTCTGGATTTTCAGGCATGTCACCAAAAGTTTGCATAACTTCTACTTTTGCATCTAAAGCCTCTTTATAAAACTGTACAGCTTCTTGCCCACTACCATCTAAAACTAAGTACGGATTAATACCTAAAATCATACGGACACCTCTTTTTTAAGTTTATAAAATCGAACTTGTGTTCGTTTTTTATATTATCATTGTTTTGCATTTCATTCAACTATTTACTTCACTGTTTTCAAAATTATTTTGACGGAATCTCCATCTCTTGTTTTCTAAGTTCAATACGGCGAATTTTCCCAGAAATCGTTTTTGGTAGTTCATCTACAAATTCAATTTTGCGAGGGTATTTATATGGTGCAGTGAGTTCTTTGACGTGTTGTTGGAGTGTTGGAATTAATGTTTCTTCGTTCTTTTCTATATTCTCTCTTAATACGATAAATGCCTTCACGACACTTCCACGAATTTCATCAGGACTTGCGACAACTGCACATTCTCTTACGTACGGATGTTTTACAAGAGCATCCTCTACTTCAAACGGCCCGATTGTATAACCAGAACTAATAATGATATCATCACCGCGCCCTTCAAACCAGAAGTAGCCTTCTCCATCTTTCTTCGCTTTATCCCCTGTAATATAATAATCACCGCGAAATTGCATCGCTGTACGCTCATCGTCTTTGTAATATTGTTTAAAGAGGGCCGGCGTTTCAATGTGAACTGCAATATCACCAACTTCGCCTACTTTAACTGGAGTACCTTCCTCATTTACGATATCGACGTGGTTACCTGGCGTTGGTTTCCCCATTGATCCTGGTCTAATATCCATCCCTTTCATTACACCAACAAGTAATGTATTTTCCGTTTGCCCATAGCCGTCTCTCACTGTAATATGAAAGTGCTTTTTGAACGTTTCAATGACTTCTCTATTTAACGGCTCACCTGCCGATACAGCGCTATGTAGTGCCTCTAAATTGTACTGGCTTAAATCTTCTACCTTTGCCATTAATCTATACTCAGTCGGTGTACAACAAAGTACATTCACCTTATTATCGTCTAATAAGTTTAGGTACGTTTTCGGTTCAAACTTACCGTGATATACAAACCCTGTTGCCCCTGATCCTAAAGTTGCTAAAAACGGGCTCCAAATCCACTTTTGCCAGCCTGGACTAGCTGTTGCCCATACAATATCATTCTCTTCAATTCCGAGCCAATTTGGAGCGCTCGTACGTAAATGAGCGTATGCCCACGCATGTGTATGAACGACACCTTTTGGATTTCCTGTCGTTCCTGACGTGTAAGATAAAAAGACCATATCTTCTTTATCTGTCTTTGCCATTTCTAACATGTCACTCTCTGTTTCTAACGCTGTTTTTAAATTAATCCATCCATCTACTGACTGCTCGCTCAGGACAAATTTTCGAAGAGATTCCATCGCTTCTATATCATCAAACTGCCTAATATACGGCTCATAGCTTACTATCGCTTTTACTTCTCCATGTCCAATTCGATATTCTATATCTTTTTTACGTAACATTTCCGAGCTTGGAATTACGACAAATCCTGCTTTAATAGCAGCAATATACGTCATGTACGCTTCAATTAAACGCGGCATCATAATGAGAAGCTTGTCCCCTTTTTGCAAACCACTTTTTATAAAAGCGTTTCCAATTTTATTCGCACCTTGCATTAATTCAGCGTATGTAACTTCCCTTCGATTCCCTTTATCATCTTGCCAAATTAAAGCTAACTTCCCTTTATCACCTGTATATTTCTCTATTTCAGAAACTAAATTATAAGACGGTGGCGCCAACAATTCTTCTCGCTTCATAAAATATCCTCCCTTTTCTTTATGCCTCCTTTATATAATAAAGAATTTTCTGTCAATTTTGAACCCTCTTCTTTTGACAAATTTTTCAGTTCTGTCGAATTAGTAAACGAAATTACATCGACTTACCGACAAATAGCGACACAACACAAAAAAAGAAAGAGCGGGAGAACCCGCTCTTTCTAAGCCATCATATGGGATTATTTTTGGAAACCGCCTAATTGTTGCTCAGCTAGTGAAACTAGACGTTTAGTGATTTCACCACCAACAGAACCGTTAGCGCGAGCTGTTGCATCAGCTCCAAGTTGAACACCAAACTCTTGAGCGATTTCGTATTTCATTTGGTCTAATGCTGATTCAGCACCAGGAACCGCTAATTTATTTGTGCTACGTGACATGTTATATCACCTCCTTGTGAGTATAGAGTGTGATAAATAACATGACTTCATACACGTTTTAGATATGGTAATTTATGGTTTTAGAAAAGTTCTTCAAATTTTTCTTCTTCCGCCACTACTTCTACCGTTTGTAATACCATTGTTTCTTTGTTCGCTACAGCTTCATCGATTAATGGTGTGAAATCGTATTTCGCTTCAAAACGATTTGCTTTTTCACGTTTCGGCTTCGTCGCTGGGCTTGCTGGTGTGAATACAGTACAGCAATCTTCATATGGACGAATTGAAATATCATACGTGCCGATTTCTTCAGCGATTTTAATAATCTCTAATTTATCCATCGTAATAAGCGGACGAATAACTGGGTAGTTTGTTACTTCGTTAATCGTATGCATACTATCTAACGTTTGGCTTGCTACTTGTCCAAGACTTTCACCAGTCGTAATTGCAAGTGCGTTACGCTCCTCAGCAATGCGTTCTGTAATACGCATCATCATACGGCGCATAACCGTCATTGAATAGCTAGATGGGATTTCTTTATTAATCGTTTTTTGCACTTCTGTAAACGGAACAAGGTGAAGCGTTACTCGTTTACAATACTTCGTTAACTCTTGTGCTAAATCGATTACTTTTTGTTTTGCACGCTCACTTGTGAAAGGTGGACTATGGAAGTGAACTGCTTCCACAGATACGCCGCGTTTCATCGTTAAGTAAGCTGCTACTGGGCTATCAATACCACCAGAAAGAAGTACCATTACTTTTCCGCCAACGCCAACTGGTAAACCGCCAGCTCCCATACGCTCATCGCACATGATATAGCTATAGCCACTGCGGATCTCTACGCGTACATTTACATCTGGATTATGAACATCTACTGTAATATCTTCTGTATTTTCTAGAATGTGTCCGCCAATCTCAGGTAATAATTCCATCGTTCTCATTGGGAAATGCTTATAAGAACGGTGTACAGTAATTTTAAATGTTTTCACATCACCTTTTACTTGTAAGAAAGCTGCTAATGCACCTTCTTTAATGTCTTCTAATTCTGATGGTACTTTCATCGCTAAGTTAAACTTATGAATACCAAATACATCCTTCAATCTTTCAGAGACTGCTTCATGATCTTCACCATTTAACTGGATGTACATACGATCGTGTGTTGCATCGATTTTAATATTTGGGAATTTTTTCAGTTTGAACTTCACGTTATCTTTTAATGTGCTTACAAACTTAGAACGGTTCTTACCTTTTGTCGTCATTTCTCCGTAACGCACTAAAATATATTCATATTTCAACATAATTTCTTTACCTCATCACTTCATATAATTTTGGCATCGTCTCTTTTACAATACCTTCAAATTGTTTTACTTCTTCCATTGTGTTTTCTGGTGCCAAACTAATACGAATAGCGCTTGCAGCTGCTGCATGCGGCACTCCCATTGACACTAACACTCTGCTCACTTCATTTGCTTTTGAAGAACAAGCAGATTTCGTTGACACATATACACCGTGTTCTTCTAAAGCATGAACGACTACTTCTGGTTTTAAACCAACAAATGATACATTTAAAATGTGCGGCGCTGCATATGCAAGCGACGTGTTAATCGTTACATCTTCCATCTCTTTAAAGAAACGAACAAGCTCTGCTTGTAAACTTTGCAAATGAGCTACCTTTTCTTTCACTTGTTCCATTGTCATACGAAGTGCTTTCACCATCGCTACAATGCCAGGTAAATTTTCTGTACCAGAGCGATACTTAAGCTCTTGTTGACCACCTGATAAAATCGGATCTAATCTTACGCCATCGCGTACATAAAGAAGACCCGTTCCTTTTACACTGTGGAATTTATGTCCAGATATTGAGCAAAGATCAATATGAGACGCATATAAATCAAGCGGTACTTTCCCTATCCCTTGTACATGATCTACATGGAATCTTATTTTCGGATGATTCGATAATAACGTTCCAATTTCAGCAACGGGCTGAATTGCTCCAGTTTCGTTGTTCACATGAATAATTGACACAAGAATCGTATCTTCACGAAGTGCTCGTTTCACATCTTCTACCGACACAACACCATGCTCGTTAACCGGTAAATATGTTACATCAAACCCGAGTTCTTCTAATTGCTTATATGCCTCAAACACAGACGCGTGTTCAATATTTGTTGTAATGATATGTTTGCCACGCGAACGATTCCTCATCGCTATCCCTTTAATCGCAAGGTTATTCCCTTCCGTTCCACCTGATGTAAAAATAATTTCAGAAGGTTTAACACGAAGAAGCTGCGCTGCAATCGTTCTTGATTGTGTTAATAGACGCTCTGCCTCTCCTCCAAGCGAATGAATAGAAGAAGGATTACCAAAATATTTCCCAGCAACCGTCACGTACGATTGAAGAGCTTCTGGATATGGCTTCGTCGTCGCACTATTATCAAAATAGATCATCGTTCTTCCCCTTTCAGCGCTATCACATCGTATAATCATATCATAAATACGTGTCATTACGCTAAGACTACGCAAAGGTTCCATTTTATCTCGATTGGTGAAGGCTAATAATTGTCGAGGATGCCCTCCTATTACAGTTTCACTTTATCCCGCATGAACGGGCAATAAGACTCTCACCTCAAAATCCAGTTAGAGCAAAGAAGTTAGGTAGGAGTCGGGCTGTCCGTAAATGCCCGATTGGTGAAGGCTAGTAATCAATGGGGATGAATCCTCCTACTGATTACAGTTTCACTTTATTTTGAAACGAATAATCTTGCTGTATTCCGCTATTCATTATAGCAACATCGTCTGCAAAATTACACAAAAAAACAAACCCTTTTATGAAAGGGTTTGTTCATTGTCTACATATTCAGCTATTTTTTGAACAACGCCAGGTTCAAGTTGCTCTAATACTGAAGCCGCTTGTTCTAAAGCTGCATCGTATTGGTATTCACGGAATAATTTCTCAGCATAATTTAAACTTTCTGCTAGGTTTTCATCATGACTACGGTAACGGTTACCGTACTGAATTAATTTTTCCACTAAATATGCTTGTCCAATTAACTCTTCTGTCATTTCAGCCACACCGTTCACAGTTGTGTATGCTTCTTCTAAACTGCTATTTACAGCGTTCATATTTAACGGCTTCACTTCTAATTGTTCATATACAGCTTGCATTGCCATTTGCCCTCTTTTTAAATCTTCCATAATACTCTCTGGAAGACCTGGCAAATTCGACTTTTGCATAAAGCGTTTCGTTTCGAAAATAGTATTTCGCATTTCTTGTAACTTCTCACGTGCTTCAAATTCTTCTTTGCGCATCGCTTGCAGCATTTCTTTATATTCTGCATGAAGTACTTTTAACGTTTCACATTGCTCATAAACCTCTTCTAGTTCCTCACGAATAATAGAGAAGGCAATATCTTGTTCTGCAACGCGTAATTGTAGCATTTCAAAACGTTTCGTTAAAATGTGCATTTGCTTTTCAATTACTTTTTGAGACTCAATGTCTTTATCTTGTAACTGATAGCTTTGTTTCACAAGTTGTGTTTCTGTTTTCGTTTCAATCGTTTCGATACGCATTTCTTCTAAGTCATCGTAAACAGAAAGTGTTTTTTGCTCCACATAATGTCTCGCATGTACTTCTTGTTCCAATTGATCGTAGAAGCCATCTAAACGTGTTTTTAAGTTTTCTACTTTTTCAGCCGCTTCTGTTATATGAAGCTCCTGTATATCCATTAAACATGTTTGTAGTTGTTTCGTCATATCGCGAACTTCTTTAGGGACTTCCAAATAATCTAATACATAACCTTGTCTTACCATATCATTATGTCCGTGTAATAAATCTTCCAGCTGAACTGGTAACGTCGCTTGACACTCTACCAATAAATCTGGAATTTGGTGAATAATGATTTCTAAATCTGCTAAACCTTCTTCCAAACTAATAACAATTTCTCTCGCTTTTAAATAGTCGCCATTGTTTGTTGCTTCTTCAAAGGTTTTAAATTTCTCAGATTCAGCGTCTAGCATCTCTTCGATTTTCTGCTCTGCTGCTCCATACATATGTCTATGAGCAAGAACACTCTTTTTCATACTACGATATGTATCACGTAACCCTTCAATTTCCGAGCTATTTTTCTCATGGCTTTCTAACAATTGCTGTAATTCATTTAAAATGTCCGTAATACGATTATCAGCGTCATCTAAACCACTTATGGATTCGTTCATCGCATGCTTTGCTTTTCGGAAGGAGAATTGCGAGGCGAATTTTCGCGCTTGCGCTAAATCTTTGTCAGCTTTCGGAAGGGTTGTTGATACAATTTCATCCCATTCTTCACGCCATTTACCAAACAGTTCTTCTGTTTGACCCGTCATGTTTAAATCTTTTACCCGTTTTAGTTCATCTGCCACAGGTTTATCTTTTATCTCTTGTTTCCACTGCTCCAGTGCTTCAATATCTTTATATGAACGATTTCTTATCACAAGCTCTATCATGAGCAGCACTAGAATAGAGCTTACTACAATGATAACGATCGTCAGGATAGAATCCATGCAAAAAAGCCTCCTAGTTATATCTCTTTTTTTGTCCGTTCCGTTTATGAAATGGAAGGCATTATGTATAAAAAGGGAATTCCCCTATATTTAACAACTAACAATGTACTAATCATACCATGTAATGGTTTGTTTTTGACCTAGTTTTTTTTAAAATTTCATGTTTCTTTCAATGTGATTGTAATCTTTCTCAATATTCCGCCTACCTCACTCCCTATCCTCAAATGATTGTAATAACAAACAATCTTTCGTATGGGATACGAAATAAATTTTCCGCATGAGTGGTGGTTCAACAGAAATTACATGTACATTTCCTTGCCTTACAGACTGCTCTACTGCCCTTTCTGGAAGTAACGTGATACCAAGGCCAGCTTTTACCATTGCAAGCATCGGTTCTGCGTAAGATGTTTCCACAGCTATAGTTGGTTTTACACCTATTTCATGAAACATGTTCATAATCATTTTCCTTACATCACATATTTCTGGATATACAATTAATTTTTCATTGTGCAGCTCTTCTATTTGAATGACTATCTTCTCTTTGTACGGATGATTATTTGAAACGGCACAAACAATTTTCTCTTGTTGCACTTCTTTTATATACGTAGCACCTTCTACTACTGAATCGATGAACATCGCGTCAATCTCCCGCGCTTTAAATAAATCTCTTAATACTTCCGTATGCCCGATTTGCCATTCCACTTCGAACTCATCACCTAATATATCTTTACATTCTGATATGTAATGCTCCGCTAAACTCGGTAGTATACCAATTGAAAACTTCCGGTTCTCTTGATACCCCCTCATTTCTGTTTTCACTTCATTTATTTGCTCCAAAATCGGTAACATTCTTTTTATAAATAACTCTCCTGCCTCCGTTAACTCTACTCCTTGCGCAGAACGTTTAAGTAAAGTAACCTCTAAATCCGCTTCTAACTTTTGAATTTGTTTACTAAGCGCTGGTTGTGATATATGTAAAATCTTACTTGCCTTTGATAAACTTCGCGTATGCTTCACTTCAATAAACGATCGTACTGCCTCCAAATCCATCGTACACACCTCTAACAAAAAGTTATAACCGTTATAAGAAATCGATATTTCCTCCTATAAACAATTACTCTTTATACTTATTTCATCAACTTACTATAACGAAATGTAAAGGGGAAAGATACTCTTGAACAAAAAACAAATGCTACTCGGATCCTTTCTATGCTTACTCGCCGTCACTGCCTGGGGATTTATGTTTCCTGTAATGGCAAGTGCTCTGCAATTTATCGATCCATTCTTCTTCACAACGCTTCGCTATGGATCAGCAGCTATTATTTTTCTTATTTTGCTATTAATTACTGAAGGAAAGACTTCACTCCGCTTAGAAAAAAGAACACTTTCTCTATTCTTTTACGGGACAGTCGGTTTCGCGGGGTATGGTTTTCTCGTTTTCTACGGACAGCAACTTGCCGGACCTTCCGGAGCAATCCATGCAGCTATGATTCAATCCCTTATGCCACTGATTGCCTTATCACTGCAATGGATAACGAAAAATCGCCGCCCACAAAACTATACATTCCTTTGTATGTTTGTTGCATTACTTGGTGTTATGCTTGTCATTTCAAAAGGAAATATTCACTTATTATTTGGAGCTGCAAGCCACTTATCAACAAACATATTGATGCTATGCGGCGTTACTTGCTGGGTCATTTATACAAACGGGGGTGCTCGTTTTCAATCTTGGTCACCACTTAGGTACACGACATTAACTTGTTTATTTGGCTCCATTTCACTCATCGTTATTGTTACTTTCTTAACGTACACAAATATAGTTACTATGCCGTCACTGCGTACAGTTGTGAGCGTTCGTTTTGAGCTCTTTTATATGTCGATTATCGCAGGCGTTATCGCTGTATTTTGCTGGAATATGGGAAATCGCTATATTTCATCTATTAACGGCATATTATTTATGAATTTAGTTCCTATCCTTGCACTCATTGGTTCTATCTTTCGAGGTTATACAGTCGATAAAATTGAAATCGCTGGAGCTGCATTAACAATTATAGCGCTATTATGTAACAATTTATGGCAAAGAAAAGTAAACATAAAAATCCCCACCTCAGTTCGTTAGGTGGGGATTCTTCACATATGAACAGCTCTTGGCCATTCATGGTACATATTCGCTTTACATAATGCTTGTTCCATCCATTGCTCAATCTCTTTCGTGTACATCTCTATGAAAAATGTCTCAGACGGGAAAGAATGGAGTACTTCTGATATATATTGTGGATATAAAAACGGCATACTTATCATACCTTTTAATTGCGTCATAAACATTGTAAATGATACTTTCTGAAATTCTTGTTTCATTTGTCCTTGTCTAATCATTTGTTCTATATAATATCTTTCTTTAGAAAAATAAACGGTCATCACTTCACGAATTAATGTCGTATCAAGCGAAAGCTCTCGGTAGAAGAAACGTGTTAGTTCTCTATTTTCAAATTGATATCGTAAAATCCCGCGCACCATTTGCACCATCACATCTTTAGCCGACAAATACTCTCTCTGTTCAAACGACATTTCAATCACATGAATATATCCTTCTAAAAAATCAGTAATAAGCTGTTCTAATAAACCTTGCTTCCCAGCAAAATAATATGAAATATTCGCTACATTCACATCCGCTCGCTTTGCAATGTCTCGCACCGATGTTCCATCATACCCTTTCGTATTAAACAACGATATTGCCGCATCAATTACTTTTTGTTTCGTCTGCTTCATGCGCTCACTTCCCCTCACTGAACAGCTATAGTTTAAATTTCTTGACTTTTAAGACAAATTCCTTTAATTTTCTATCGACAAAGTCATGTGAAATACATCGTATTTTGCTAATATTTTACACATCTCGATAAAAAAGGAGCTGTTTCCATGTTTACTAAAGAAAGTTATGCAGGGTCTCGCGTGCAGCAATATGAGACAGTAATTAAACAACTGGATGCGTTATTAACTGGCGAATCAAACGTAGTCGCAAACTTATCAAATGCTTCCGCATTATTAAACCAATTTTTAGATCGCGTTAATTGGGTTGGCTTTTACGTAACAGAAGGAAATCAGCTTGTCCTTGGACCGTTCCAAGGAATGCCTGCTTGCGTACGCATTCCATTTGGACGAGGCGTTTGCGGCGTAGCAGCTGAAACGAAAACAACGCAGCTTGTAGCGGACGTTCACCAATTCCCAGGTCACATCGCTTGCGATAGTGCTTCTAATTCAGAAATCGTTGTACCAATTGTGAAAGAAGGAGCTGTCATTGGTGTACTTGACATTGATAGTCCTGAAAAGAATCGTTTTGATGAAGTAGATCAGCGCTATTTAGAAAAGTTTGTGGAAACACTCCTAAAACATATGTAAAAAGAAAAGAGCGAGTTATCGATTTAGTACGCCCTGTACAAAACCGATAGCTCACTCTTTTTTCATTGATTTACAGTAGATACTTTCTTTAATGCCTGTTCTAAATCAGAAACGATATCCTCCCACGATTCTAAACCGACTGATAAGCGTATTAAATTATCGAAAATGCCCATTTCTTTTCTTAGTTCAGCTGGAATCGCAGCGTGCGTCATCGTTGCTGGATGCTGAATTAACGTTTCTGTATCTCCTAAACTCACCGCAATTGTAATAAAGTGAAGATCATTAATAAACGCTTGCGTCTCTTCTTTTCCGCCTTTTACTGAAAAAGAAATAACACCGCCCCCGCGTTTCATTTGACGAGATGCTAACTCTCCTTCTGGATACCAAACATCTTCTACCGCATCATGTTTTCTTAAGAACGATACAATTTTTTCTGCATTATCACAATGACGATCCATTCTTACTGCTAACGTCTTTAACCCGCGTAATAATAACCATGCATCAAACGGTGCCATAATACCGCCGATATCCTTTCGCATCGGGCGAATCTTTTCAGCTAATGCTTTCGTTTTACAAATCGTTACACCCGCCACAACGTCGCCATGACCACCAATATATTTTGTCGCACTATGCACAACAGCATCACAGCCAAGCTCAAGCGGTCTTTGTAAATAAGGTGAACAAAATGTATTATCAACAATAACAAGTAAACCTTTTCGCTTCGCAACCCGAATCACTTGTTTTAAATCAATTAATTTCATTGTCGGATTAATTGGTGTTTCAACGAAAATAAGCTTTGTATTTGGGCGAATTTTATTTTCAATATCTACCTCTGTCTCCATATCACAAAACGAATGCGTAATCATAAATTTTTCTTCTAACACTTCTAAAAAACCGTACGTGCATCCGTATAATCCATTTGAACAAATAATATGATCTCCAGCCTTTAAAAAACCGATTAAAGTCGCTGAAATAGCTGCCATACCAGATCCGAAGGCAAGTGCCTCTTCTCCTCCTTCTAACACCGCCATACGTTCTTCAAATAATTTCACAGTTGGATTTCCAAGCCGTGAGTAAATATAAGATGGATCCACTCCCGCAAAACTCGCCTCTCCTTGCTGCGCAGTCTCAAATGTAAATGTAGAAGTTTGAAATAAAGGTGGTGTTAAACTTCCTTTATGTTCCTCAGGTGTATAACCGTGATGAATTAACGCTGTCTCCATATGCTTCTTTTTCATAAAAACATCCCCCTTATGTTTTTATTGCCGCATATTCATCCATAAAAATTTGATGAACGTTTTCCTTCATTTTATGTAAGCGTTTTATTTGTGTTTCTATCTCTTCTTCTATATTGTTTTAAATTCCTTCTTATATTAATTTCCAAAATTTTTATGCATAAAACAAAAACGTACTCGCTTGACGAAACTCTGGGTAAAAGATATAATAGCGTTTGTGTAAAATAAAAAGGCAGCCTTGTAATGTGAGTTTATCGTTTGTATTTTGTTCCTCTACGGAGGTGTATCTCGTAACTCCCTGCTGCTGGAGCGAAGGTACATGAAAACAAAATGCCCGTAAATATCGATTACGTCTGTTTTTATTTTACGTAAATAAAAACATTTTTAAAGGAGGAGTCAACTATGGCTCGTTATACAGGTCCAGCTTGGAAACTGTCTCGTCGTCTTGGAATCTCTCTAAGCGGCACAGGAAAAGAATTAGAAAAACGCCCTTACGCACCAGGTCCTCACGGTCCTAACCAACGTAAGAAACTTTCAGAATACGGTTTACAATTACAAGAGAAACAAAAACTTCGTCACATGTACGGCATGACTGAGCGTCAATTCCGTCGCACATTTGACCAAGCAGGTAAAATGCCTGGTAAGCACGGCGAAAACTTCATGATCCTTCTTGAAGCTCGTCTTGACAACTTAGTTTACCGTATGGGCTTAGCTCGCACTCGTCGTGCAGCTCGCCAATTAGTAAACCACGGTCACATCATGGTTGATGGCGCTCGCGTAGATATCCCATCTTACCGTGTAAAACCTGGTCAAACTATCAGCGTTCGCGAAAAATCTAACAGCCTTGTTGTTGTTAAAGAAGCGATCGAAGTTAACAACTTCGTACCAGAATACTTAACTTTCGATGCTGACAAATTAGAAGCTACTTACACTCGTCACGCTGAGCGTGCTGAGTTACCAGCTGAAATCAACGAAGCATTAATCGTAGAGTTCTACTCTCGTTAATGACAAAAAGCCAATCCTGTGGATTGGCTTTTTTCGTTTATATATAAAATAAAATTATTTATTTTCCTCTTTCTGAACATATACATAAGCATCTTTCTGCTCTTTATGTACATCCACCTTCGAATTCTCTGCAAGCTGACCCGCATTTAGCAAAGAAAAAATAATGAGCGCTTCTAGTGACATTTTGTTTTACCACTCCTTTCTAGTTGTTATACATTTATCATACCGCTTACATGTGATTTCCGTATGAACTCGAAAAGGAGATTACAACAAAATGGTTACAAGCATATGAATGCACGCTATAATAACCATAAAATGGGAGGTGGATTCTTTTTGACAATAAATCAAATGGTTCAACTCGGAAGTTCATTTATGCTATTTATTACTTCCGCACTTATTAATTGGTATCAGGGAAGTAATTTAATAGATGATCCTGATGAATGGAAATATAGCGCTAAATTTACGAATTACTTTAAAGGTACCGTTTCAAATTACGAAGATATTTATCAAATCGACTTCTTTATATATGCAGCAAAATTTTATCCAACAGCATTTATCTTTATGCTAGTGAGTTTACTTTATATGCTCATATTAATTCTTTATATTCTATTCAAAAGAAAAGATGTGGCGTTTTAAATCCATACATAAAAACCCCGAATCATAAACTTTTCAGCCTACAATTCGGGGTACTATTTGTTTATATTCGTTTCGGATTAGTAACGAATTAAGAAATATTTCTTTTTACCGCGGCGAATGATTGTGAATTTACCTTCGATGCGGTCGTTTTCTGTTACAACGTAGTCTAATGCTTGTGTACGCTCACCGTTCACATAGATTGCGCCGTTCGTTACATCTTCACGTGCTTGACGTTTTGATGGAGAGATTTTGCTTTCTACAAGTAAGTCGATTAATACTGTATCTTCTGCAGTACGTTCTACAGATGGTACGTCTTTGAATCCTTGCTCGATTTCGCTTGCAGTTAGTTCTGCTACAGAACCGCTGAATAATGCAGCTGAAATTTTAATCGCTTGCTCTAATGCTTCTTCACCATGAACAAGTTTTGTCATTTCAGAACCTAACGCTTTTTGTGCTGCACGTTTTTCTGGTGCTTCAGCTACTTGTTTCTCAAGCTCAAGAATTTCTTCATGAGATAAGAATGTAAAGTATTTTAAGTATTTAACAACATCACGGTCATCTGTGTTAATCCAGAATTGGTAGAACTCGTAAGGAGTTGTTTTCTCTGGGTCTAACCAAATTGCGCCGCCTTCTGTTTTACCAAACTTCGTACCGTCAGATTTAGTAACAAGTGGAATTGTTAAACCGAATGCTTTCGCATCTTCTTCTGATTTACGGATTAATTCAAGACCAGCTGTAATGTTACCCCATTGGTCACTACCACCGATTTGTAGGCGGCACTTATGGTGTTGGTATAAGTTTAGGAAGTCGTATGATTGTAAAATCATATAACTAAACTCAGTAAATGAAATACCAGTTTCTAAACGAGATGCTACTGTATCTTTTGCTAACATATAGTTTAAACCGAAGTTTTTACCGATATCGCGTAAGAATGAAATGACATCTAAGTTACCAAGCCAGTCATAGTTGTTAGCCATTGTTGCTGGGTTGTCCACGTTTTCGAACTCTAAGAAGTTTGAAAGTTGGTTTTTAATGCTTTCTGTGTAGTAAGCAACTGTATCTTTCGTATTTAATGTACGCTCTGCTTTTTTACCACTTGGGTCACCGATCATACCAGTACCACCGCCAACAAGTGCGATTGGTTGGTGACCAGCTAATTGGAAACGACGTAACATTAATACTGGTAACATATGACCGATGTGTAAGCTATCCGCTGTCGGGTCGAAACCACAGTATAATTTAACGCTTTCTTTTTCTAATAATTGCTCAAGGCCCTCAGCGTCTGTTTGCTGATTAATTAGACCGCGAAATTCAAGATCTTGTAAAATACCCATATCCTACATACTCTCCTTTAAGTTCATTACTGGCGTGAAGGTTGAAAACATAAAAAAATCGCCCCTTCAAATAAGGGACGATTTTGATTATCGCGTTACCACCCTAGTTGCAAGCAAAAAAAAGCCTACCACCTTATTTACATAACGGCTTAGCACCGTCTTTTCCCTTTTGAATACAATTCAATCGAAAAAAGATGCTCTAGGGGCGTAATTCGCGATCATCTATGTGCTGATTTTCACCGACCATCAGCTCTCTAAAACAGGGAAATGATCACTACTTCTCCCTTTCCACGCTCAATTATTCATATACTTTTCTTTATACCATCATTTATATAGGCATGTCAAATAGAGGTCAGGTTTCCCTTCTTGTCAATCCTTTACAACGTCGCAAGAAGTAATTTATTAGACATATAAAAGCCTCCCTCATCTATTCTTTTATAACTGTATACAGACGAGGAAGGCACTTCGTTCAAATATTATTTTAGTTTTTTTATAATCTTTGCAGGATTCCCGCCAACTACTACATTATTAGGCACATCTTTCGTTACGACAGCACCAGATGCGATTACCGCATTGTCTCCAATTGTTACACCTGGATTAATAATTGCTCTTCCGCCAATCCATACGTTATCGCCAATTGTAACTGGTTTTCCGTATTCTGATCCGCTTATACGCTCTACCGGATCAAGTGGGTGCGTTGCTGTATAAATGTGAACACCTGGAGCTAACATACAGTTCACTCCGATTGTTACCGGGCATACGTCTAAAATCGTACAGTCAAAGTTCGCGTAAAAATTTTCACCGACATGAATGTTATAGCCGTAATCACATCTAAAAGAAGATTCAAGATGAATATTATCTCCTGTCGTTCCGAATAATTCTTTTACGATTTCGCTACGCTCTTTTAATTGCTCTTCTGGCGTATCATTTAATTTTCTCGTTAATATACGTGCTTGCTCTCTTTCTTGTACTAAAACTGGATCAGCCGGTATGTACATTTCTCCTAGTATCATCTTTTCCTTTTCTGTTTTCATCATACTATCCCCTTTAACTTATATATACAAGTTCATGATATCATAAAAAAGAAAGGCCTGAACATTTTTCGTTCAGACCTTTCCCTCTTAATCTTCCATCGTTGATAAGTCACCTGTTGGTAAATTCAGCTCCCACGCTTTTAATACGCGGCGCATAATTTTACCACTTCTCGTTTTCGGTAATTTATCTCTAAATTCAATTTGTCGTGGCGCTGCATGAGCTGCTAGGCCTTTCTTTACAAATTGACGAATTTCTTCTTTTAATTCATCAGATGGTTCGTATCCTGCTCGAAGTGCGATAAATGCTTTAATAATTTCGCCGCGCACCGGATCAGGAATACCAATTACACCAGCTTCTGCAACAGCAGCATGCTCGATTAATTTACTTTCTACTTCAAACGGACCAACGCGCTCACCTGACGTCATAATTACATCGTCGATACGTCCTTGGAACCAGAAGTATCCATCTTCATCCATATAGGCAGAGTCACCTGATACGTACCAATCTCCCGGCATGAAATAAGATTCATATTTTTGCTGGTTATTCCAGATCCCGCGCATCATAGATGGCCAACCTTTCGCAATTGCTAAGTTACCCATTGTGTAAGGAGGCACTTCATTTCCTTCATTATCAACAATCGCTGCTTTCACACCTGGAATTGGTTTACCCATTGAACCTGGACGGATTTCCATACAAGGGTAGTTACAAATTACTTGTCCACCTGTTTCTGTCATCCACCACGTATCATGAATACGAAGTCCAAATGCATTCATACCCCAGCGAATTACTTCTGGATTTAACGGCTCACCAACGCTTAATACGTGACGAACTTGTGATAAGTCATATTTTTTAATTGCGTCTTGTCCAGCTCCCATTAACATACGGAATGCTGTTGGTGCGCTGTACCAAACCGTCACACCGTAATCTTGCAGTGCTTCATACCAAGCTTCTGGACTAAAGCGTCCACCTAAAATAACATTTGACGCTCCAACTAACCACGGTGCGAAAATACCGTAAGCTGTTCCAGTTACCCAGCCCGGGTCAGCAGTACACCAATATACATCGTCTTCTTTTAAATCTAATACCCACTTCGCCGTTTGATAGTGCTGAACCATTGCGTTTTGCGCATGAAGCACACCTTTTGGCTTACCAGTAGAACCAGACGTGTAATGTAGAATCAAACCGTCTTCACGGCCTAACCATTCAATATGTAATTCTTTTGAAGCTTGTTCAAATAACGGATTGAACGCTACCGTTTTACCGCCTTCTTCTACATTATCTCCAACAAGGAAAACTGTTTTTAAAGCCGGTAAATCATTTAATGGTACTCGCTCTAATAATTCAGGCGTTGTAATTAACACCTTTGCTTCGCTATCTTCTAAGCGATCGCGAACTGCGCCTTCCATAAATGCTTCAAATAGCGGTCCAACAATTGCTCCTAATTTCACTGCACCTAAAAGTGCGAAATATAACTCTGGAGAACGTGGCATAAAAATAAAAACGCGATCGCCTTTTTCTACATCGCCATAATTCTTAAGGACGTTTCCTGCTTTATTAGAAAAATCCTTCATTTCCTTAAATGTATATTTCTCTTTTCGCGATCCATCTTGATAATAAAGAGCTACTTTATTCTTTCGATCGGATTTCGCATGCTTATCAATTGCCTCATACGCCATATTTACTCGGCCTGTTTCATTCCAAGTAAAGTTTTTATTAACCTCTTCCCAGTTAAAATTCGCGTATGCCTCATCATAATTCGGCAAATTATTTTCTCCTTTAATGACAGGAAGCGTTTCTACTTTCATACTTTACATCCCCCTCCTATGTATTCTATTATCTATTATAATGACATTATTTAAAATTTTCAGTATATTTGTTGATTTTTAGACAAATTTTTAATGACAAATTTCGATTCACATCGCATATATTATAAAGTACGATATTAATAGATTCACAAACCCTCAAGGTGGTGAGCAATACATTGATTCATAAAAAAATATATAATGCTAGAAACTTAAAAACAGCGAAAGGCACTTTAATTATTGAAGGTCCTGTCTCTACACATAACTTAGAAATGTATGAGTTTCATCCAGACTTAATTGCGTTTCGTCCTGCCGAGCAACAATATAAAGCAATTGTCGAAATTTCTAAATTACCAGAAGCTCGTCTCATTATTGCTAGACATGACCAAACAATTGTTGGATATGTTACATACTTGTATCCTGATCCACTTGAACGATGGTCAGAAGGAAAAATGGAAAACTTAATTGAGCTTGGGGCAATTGAAGTAGTCCCAGCCTTCCGCGGGAGTTCTGTCGGAAAGAACTTACTAGAGGTTTCTATGATGGACGATTATATGGAAGATTACATTATATTGACGACTGAATATTATTGGCACTGGGATTTGAAACAAACAGGATTGAATGTGTGGGAATACCGAAAAGTAATGGAGAAGATGATGAATGCTGGCGGGTTACAATGGATGGCTACAGACGATCCTGAAATTTGTTCACATCCTGCCAACTGTTTAATGGTCCGCATCGGTAAACGCGTTGATACGGATTCTATTCAAGCTTTTGATCGTCTACGTTTTCACAATCGTTTTATGTATTAATAAAGGGGGCAACTGGAATGATTGTAGAAGAAATTATGAATCAAAATGTAGTTACATTACATCCAAACGATACAATCGAAACAGCAATCCGAACGATACGCACGAAAGGCATTCGGCACATTCCAATTGTCGATCAAAATAATCACGTCGTAGGCATTATTTCTGATCGGGATGTAAGAGATGCAAGTCCGTCTATTCTAGATGAACAAGTTTCACTCGATATGCTACAGCAACCGCTCGAACTTATTATGAAACATCCTGTTATGACTTGCCATCCTCTCGATTTTGTTGAGGAAATTGCTACTTTATTTTTTGAAAATAAAATTGGCTGTCTTCCTGTTACAAAGGCCGGGAAGTTAGTTGGAATCATTTCTGAATCTACAGTATTACACACGTTAGTAAAATTAACAGGAGCACATCAACCAAGTTCGCAAATTGAAATTCAAGTAAAAAACGAACCTGGTATTCTTGGAAAAGTCGTTGCTATTTTTAGTGATTTACAAATAAATATCGTGAGCGTTCTCGTCTATCCAGCAAA
This sequence comes from Bacillus sp. BF2-3, assembly GCF_008368795.1. Classification (NCBI taxonomy): domain Bacteria; kingdom Bacillati; phylum Bacillota; class Bacilli; order Caryophanales; family Bacillaceae; genus Bacillus; species Bacillus sp. BF2-3. Next base: position 219,355 of record NZ_QOSA01000006.1, read on the forward strand.
AGATGAGAATGATAAAGTACTCGTTTTCCGCATTCAAACGATGAATCCTCTAAAAGTGATTGATGCACTTGAAGCAGAAGGCTACCGCGTATTATGGCCAAACATCATGGGGATGCAGGCATGAGTAGCGCGTTTATTTATTCGGATGACTTCCGGGGCTATTCATTTAGCCCTGATCATCCTTTTAACCAACTGCGCGTCACACTTACGTATGATTTATTACAAAAGGGCGGTTTCATCTCTCCCTCTCAAATCATCTCACCACGGACGGCTACAGATGAAGAAATCGCCTACGTTCATACAGAGGAGTACATAAATGCGGTAAAACGTGCTGGAGAAGGAAAGTTAGAAAAATCAATTGCAATGTCCTATGGACTCGGAACAGAAGATACACCGATGTTCCCAAATATGCACGAAGCAAGCGCATTGCTCGTTGGTGGTACATTAACAGCTGTCGATGCTGTTCTTTCTGGGAAAGTAAAGCACGCACTTAATTTGGGCGGCGGCTTACATCACGGCTTTCGCGGCAAAGCATCTGGCTTTTGTATTTATAACGACAGTTCTATCGCAATGAAATATATTCAAAAGAAATACGGTTTACGCGTCTTATATATTGATACAGATGCTCATCACGGTGATGGCGTACAGTGGTCGTTTTATGATGACCCTAACGTATGCACAATTTCATTACATGAAACTGGTCGCTATTTATTTCCTGGAACTGGCGCTGTAAATGAACGCGGACAAGGTAATGGCTATAGTTATTCTTTTAACGTTCCACTCGATGCTTTTACAGAAGATGAATCGTTCTTAAAATCATATCGAACTGTTGTAAAAGAAGTTGCAGCGTACTTTAAACCGGATATTATTTTAACGCAAAATGGTGCTGACGCACATTATTATGACCCACTTACACATCTTTGTGCGACAATGAATATTTACCGTGAAATACCGAAGCTCGCTCGTGAAATTGCAAATGAATATTGCGACGGTCGCTGGATCGCTGTCGGTGGCGGTGGCTATGATCACTGGCGCGTCGTTCCAAGAGCTTGGGCACTCATTTGGCTCGAAATGAACAACATCCAAAACATCTCAGGTTATCTCCCTCCAGAATGGATTGAAGCTTGGAAAGGACAAGCAGAAACAGAACTTCCCCTCACATGGGAAGATCCAGACAACATGTATAAACCTATCCCCCGTAAACCAGAAATTGAAGAAAAAAACGCATTAACTGTAGCGAAATCCCTTGAAATTATTCGGAATAATATGACAAAATCTTTGTACTAAACGAAAAGGAGGCTCGTTTTTGAATAGCCTCCTTTTATTTATTGTCGGTTTCTGTCGGTAAGTCGATATATTTTAATAATCGCTGATATATTTCGAAATGCGCCGATATATTTTCATTTCATAACAGCCTGGCCCAACTTTTATGAGAAAAGGTAGTGATATTATGTGGAAACGACAAATGATCCACACGAAACGTGGTACATTTGAACTCTTTACAAAAGGAGATGGCGAATCGCTTTGTATTACACATCACTATTCACAATTTAATGAAACTGGTGATTACTTTGCGGATGTTTTTACTGCTACGCATCGTGTATTTCTCATTAATTTACGAGACGCTGGTAACTCGTTAAAAGCCAATTCAGAAAAAGAATTAAGCATGATTGAAACAATCCACGACTTGGAAGCCATACGAGAAGCATTACAACTTCCAACATGGCATTTCGCTGGCCATTCAACAGGTGGTATGCTTGGACTTTTATATGCAATTACATATCCACATTCCTTACAATCATTAGTCGTAGCAGGAGCTGCAGCAAGTAACTATACCGAAACACCATTCTGCATTTATCACCCAGCACATCCACAGTTTCATTATATGCAAAAACTCATCGAAAACTTAAAAAGCCCTCACCTTACAAATGAAGAACGGAAAGAACTATCTACTAAGAGAACAAAATTATCATTGTATAAACCAGAAAACTACAACTCTTATTTTTGTAAACCAATCAATAAAACAATGTCCATTAGCCGGATGAATGCTTTCGCCAATGAATATCCTTCATTTGATTTAAGAGAGAATTTACCTTCCATCCAAACAAAGACACTTATTATATGCGGAAGATATGATGTACAGTGCCCAATTCAATATTCTATCGAGATACATGATGGGATACGTAATTCTATCTTCATTCCATTCGAAAACAGCAACCATTATCCTTTTTTAGAAGAAGCTGCTCAGTTTACTTCTACTACTCAAACATTTTATAAATCGTTATTACCATTATTATCAATAAAAACTAAACACTGACAAAAAGCTCATAGCCTCTATACGACTATGAGCTTTTTTCAAATGAAATATTTCACACTAAAAACAACTAAAAAAACAAAAGAAATAACAACTAAACCCACATCAAGTAATACCGACTTTTTATCTCTATCTTTTAAACTTACCTTAGAGCTAGAAATGCTTTTAATTACCCAAAAGATCGCAAAAAAGAACCAACCGAAATGATCATTCGTAGAATCTTCATCATAAAACATTTGTATTGCACCAATAATCAATAAGATAAGTACGATATTAGTTCCAATCTTTAAAGTCTTATTTGATTTATTATCTTTTAATATATCCCCCAACATATAGCTCGCTCCCTATGCTCTCCTCTGTTTTGTTTCTCTTTACATTTTAACACAAATTACCTATTTCTTCCTTTTCATTCGAATAACATACAAAAAACCTGCCAATTACTCGGCAGGTATATTACACGTTAAAACGATAACCAGCTCCCCATACCGTTTCAATATATTGCGGGTGAGCTGGATCTCTTTCAATTTTTTCACGTAGCTTTCTAATATGAACGACAACAGTTGCTAAATCACCAGCAGAGTCTAATCCCCAAATGCGTTCAAATAGCTGTTCTTTATTTAATACTTGATTTGGGTTTGTGACAAAGAATGTTAATAAATCAAATTCCTTCGTTGTAAATGCCACTTCTTCATTGTTTATAAAAACTTTCCTCGCTCGTTGATCGATAGAAATTCCGTGAATATATAACGTATCGCGTTGCTTACTTACATTTCCTAATAATCTTTCATAACGAGAAATATGTGCTTTTACTCTTGCGACTAATTCACTCGGGCTAAACGGCTTCGTTATATAATCATCCGCTCCTAATCCGAGTCCGCGAATTTTATCTATATCTTCTTTTTTTGCTGAAACAAGTAGAATCGGAATATCTTTTACAGCACGTATTTGTTTACAAATTTCGAATCCGTTCATTTTCGGAAGCATAATATCTAAAATAATTAAATCATAGTCTTCTTGCAGGGCTATTTGTAAACCTGTTTCTCCTGAATGCTCTACATCAACTTGGAAATCATTAATTTCTAAATAATCTCGCTGTAATTCTGCAATACTTACTTCATCTTCTATTAATAAAATTCTTTTCAATTTACTCACCACATTCCTCTACTTTTTCCAATGAGAAGAAAATGCTTGTGCCTTTACCAAGCTCGCTTTCCGCCCAAATTTCCCCGCCATGTTCTTCAACAATTTGCTTCGCTATTGCTAAACCAAGTCCACTTCCACCTGTGCTAGAATTCCGCGATTGTTCTGCACGATAAAAACGTTCAAAGATATAAGGTAGCGTATCAGATTCTATACCTGATCCATTGTCCATCACTTTCACAATAACTTTATTATTATTACTCGATACTGTTACAGTAATTTTCTTCTCTTCTTTATCCATGTATTTCACACTATTATGAATTAAATTTGATATAACTCTATTTATCTTTTCGCAATCAGCCGTTACATATAGTGGTGATGTATGTAATTGCAAGTTAACTTCTATACCTTCTTTACTTAAATCCATTTGCATCTCTTCGATTAACTCTTGCATAAACGTATTCAATTCAACCGTTTCAAACTGAAAGGGAACTCGATTCAAATCGAGCTTTGAGAATAAAAATAATTCATCAATAAGTGTATCCATATGTCTTGCTTTCGTATGGATAGTTGTTAAATACTTATCCATTTTTTCTGGCGTATTTGCTACTCCGTCCTTTATTCCTTCTACATATCCGATAATTGATGTAATCGGTGTTTTTAAATCATGAGAGATGTTTGAAATAAGCTCTTTTCGATTTTCTTCATACTGCGTTTGCATCTCTATCGATTCTTTTAATCTCTTCCTCATTTCCTCAAATCCTTGATTTAATTGCCCTATTTCATCGTGTGATGTAACTGGTATTTGAAAATCTAAATTTCCTTCTTTAATTTTCTCCGTTGCGCCTTTCAATACAAAAATTGGTTTTATTACACTTCTTGAAACGAGGTAACTTAATAATCCAATGAGTAAAATGGCTAGTAGTAAGAGCGCTACGAATAAGATTGGAAATAATTTTTGTGTAAGATCTACAAATGAACTTTGCTTTTTTAATACAAATATACTTCCCTCTTCTTCCTGAGGAAAATAAAAATCAAACTTTACATATCGATAAAATGTATCGCCTAGTTCCGTTGTACCACGACTATTAATATTTGCTGATTCAAATTTCGGAAGGGCTTCTTTTAAAGATACACTTTCAAATACGTTTGAAGCATATGAAAGTGTTTCTCCTTTTCTTACTACTATTTTCACACCCTCTTTTTCTATTGCTGAGACAAACGACTCATCTAACAATTGAGATTGATGCTGTTTAGCTGCTGACTTCAACTCAAGATAGGCATTCTCTTCTTCTGGTGTAAGCGGCTTTTGAATGTAAGAACTTTTATAGAAATTTTTCACTGCTTCCAAGTCACCTGTTATCGAAAAAACGATTAAAAATCCCGCGACTAATATAAGCGTAATGGAAACGAGGATAACAGCAATATAAGAAAATAAAAACCTTGTTTTAATAGACATATCTTAAATCCTCACTTTATCAAACCTTATTATTTATAAGCATAAAAATATATGTTCAATTACTCAAGCGATTTTATAGTAATTTTAGCGTCAGTTTATAAAAATTTAATGTTCCTATTTTACAGTTGAAATTAGGAGGTTGAAATTCCATGTTCAAAAAAACATTCAGTATGATATGTTGCGTAATTTTTTTACAAGGATGCTCGCAAGAACAAGAAGTAAAAAAGGAGATGGCAAACATGGAGACTGCACTACTAGCAGCTACTGAAAAAAATGAAACGAATACTGTTATATCTTTACTAAAACAAGGCGCAAATATAAATGCGACGGATAGTCAAGGACGCACTCCGCTTATGATTGCTACATACAAAAATGATGTAAAAACCGCAAAGGCGCTTATCAAAGCCGGTGCTGACGTAAATATTCAAGATGACATGAAAAATAATCCCTTTCTATACGCCGGTGCGGAAGGTTACTTAGACATTTTAAAACTAACAATTGATGCTGGTGCAGATCCTACGATTACAAATCGTTACGGCGGAACAGCTCTTATCCCAGCTTCAGAACATGGCTATATTGACGTCATAAAAGAACTCCTCACTCGAACAAATATTGATGTAAATCATGTAAATAACCTGGGATGGACAGCTTTAATGGAAGCCATCGTACTAAGTAACGGAAACGAAACACAGCAACAAGTCATTCGCCTTCTTATTGAGCACGGCGGAGATGTAAACATTCCAGACAATGATGGTGTTACCCCGCTAGAGCATGCTCGCGCTCATCACTTTGAGGAGATAGAGAAGATTTTGTTAGAAGGCCGTAAGTAAAAAGCTAATTTTTGCCTTCCTCCCCCACCCTATGCTACATTTAAGCCGTTACATTAATATTAATAGGGTGGGAATAAACATGAACAAACCTAAAATTGGGATGATTGGACTTGGAAGTATTGCGCAAAAGGCCTATCTTCCAACACTTACAAAAGAAACTGATTGGAATTTTGTAGGGGCGTTTACACCTAACGCAGAGAAAAGAAAACAAGTTTGCCAGCAATACCGAATTCAAGACTTTCATTCTATTGAAATGTTAGCTTCGGAATGCGATGCAATCTTCGTTCATAGTTCAACTGCATCGCATTATGAAATCGTTTCTGAACTTCTAAAAAAAGGGATCGACGTTTATGTTGATAAACCGCTCGCAGCTACAGTGGAACAAGCTGAGCAACTAGTCGAGTTAAGCGAGAAGTATAACCGAAAATTAATGGTCGGATTTAATCGCAGATTCGTTCCTATGTATGTCGCTGCCAAAGAACAGGCTAATGATATTTCATGGATTCGAATTGAAAAGCATCGTACAAATAAAGTCGGGCCATATACGTACGACTTCACTATGTTAGATGATTATTTACACATTGTAGATACCGCTCGCTGGTTAGCTAATGATGACCTTAACGCCGTTCACAATATGATGCAAATCAATGAAAAGAATGAACTTCTTTACGGACATCATACATATACAACTCCAAGTGGACTGTTACTTTCTACTGCAATGCATCGCCATGCCGGTACAAATTTAGAACAAATTGAACTTGTAACGCCAGGGAAAATCATTCGCGTAAAAAATATGAATACATTTGAAATTGAACAGGAAAACTCAGTTTCACAAAGTGGTTCCCCATCATGGGATACGACGTTAAAACAACGTGGTTTTGAAGATGCTGTTCATCATTTTATTAAGTGTGTACAAGGCGATACAAAGCCTGTTGTAGATGGATTAGAAGGATTAAAAACGCAGCAAATGCTACAATCTTTACTAGATGATGTAAACAAAAATTAAAACGGATACATTTTTCAGAATTTACTTTCATTCCCATTCCCTCTTTATTTCTCTCGTAAATTTCTATAGAATATGTTGATAGGAATTATAAATTTCATAATGAATCGTGGAAAGGATGGGATTAACACATGTGGAACGAGTTTAAAAAATTCGCTTTCAAAGGGAATGTCGTTGATTTAGCTGTCGGGGTTGTAATCGGTGCTGCATTCGGTAAAATCGTTAGTTCTTTAGTAAAAGATATCATCACACCATTACTTGGTATGGTATTAGGTGGCGTTGACTTTACAAGTTTACACTTTGGATACGGTAAATCTGCTGTTATGTATGGTAACTTCATCCAAACAATTTTTGACTTCTTAATTATCGCAGCTTCTATCTTTATGTTTGTTAAAGTTTTCAACAAACTAACATCTAAAAAAGAAGAAGAAAAAGAGGAAGAAATTCCAGAACCAACAAAAGAAGAAGAACTTCTTGGCGAAATTCGCGACTTACTAAAACAGCAAAACTCTTCTAAAGATAGAGCATAATTGAACGGATAAAAAGGCATGTCCCCTCAGGACATGCCTTTTCTATATGCTATAACGTTTCCGAATTCATATGAATAAATAAAATAATACCAGCAACCATAAGTACCATAATGCTACCTGCAAATAGTGTAATACCAATAAACATTAAACTTGTGCTCATATCTACTGATACACTTTCAATAAAAATAGAAATTACATACGTGATAAGGGCAATTCCTGCAAGAATACTTCCTGGAACAAATCGCTTTAAACCATTTTGTTTTAACGTCATATATGCAAAAATAGCAGTCATACAAAGCGTAATTATCCAAAGAACGATCATCTCTTTTCCCCCCTCACAAGCCTTTTCTTTCTATTATACATGACATTGCCCTATAATAGTTAAATTTGCACTTATGTGACATATAACAAGGAATAGCCCCATCTATAGCGAAGGCATTATAACATACACTTATACAATAAGGAGGCTTTCATTTGGAATATACTACTACATATAAATTAGAGCTATCCGAACGATTCGATTATGTTACGATTGACTTAGACAAACAGTTTTTTTACATCGAAGTTGTAAATTTACAAAGTAATATAACTGTACTAAAAATATCAATTAACTTGCAAAAAGACGAAATGGTAAATGCAGTCGTACAAAAATACTATCCTGAATACGAATAAAAGCTCACAGCAATCGCTGTGAGCTTTTTTATACTTACTTCGTTGAATCTCTAAATTGGATACGGTGAGGTAAGATAACAGTGTGATCTTCCACTTTTTCTTTGTTCATATACTTTGTTAATAGACGCATTGCTACTGCACCGATATCATACATCGGTTGAACAACTGTTGAAAGCTGCGGACGAACCATTAATGCAAGGCGTGTATTATCGAAACCAAGTACTTCTACGTCAGTTGGTACGTTTAATCCAGCGTCTTGTGCTGCATGGATTACACCTAGTGCCATTTCATCAGAAGATACGAAGATTGCTGTTGGCTTTTCATCATTGCTCCAAAGCTTTTCGAATGCTTCGATACCTGAGTCATATGTGTAATCTCCATCGATTACAAGATTTTCATCATATGAAATACCTGCTTCTTCTAAAGCTTTTTTATAACCTTGTAACTTCTTCGCGCTTCCCGCTTTATCAATGAAAGGACCAGAGACGAAACCGATACGTTTATGTCCTTGCTCGATAAAGTGCTTCATTGCATCATAAGCTGCTTGTGTATAATCAATATTTACTGATGGCGTTTCATTTTGCTCATCAAATGATGCTGCTAATACAATTGGTACTGGAGATTTTTTAAATTCTTCAATGTGAATGTCTGTAATATCTTCACCCATGAAAACAATTCCGTCCACTTGTTTTCCAAGCATCGTATTTAATAAATGGAACTCTTTCTCTTTGTTTTGGTCAGAGTTACTTAAAATGATGTTATATTTGTACATTGTTGCGATATCTTCAATTCCACGAGCTAGTTCTGCATAAAACGTATTTGAGATATCAGGAATAATAACACCTACTGTAGTTGTCTTCTTACTTGCTAGTCCACGTGCTACCGCATTTGGGCGGTATCCTAAACGATCAATTGCTTCTAATACTTTCTTTCTTGTTGTAGGCTTTACATTTGGGTTACCGTTCACAACGCGTGATACGGTAGCCATTGAAACGTTCGCTTCACGCGCTACATCATATATTGTTACGTTCATCTCATCGCACACTCCTTCTATTTTTGTTATCTATTTTTATGTATCGGTTACTTGAATGAAAAAAAGACATCAACTCTATTTGCAGATGCCACCAATCGTCCCGAGTTCTTCCTTTTACTAATGATACGATAAAAACGCAGGCTCATACAATATTTTCCCGCAAAAGTTTCGAAAAAATTCGCTTCTTTTCTCGTATTTTCGTATTTTTTATGAAAAAAGGGCATTTTTTGTAAAAAAATAGATGTTTCCTTAGTAGAAATCTTATTTTAAGCAGTACGATAGTAAATGAAATTTATATCGGCGATTTTTCGAATATATCGACTGTAACTCGAAATATATCAGCGATTTTCCAAATATATCGACCGCAACTCTAATTATATCAGCGATTTTTTAAATATATCAACTTACCAACAAAAATCGACAATGACAGTCGCTATACAATAGGAGAAAGCTGTTCCAAAATGCCTTTTTGGAACAGCTCATTAAAAGTTTTTATAATTTACTTCCAAATGATTTTAATTCATTCATAAAATCATTGAACTGCGGTATATTCATTTGTTGCGCTGCATCAGATAAAGCTACAGCTGGATCGGGATGTACTTCAGCCATAATTGCGTCTGCACCAATTGCCATCGCTGCTTTTGCAGTTGGTAAGAGAAGGTCACGTCGCCCTGTAGAATGCGTTACATCGACAACGACAGGTAAATGTGTTTCTTTCTTTAAAATCGGCACAGCGGAAATATCAAGCGTATTACGCGTCGCTCTTTCATACGTGCGAATACCTCGTTCACATAAAATAATGTTCCCATTTCCCTTTGCCATAATATATTCTGCCGCATTAATGAATTCTTCAATCGTTGCTGATAGACCACGTTTTAATAATACTGGTTTATTCACAGCACCAGCTGCCCTTAGCAAATCAAAGTTTTGCATATTGCGAGCGCCAATTTGAATAACATCAACGTAATCTAATGACATCTCAATATCATTCGGATTTAAAATTTCACTAATAACAGCCAAATCATATTCATCTGCTACCTGGCGCAAAATTTGTAATCCCTCTAATCCAAGACCTTGAAAATCATACGGTGAAGTACGTGGTTTAAACGCACCACCACGCATTAATTTCAGACCTTGCCCTTTCATTGCTTCAGCAACTTGACGTACTTGTTCATAACTTTCCACTGCACACGGTCCCATAATAAAATGCTGATTTCCGTCACCAATTTTTTCACCATTAATTTCAACAATCGTATCTTCTGTTTTTTTCTTACGAGAAACAAGTAATGCTTTACGATGATCGTCTTCTTGTAATTCTAAACCAGCTTGAAAAATTTGTTTGAAAATATGTTGTAAAGTCGAAGTTTCAAATGGACCATTATTATTCTCTGCAATTAAATCCAGCATATTTCTTTCACGTACAGGATCAAAACGTTTCACACCTTGTACTTCTTTTAAATTACCAACTTCTTGTACGAGACGACCTCTTTCGTTTAGTAACTCTAATATTTGTAAATTAAGTTGATCAATTTCAGAACGTAAACGACCTAATTGTTGTGATGCCATAAGAAAGCCACCTCTTTCAAATTCCTATATGTTACTTTTTTAAGATAATTTATTATAGCTGATACATATACGATTGTCACACGATATACAGCAAGGAATTACTATCAAAAAACATTATATATTTTCATTTAAAATAAAAAAAAGACAGTTTACATACTGTCTTTTTTTACAAGAAGGAAACAAACGGTTTATCACTGTTTTTCTCTTTTATAATAACGGCCTCAATTTTACTCTCGGACTTGATCTGTAATTGTACTTTCGCATCTTTAGGCAATTTGTCTAACATGCCTTGAGCAGCCAATTGGGTAAGAGCCATTAATTCTGTTTTACCGTTATATTTAATAACAATATTCATATTTAATGTATCCATTTGATCTTTCTTATAAGAAACTTTAGCGTTGACTGGAATAAAATCTCCATTAGAAAAACCTTTTATTTCCTTAGCAAAGTTATTTATTTTTGTATTATCTTCTCCATGTGCTTGTGTAAATTCATCAGAAGGATATGAATACGACTTTTCATCGATCGTACTCCAATTTCCAAGGTTCGTATCATTCTTTTGAACAGTAGCACTAGCAATATACGTACCATTTTTTAAAGAACTTGTACTTTCTTGCTTAAAGATAGCAAACGTAATTGGAGATTTGTTATATTTATCATTTTTGTTAATAGCTTCAATAAGTTGTTTAGCAACTTCAGTCCCTTTAGACATAGCCTCTTCATTCGATACACTTGAAGACATAGCTAAGCCAATCATCACACCAGATAAACTTAATTCATTTGAATTCTGTTTTCCGAAATAATCTTGTTCTATAATATTTGTCAAAACTGGCGCTTCTACTTTCGCAACTAGTTCATCAATTAGTTTCTCTGGAATATACTGGTTTAATTGCAGTACGTGACTCTCTGTATCAAATTGCTGCGTTGCAATATTTATTAAACCATTTTCATACTCTGCTAAATCTAATTTAGAATTTGTTTTTATATTAGCTGTATTAATAACCTTTTGTTCTTTTAAAGGAATAACAGTTCTATAATAATCTTTAGAAACAGCAGTTCTCGGAATCATACTTTTTTCTTTTGTATCTTTTTGTATAACTTCATCCTTCTTACTAATCGTATTACTATTGTTACTACAAGCTCCCAGTAATAAACTTACGACTGCGAAGGATAATGCCATTTTCTTCATTACTTAAAACCTACTTTCAACAATCTAGTTATTTAGTTTGAACTATTAATAGTGTACCACTAAATATATTTCAACAAAAACAAAAAAAAGAAGCAAGCACCTTTAGCTTGCTTCTTTTTACTTTATATTCTCTTCTAAAGCATCTTTTTTAATATTCCAATGAGATGTATTCCATACTACCATCCCATCTTTTATGTATAACACTTGCGGTGATTCATGTCTAATACTGTATTGTTCTGCAACACGATTTGACACATCTCTCGCATCTTGTACGTATAAGTAATACGCTGGTACTTCTCTTTCTTCGCTGCAATACGCTTGAAATTCTGTGTATGCACCGTGACTAATTGGGCATGTCGTACTGTGTTTAAAAAGAACATACGGCTCGTTCTTTTCTACTAAGACTTCAAGCTCTTCAATTGTTTCAAGTTTTGTCATATTCATCACGATTCACCTCTCATACGAAATCTAGAGCGTTTCTCTTTCTTTTCAGCTTTTTTCTCAATTCTTTCTAATTTACGCTCTTCTTTTTCAACCTTCTTCTCTTGTCTCGACGCACGGTAATGATTGTATACTTCAATCGCCGCACTGCTCCACTGTACAACTTGCGCTACTTTATCAGCGTTATTTTCAATTTCGTCCGTTACAGAGTCTGATACATTACGAAGCTTCGTATTTAAAGATTGGATTGTCGTTCCAATCCCATCTACACCCGCTACCACTTTATTTAATGACTGTGACTTCTGTTGAATATCATCAGCTAACGCATTCGTTTTATGTAATAATTGCTCTGTCTCTACGCTAATTCCTTGCATTTGTTTTTCTAAACCTTCTAACGTGCTTGCAACGTTTTCTAACGTCTTCTGAACCGATAACAACGTTCTACATACATACACTACTAATACTGCGAAAGCAACCGCGATAATAGCCGCACTTACATATAAAAGAACTTGCATTTCATCACTTCCTTTATCTTTTTCATACTTTCCCCTATTATACAATCATTTTCCGTTTCATTCTAATCCCTATCTCATCATTAGAATTTTCATACTTATTCGTTAACTGTAACATAAATCATTCAACAAATTCCACTAAGTAGGTTACAATAGGAGAGGATACATAATTAGTAGGGAGGCTTTACATATGAAAGATCCACGTATTGAAAAGTTAGCATACAATTTAATTAACTACTCTATCCGCTTACAAAAAGGTGAAAAAGTATTAATTGAAAACTTTGGCTTACAAAAAGAACTTGTAACTGCACTTGTAAAAGAAGCATATGCAGCTGGTGGTTTCCCATTCGTCTCTTTAAAAGATCATCAAGTAGATCGCTCTTTATTAATGGGTGCTACTGAAGAACATTTCGAACAAATCGCTGCATATGAAGCAAGCGTAATGAAAGACATGGACGCTTATATCGGCCTTCGCTCTGGCGATAATATTAATGAACAAGCTGACGTTCCAAGTGAGCGTATGAAAGTTCATGGCCAAACAGTTGGTAAAAAAGTTCATAGAGACATTCGCGTTCCAAAAACACGCTGGGTTGTTCTTCGCTACCCAAATGCTTCTATGGCACAGCTTGCTAAAATGAGTACAGAAGCTTTCGAAGACTTCTACTTTGAAGTATGTAACTTAGACTACGGTAAAATGGATAAGGCGATGGACAGCCTTGTTACATTAATGAATAAAACAGATAAAGTTCGTTTAACTGGTCCTGGAACTGACTTAACATTCTCTATTAAAGACATTCCAGCAATTAAATGCTCCGGTCATTTAAACATTCCAGACGGTGAAGTATACTCTGCACCAGTTCGTGATTCTGTTAACGGTACAGTTTCTTACAACACACCATCTCCTTACAACGGTTATACATTTGAAAATGTACAACTTAAGTTCGAGAACGGCCAAATCGTTGAAGCAACTGCAAACGATTCAGAACGCATTAACAAAATCTTCGATACAGACGAAGGCGCACGCTACGTTGGTGAGTTCGCAATCGGCGTAAACCCATACATCTTACATCCAATGGGAGACATCCTATTCGATGAAAAAATCGATGGCAGCTTCCACTTCACTCCTGGACAAGCTTACGACGATGCATGGAACGGTAACAACTCGAACATCCATTGGGACTTAGTATGTATCCAACGCCCTGAATACGGCGGCGGCGAAATTTACTTTGACGACGTACTAATCCGTAAAGACGGGCGCTTCGTTGTACCTGAATTAGAAGCTTTAAACCCAGAGAACTTAAAATAATAAAAAAAACGCTCGGGATTTTTCCGAGCGTTTTTTTTATTAATACTTTAATAACTCTTTCGCCACATCTTCTGGCACTTTAAAACTCATTTTCTTATTTTTCATTTCAACTTCGACATAAGGGACATCTTTATATACTGTCATCGTACCAATTTCATGTAACTCTTTTTTATCTTTACTCGAATCCAATAATTTCGGTGTATCCTCTTGATACATTGTAAATGTTTTCCCTTGCGGAGTATCTAAAGGAGCCGATTGCATTTTCCACTTATCCATTTTCATGACTTCAAACAGCTTTTCAATTTTTTTCTTATCGGTAATTACTTTTTTCTCACTTGAATCAGTAAGTGATTCAATTTCAACTTTTTGTGCCTTTTCTAAGTTCATATCAGCCTTTTCCTTCTTCGCACTACACCCTATTAAAAGAAAGGATGCAGTTAACAGAAGTAAAAATAACATAAGGGCTTTTTTCATTTCTAATCCCCCTAACTACATAGTGCTACTTTTCTCACTTTTTGTTTGCTGAAAATGAAAATAATATAAAAGTGCCACTGCAATAGTACTTATTAATATTGGTATATATAAGGGCAAATCCCATTTCATATATACTCTAGTGCAAATAGCAAGCACCAGTAATATTTCTAAGCAAAACAAAGCTTTTACATATTTCATTTCTTACCCACCATTTCTATTTTCACATGTGGATTTTCTTTTTCGATAAGCGCCAAAAATTCATTCATATCTTGCGGCATCGCAACCATATGTACTTTATATGCATTCGTCGTAATTTCAAGAGACTTTCCGACCTGACGTATAATTCTCACATCTTTTAATACAATATCATCATTTAAAATACCGTACTTTAATACGCCATTTTCTACTTTATGTTTTTTAATAAATACTTCCCAAACGAGTGGTACATTTACAATGAAGCATAAACCCATCCCAATCAACGCTGACATCCAATGCGCTTTATTAGTGAAAAGCATGACAATTGGATATATAAACATAAAAACTAACGTAAGGCAAACGAAAATGACTACTGACTTACTTCTTTGAATTGGAAAGTTCATACCTACACCCCCTAATCCAAATTATACCACTATTTCCATTTTAGTTCATAGAAAAAGGCCATTTCTAAATGACCTTTTACACAATGTACCTATAAAATTTCTTATCTACCTGTAGCACCGGAAAGTTTTTCGGCAACTCGTCTATACTCACACTTTGAAAACCATTCTTTTCATAAAAGCGATGCGCCGCTAAAAATTTCACTGTCGTTCCTAAGTAAATATCTTTCAGCTTTTTATTCTCAGCCCATGAAATTGCTGTTTGGAGCAACTTATGTGATGCACCCCACTCTTTTCCGCGAAATTCTTTTTTTACGAACATTTTTCTTAACGCTACTTGATGATTCCCAATATCTAATAAAGCTACTGTTCCAACTACTTTACCATCATAATTTGCTACCCAAAAGTTTCCATGATTCCTTTGATAAAATGTTTCTATTTCAAGCAGGTCTGGCTGCTCTTCTTTCGTAATGGGGACATTGTACTCTTTTTGCTGAATATGAACGATAAGATTTACTACTTCGTCTTGAAATTTACTTTCATACGGAACAATATGAATCTTCTCGTTCATCGAATCTCCTTCCACTCTGAAGCTAATAAACTATATACAGCGATATCGTGGAAGTGATCGTATAGCCATTCTTCATCTCTTAAAACACCGTCTAACTTAAATCCTAAACGTTCTGGGATCGCGCGGCTTTTCACATTTTCAACACCGCATCTAATTTCCATTTTATTTAATTTTAAATTCTCAAATGCATAGTGAAGTACAGCCTTTACGCTACGCGTCATAATGCCTTTCCCGCCAGCATCTTCTGCCAGATAATATCCAAGGCTCGCCACTTTCTTCCCCCAGCTCACTGGATGAATGCCTACCATCCCAACAAGCTTCCCTTTATAACGTATGCCACTTTCAAAACCGTCTCCCTCTGCAAACTTCTTTAACCACATCGGACAAATCTCATCATAAGCATCAGCAGATTTCGTCCCATCTACCCAAGGAAGCCATCTTCTTAAATGGTTACGGTTTTGATTTATTAATTGATATAGTTCCTCTTTATGATGTTTTTCTAGTAATTGTAGTTCGATTTCGTCATCTACTCGGAGTGTGAACATATTTTTTAGTCCCCTTTTTAGTTTTCTTATTATTCTAACATTTATATTTCAAAACGCGTACCAATATATCAACGATTTTTGAAACATATCGAACACAACTCCATATATATCGACGTTTCAACATTAATGCACAACCACGACAACATAAAAAAGACGCACAGCCAAGCTATGCGTCTTTTCTATTATTTCTCTGCAACTTGAACTTCTTTTACGTAAGCCGCTTCGAATTTTTGGATGTCACCTGCGCCCATGAAAATTAGAACGCCGTTTTTATGTTTCTTTAATACATCCGTTGTTGTATCTGTAATTAATTCTGCACCGTCAATACGCTTTTGCAGATCTTCGATTGTTAATTCACCTTTGTTTTCACGTGCTGATCCGAAAATATCACATAAGTATACTTGGTCAGCTTTGCTTAGGCTTTCTGCGAACTCATCTAAGAACTTTTCTGTACGTGAGAATGTATGTGGCTGGAATACAGCGACAATTTCACGCTCTGGATGTTTTTGACGAGCAGCTTCAATCGTTGCATTAATCTCTGTCGGATGGTGTGCGTAGTCATCGATGATTACTTGCTCTCCCATCGGCTTTTCATTAAAGCGACGTTTTACGCCTTCAAAAGTTGTTAATTGATGTTTTACTGCTTCTACATCAACATTTTCATAATGGCAAAGCGCGATTACTGCTAACGCATTTAATACGCTGTGATTGCCGTATCCTGTAATTTTGAACGTATCATAGTACGTGTTACGAACGAATACATCAAATATCGTACCATCTGTTCTCTTTTGAATGTTGCGTGCTTGGAAATCATTATCTTCTCCAAATCCATAGAAAATAACAGGTACTTTCGCTTGAATTTTTTGAAGTTCTTCATCATCTCCACATGCAATAATGCCTTTTTTCACTTGCAATGCCATCTCTTGGAATGCACTGAATACATCATTGATGTCTGCAAAATAATCTGGATGATCAAAATCAATATTCGTCATAATTGCATAGTCTGGATTATAAGACAAGAAATGACGACGATACTCACAAGCTTCAAATACAAAATACTTACTATTTTCTACCCCATGCCCTGTTCCATCTCCAATAAGGTAAGATGTTGGGTGTGCACCTTGCATTACATGGGCTAACAAACCTGTTGTTGATGTTTTTCCGTGTGCACCAGTTACAGCAACACTTGTGTATTGGCTCATCAGGTCACCTAAGAAATGATGGTAACGATGGACTGGGATGTTTAATTCTTTTGCTGCTACGATTTCTTCATGCGTATCAGGAAATGCATTTCCTGCAATAATCACTTGTCCTTCTTCTACATTATTCTTATCAAAAGGAAGGATCGAGATACTACGCTTTTCCAACGCTGTTTGTGTAAAGAAACGCTTTTCATAATCAGACCCTTGAACAGTATGCTTCATATCATGAAGAATTTGCGCTAATGAACTCATTCCTGTTCCTTTAATTCCTACAAAATGGTAAACTGTCATCTTAAAGAACCTCCAACATTTCGAACTAATACAACGGCCTATCTATAAGACAGTATATGAATCTTTTCTTATTTTGGTAATCATCATACATTTTTGATGTAGTGAAGTTATTCTTTCCCTTCACTTATCAGGATAAACTCGTACGTACTTCTTTATATGTCCATAATAAGTCCATTATAGCAAAAAAGAAGCCGCTATACTATGATAACAGAAAAACTGATAGGGTCAATCACCTATCAGTTTTTCTCTCTTTTACATCTCTTCTCTTTTTTCTAATTGAACACGCTCTAAACGTGGGTTTGGACGATATTTACGACCAGCTTTTGCTTCTGGTTTCCCATTTAGTTCTACATTATCACCAGTAAAGCCAATATTCATTTTTAATAAGCTACTTCCTACCCCGTATATGTCAACAGGTACGTTTTGAGCTTCAAATTCACGAATACGCTTCTCATCAAATCCACCAGTTACAACGATGTCTACATGCTGGAATCCTTCTTCATCAAGTGCTTTACGAAGTGCGAATACAAGCGATGGGTTTACACCACGTGGATCGAATGTTCCAAGTACTTCTGGGTGGCGAATAAAGTATTGATCAATCATCGTGCGGGACGTATCTACACGTACACCTTTTAATGTTGATCCAAATTCACGCGCTACGCGAAGTGCATCTGTAATGACATCATTGTTGTAATCAATTAATACAACTAATTCATCTTCTGGGAATTTCTTATGATATGCTTTTGCCGCTTCCACAACATCACCATTAAACATTTGAATTAATGCGTGAGGCATCGTCCCCATACCACTTTTGCCCCACCATTCATTCATCGCATGCGTCGCTTGTGCGCTCATACCTCCGATGTATGCTGCATAACCGTCACCAGCTTGTTGTGTATAATGATCATCACGATCTCCCATGAAAATAACTGGTTTTTCTTTATCTACGCTACGCGCAGCTTGGACAACGTTATATACGTTTGTCGCAACCGATGTACGACGAGCTAAAATCCCATCAATGACACCTTCTAAAAATCCGAAATTTTCATAAGGACCATGAATTGTTAACACTGTTTCAAATGGACTAATTTTATCGCCATCTTTTAAAGAGTTAATTTCAAGTTCCTCAGGATTTTTAGCGAATGTTTGTAGCAATGCAATTACTTCATCCGTTCCGCAAAGAACTGCATTTTCCTTTTGGAAAAATTGCATCGTTACAACACTTTTCGGGCGAAATTCTTCGATGATTTCTCTAGTCTTTAAAAAGTAAACGGCAGAGAACCAACCTTCTCCAACACGTTCGTCAAATTTAAATGTTTTATTTGTTAGTCTATTTATTTCACCTTTTAATTTTAATTCAATTTCTTTCATGTCGCTTTACTCCCTACTTTACTATCCAACATTTTCTCTTAGTATACAGCAAAACCGTTTACTATACATTTGTTTCCTGCATAGCGGCAAATTCATCCTCAGAAATAAGGACATCTCTCGGTTTCGTTCCTCTACCTTCAGAAATAATTCCTTGCGATTCCATCTCTTCAATGAGACGTGCCGCGCGATTATAACCGATGCGGAATTTTCGCTGTACAGAAGATGTGGACGCTCCCCCTTGTTCTACAACAAATTGACATGCATCAAGGAACAATTCGTCTTCCGACTCAGCTTGTTCTGTTTTCGCTAATAAATCCTCTTGCTTAAATAAGTAATTCGGCTTCATTTGCTTTTTCACATGATCAACTGTTTTTTCAATCTCATCATCCGATACGTATACACCTTGTACACGAACTGGTTTAGATGTACCGTTCCCTAAGAATAACATATCACCACGGCCAAGTAATTTCTCCGCGCCCCCAATATCAATAATCGTACGCGAATCAACTTGAGATGATACAGTAAACGCAATACGCGTTGGAATGTTTGACTTAATTAAACCTGTAATAACATCTACAGATGGACGCTGCGTCGCTACTAATAAATGAATACCACAAGCACGTGCTTTTTGCGCAATACGACAAATCGCTTCCTCAACATCACCAGGTGCTACCATCATTAAATCGGCTAACTCGTCAATGACAATAACGATATAAGGTAATGTCTCTCCTGGAATTTCTCGCTCACTTACAATCGTATTGTAGCGAGTTAAATCACGAGCACCTGCGTGTGCAAACAATTCATAACGGCGTTCCATTTCCTCAACTGCCCATTTTAATGCAGCTGTCGCTGCTTTTACATCCGTAATAACAGGTGCTACAAGATGCGGAACAGAATTGTATGGTGCAAGCTCAACCATCTTCGGATCAATTAACATTAACTTCACTTCATGTGGTTTCGCTTTATATAAAATACTCGTTAAAATGGCGTTAATACACACACTTTTACCTGAACCCGTTGCACCCGCAATAAGTCCGTGCGGCATTTTTCGAATATCCGTTACAATTGGGTCCCCTGAAATATCAAGTCCAAGCGCAACAGTAAGCGGTGATTCACTCTTTGTGAATACAGGACTTCTTAAAATTTCGCGAAGAAATACTGGCTTGCTTTCTTTATTTGGAACTTCAATTCCAATTGCACTCTTCCCTGGAATCGGCGCTTCAATACGAATATCTTTCGCAGCTAAACTTAACTTAATATCATCACTTAAGTTTGTAATTTTATTTACTTTCACACCTGGGTCTGGCTGTACTTCAAAACGAGTTACCGCTGGCCCTTGCGATACATTAATAACATGTGCGCCAACGTGAAAATTATTAAACGTTGTATCTAATAATTCTTTCTGCTCCTCTAACCATTCTGTATTATCTAACGCTGATTGCTGTGGAATCGACAACAGCGCTAATGGTGGAACAGTATATGTCGGTGGTGTATGCAATACATTTCGCATATCGTTCTCTCTTTGATTTACAACATATGCTTTCTCTTGTACTTCCGTACTTGAAATTGGCTTTTGTACTTGCTCTACCACTACTTGCTGCACTGGTTGCTCTTCCACTTGTGGTTCTGCTACTACTTGCTGCACTGGGCGTTCTTCCACTTGTGGTTCTGCTACCTCTTGTTGTACTGGCTTATTCTCTACTCGTACATTAGCAGAAGGCTGCATTGCATTTGCTCTAGCTGCATGTCTTTCCATTAATCGTGTTCTATCTTGTTTCAACATAACAACATTAAATGGTACATGGCGCTTTTTCTCACGTTTTGGTTCTTCTTTTTGTACAACTGGTTGCTCTTCTGCGATTGGTGTTTCTTCTACAACTCGTTGCTCTTCTACGACTGGCGCTTCTTCTACAACTCGTTGCTCTTCTGCGACCTGTGCTTCTTCTACAACTCGTCTATTTTCCTCTGTTTCTGCAATTAAAACATTCGCAAAGCTTTGAACATCTTTCTTCGTTTGTTCATCAGCCTCAGCAACATGTATGAATTCACTCTTTTGTTCAATTGCTTCATCTTCTTGCTGAATTTCCTCAAGTGCTACAAATGTCTCTACTACAGGCGCTTTTGTTTCTGCAATCACTTCTGTTTCTTCTGCTTCCGCAATTACTTCCACTTCTTCTGCTTCCGCAATTACTTCCACTTCTTCTGACTCTTTCGCTTCCGCAATTACTTCCACTTCTTCTGACTCTTCTGTTTCTACAATCACTTCTACTTCTTCTGCTTCCGCAATTACTTCCACTTCTTCTGTTTCCATAACTACTTCTTCTGGCTCTTT
Organism: Bacillus sp. BF2-3; assembly: GCF_008368795.1. Lineage (NCBI taxonomy): Bacteria > Bacillati > Bacillota > Bacilli > Caryophanales > Bacillaceae > Bacillus > Bacillus sp. BF2-3. The sequence continues at coordinate 240,732 of NZ_QOSA01000006.1, forward strand.
CGTTTCTGCAATTACTTCCACTTCTTCTTCCACTTCTTCTTCCACTTCTTCAGGTGCCTCTGTTTCCATAACTACTTCTTCAAGCTCTTCCGTTTCTGCAATTACTTCTACTTTTGACACTTCTTCTGGTATTTCCACAATGATTGTTTCTTCAAGTTTTTCTTCTGCTTTGACAATCACTGATTCTTCTGGAGCTTGCTTTTCTACTTCAATAGTAGGTTGTTTTATTTCTGTATTACGTTTAATTTCTTCTGATAATATTGTATCCTCGTGCTCTACTTTAGAAGCTACTAATTCTTCTTGTAGATTGTTTTCGTTTAACACCACTACATCTTTTTCTAGCTTAGCACTTTCCATCTGCTCAGCTACTGTTTTATGAAGTAATTCATCCGCTGAAACTTCCTGCGGTGTACTCATTTCTTTAATCACTTCTTTTTCTTCTACTAAAGGCACTTGGCGTTCAATTTCATAACCGTTTTTCTCTAGCCATTGATCAACTACTGACTTTTCTTCCTTTTTATTCTCTTCATATTGTTGCTCTCCTTGCTGGTTAGCAGCTCTATGACTAGAAGAAGTTGGTGCTTGTCCTTCTGAGAAATCAGATAATTTATATCCTTTTTTCTCTAACCATGCATCAACGACTGATTTACCCTCTACAGATATTTCAAGATCTTCTCTTTCTTTTACTTCCTCCTGCTTTTCAACCTTTTTCTCTACTGAAGGACGATTATATCCATAAATTGGCGAAATCATTTCTGTTGGACGAAATGGTCTACGGTTACTCTCTTGCGAAGGTGCAGATGCCTTTTTAACGACAGACTCCCGCACCGGTTCATATTGCACTTCCGGTTCTTCATATGTAGAAACAACCTTTTCCACATACGGTCGTCTGCTTCTTTCCACCTTTATTCCTCTTTGGGCAGTCGGTTCTTCATATGCTACTCCTTGAACAGGTTGTTCTTCAAAGCGATTTACTTCGCTTTCATCCTCTTCATCGAACCCATTATCCGGTACTAAAGGAAAACGGCATTTACCTGCATTCCTACTTGCCATTTGTGCTTCTCTTGCTTCAGTGTAGTGGTTTACACGAGGAATTTTCGGCTGACTTTCAATTTGCTTTGGTACTTCTTTATTCATCGCTGTTTGTTCTTCCTCTTTGTTAAACAGCTTTTTCATCCAATCTAACATGCTTACCACTCTTTCTACTAAATAGTAACATCCTTTATTGTATCAGCATTCGGCAAAAAGTGCAGGTAAAATTAAGCATGTCATATTTATCCACAATATTCTAATTTACGAGTGTTTTCATATGGAAAAACGCAGCCTTTCATGTAAGACTGCGTTTAAGCTTTACTCTTCCGATATGCATCTACACTATCCGTTACACTTTGCAATAAAGAATTTACATACTGCGGGTCAGATAATTTTTTGTCTTCTTCATAGTTTGACATAAACCCAAGTTCTAATAACACACCAGGAACCTTTGCCCAATTAAATCCAGAAAGATCATCCCGAAATTTAATTCCATTTACTTTTACTTGCTGGTTCTCCCTCATTTTATTTACAATCATTTGAGAGATTTGAAGACTTTCCGCATAAATCTCTTTCGTATACGGACTTCCTTCTGCCGGCGTCAATACAGCAAACCCACTTTCGTTTGGATTTTCAGAACCATCTGCATGAAGACGTAAAAATAAATTCGCCTTATGATTATTTGCGAATGTCGCCCGTTCTTTATTACTTATATCAACGTCTTGTGATGTTCTCGTCATTAATACTTGTATCCCTTTTGCTTCAAGCTTTTCTTTTAATAAAAAAGCCATTTCTAATACAAGTACAGCCTCTCTCTTTTTCGTCACAACACCTGTTGTACCGTCTGTCACTTTATATTTTTGCGTTGTTGCCCCTGGTCCAATTGGCTCTAAATTTAAATTCGCTTTTTGTTGATGTCCTGGATCAATAACGACGAGAAACTTCTCTTGTTTTTCATTACCCTCTACTTTTTGTTCATTATTTTGCACTGGTTGCTCAGTTGGCTGTACTGGCGTAGTTTCTTCTTTCTTTTCCTCAGATGATACTTCCTCTTGCTTATGTTCTACTTGCTCATTCGTTTGAATTGCTTGTGACTCTTCATTCTTTTCTTGTTCTTGCTGCTTTTCTACCGGTGCGTCTTCTTTGGTATCTTTGTTTTTCTCTTGTATAGAAGATGTAGTTTCTTTTTTCGGCTGCTCTTGTGAACAACCGGCCATATATATTCCAATGAATGCAATCATGCTCATTATTTTTATATACTTCATACTTCTCTCCCATCACTTTGCACCGGATTCAAAGTTTTTCTTATAATTGCCCTATAATCTCATCCATATTTCCAATATAAACTGGCTGCCATTTTTCTGTACCACGTTCTGCAGTATAAACCGGATAAGCGTCATCATCTATATTTACGAAAACTGGATCGCCCATATCCGTTTCATATCCAATTGTAATCCATCCTTCTTGCCACTTTCCGTTTTCTTCACTTATTAATGAATTTTTATGTTTATCGTATCGGTAACCGATTTGTCCTTTTTCTAATTCACTTTCACTAAACACATATATTTCATAAGTACCTAGCTCAATATCTTGCTGTTTTGAAGTTTCAATTCGTTTTAGAAGTTCTGCGATTTTTATTTGTTGTTTCATACGTCTATCCCCTTCTATTTTTCTAAATTTTAACTAGTTTGTTTATAAAATACAATATAGATTTTAAGAAAAAAGGTGACATCCTTATAATATGAATGATTTTTTGAATATATCTGTCACAACTCTACATATATCAACGATTTTTCAAATATATCTATCGTAACTCTACATATATCAACGATTCGACACGGAATATCGACTTACCAACAAAAAATGACAAAACAAAAAGAGAGGCTGCCCAAAAGGACAACCTCTCTTTTCTTATATCAATTAAAATTTAAACTCTTGTCCAACTTCAAAGCTATCTTCTAATACAAGAATACCTTTTTCTTGTGGAGCATCTGGAAGCTCTAATTCACGTGCAGAGCAGATCATTCCAGAAGAAGGAACACCGCGAAGTTCTGCTGGTTTAATTAACATACCACTTGGCATTACAGCACCAATTTTTGCAACGACAACTTTTTGTCCTGCATCAACGTTTGGTGCACCACATACGATTTGTAATGTTTCTGTACCGATTTCTACTTTACAGATGTTTAGCTTGTCAGCATTTGGATGCTTTTCTTTTTCAGCTACATAGCCTACAACAAATTTCGGAGAAAGATCTGCTTCTACTGTTTCTTCAAAGCCATTCTTCGCTAAAATTTCGTTGATTTTCTCTACAAGCTCTTTCGTTAATGTAAGGTTGCCTGTTTCTTTTACTTCTAAGTAAGAAGATGCATTAAAGATGTTGAATCCTGCTGTTACATTGCTTTCACGATCATATACGCGTGCAACATCTCCTTTGCGATCAAAAGTACGGTTCTCTAAAGTAATATCTTGTAAGGCAACAATTAAAGTGTCACCAATTCCTTCAAGGTTGTAAAAAACGTTCACTTCGTTCATCCTTTCTCTTTTCCATCTGTCTTCTTCCGATTTTTCGCTAAAATAAAGATTGGTTCAAATTCTCCATCTTCATATACGAATGAAAGTGATGTAATCGGAACATGCCCTTCGGCAAAAAATTTCATTGTCATTTGTGCAATAATATCATAACCGATTTCGTTGACGATATCAGCAATAATTAATACATCTTGGTGAGGAACAGCAACAACCATGTCACCAGAAATCTTTTCACGCATCGATTGTAGTAACGATTCGTTTAAAATACGAGTCGCGTCATACCCATCATTTGTGTTTAAAAAGTAGAATGTATTACCCGCTACTGTGTCTTGTTTAAATTCATAACCTAATGAGCGTGCGTTGAATAATGCCATTTCACGCACTTGCTGTTCTGTAAGTTCTAATTTTTGTAATAGACGCTCATCAATTAGTCGATACGTTTTATTCGAATCTAGCGCGTAGTAAATACGTGTTTCCGCCGTATGATCCGTCATAATAAACGGATTTCCTTCTTCTGCTTGTTTCGGGAAAGAAGTAGAGCGAATAACAGGTAAAATTTTCGCTCCGCTATTTTCTTCTTTATGCATCGCAATTAGCGCTTCTTGTACGTAATAAGCAACTTCTTCAATTGCCTTTTCCTTGTTCACTTCCCATTTTGCCACAACTCCTGGAAGCGATACGTTAATACCTTTTTTGGAGTCTTTTTGTTCAATACGTAAAACTTCTTTCTCACTATCATACTGAAAGTCCCATTCTGGGCGAGATAATTTCTTTATTAACTCATCTTTCATCTTTTTACTTGTCATCTTCATCTCTTTTTTCCTCCCTTCCAAAAAAATAACCTCCCCCGCGAAGGTAGAGGTTGTTTTACAATTCAATTGGCAAATTGCCTTATTTTAAACCTTCAATGAACTCTTCGATTTGTTCTTGTGTTTTACGATCTTTGTTTACATAGCGACCAGTTTCTTCACCTTTATTGTACGCTACAAAGCTCGGAATGCCAAATACGTCTAATTTTACACATAGATCAATAAACTCATCACGATCTACATAGTAAAATGAGAAATCACTATATTTCTCTTCTACTTCTGGCATAAATGGATCTACAAAGCGGCAGTCTGGGCACCATTCTGCTGAGAACATAAAGACTACATTCTCTTCATTTTTTAACTGTTGGAATTGCTCCATGCTTTCTAATGACTTCATCTATATTTCCTCCTCTAACGGGTGCATTTTTCATGTTATAATCTTTCTTTTATACTACCATACATCGCGTACGGTGCAAGGTTTATGCTTGCTTTTTGTCATACTTATATTGCCCAACTAACAACTTAACAACGTGTACAAATAATTCCGTGCGGTCGACATAATCATCTGTAAAAATACCGATAGCACCTTCGTGACTACGAATATCTTTTCGCTGCACAAACTCTTCCATCACTTCGCTTAATTCCTTACCATCTTCAAGAGGTGCTAAAAAATCGTCTGGTAACGTAATACGCGCTCCTCCGGCCACAAATACTTTCCCATCCATTGTTGCTAGCGCGCCCCAGTTACACATAAATAAACCGTGCTCCGTTTTCATTACGCCGCCTTCTAGCCCAATACCAATTGGAGCTTCTCCTTCCTCTAGCGCTCGCTTCGCTCTATTAATCGCTCCTTGCATCGTCTCTTCATCTGAGAAAGGCTGAGCTGATACTCCTGACGGAACAGAAAGAGATGTAATTTCAGCATCTTTCCAAACCTTCTCCACAGCGCCAACCTTCGTTTTATTCTTTGATCCTACTACTACTTTCATTTCGTTCACCTCTATAAAAATTCATCATTCTATTCTAATATCCCTATCAGATACGAATTAAGCATCAACCACTACCACATATCACCAAGTCATCTATTCAGCCTAAAAAAGAAGGTTTTTTCTAACAACATTACCGTCTTCAAAAACAAAAACAGCCTTCCTCTCACTTCCTACTTGGAGTCTTCATACATCATTCGAACACCAATTAAGCACTGACCGCTCCCACTCATCGCTGGGTCATCTATTCAATCTAAAAAAGAAGGTTTTTTCTAACAACATTACCGTCTTCAAAAACAAAAACAGCCTTCCTCTCTTTTCCTATCCAGGGTCTTAATACACCATTCGAGCACCAATTAGGCACTGACCGCTCCCACTCATGGATGGGTCATCTATTCAAGCTAAAAAAAGAAAGGCTCTTCAGCCCTTCTTCCTCTCTACGCGTTATTCTTAATTGTCTCTAACGTCGTTTTATCTGTTGTTCTTACAAGCTTCGTAATTAATTCTTTCGCCGCTGCATAATCATCAACATGTAAAATTGAAGCATGTGTATGAACGTAGCGCGCACAAACACCAATTACTGCTGATGGGATACCAGAGTTACTTGTATGTACACGGCCCGCATCTGTACCACCTTGTGAAATAAAGTATTGGTACGGAATGTTGTTTGTTTCTGCTGTATCTAAAATGAATTCGCGTATTCCTCTATGTGTTACCATCGTGCGATCGTAAATACGAAGAAGAGCACCTTTTCCTAATTGACCGAACTGTGTTTTGTCACCAGATGCATCGTTTGCTGGACTTGCATCAAGCGCATAGAAAATGTCTGGTTGAATCATATTTGCAGCGGTTTGCGCTCCGCGAAGACCTACTTCTTCTTGTACAGTAGCACCAGAATATAATGTATTTGGTAATGTTTCGTCTTTTAATTCTTTTAACAATTCGATTGCAAGACCACATCCGTAACGGTTGTCCCAAGCTTTCGCCATAATTTTCTTCTCATTTGCCATCGGTGTAAACGGGCAGATCGGCACGATTTGTTGTCCTGGTTTTACACCAATTTCAATCGCATCTTCATAACTATCTGCACCTATATCAATTAACATATTTTTTATATCCATCGGTTTTGCACGTTGCGCGTCACTTAATAAATGAGGAGGAATAGAACCAACAACCCCAATAACAGGACCATTCTTCGTCATAACTTGTACACGCTGTGCTAATAAAACTTGGCTCCACCAGCCGCCTAACGTTTGAAAACGAAGCATTCCGTTTTTCGTAATTTGCGTAACCATGAAACCTACTTCATCCATATGACCTGCTACAAGAACACGTGGGCCAGTTTCGTCCCCTTTTTTCAGACCAAATACGCTACCTAAACCGTCTTGTACAATTTCATCCGCATATTTGCTTAATTCTTGTTTCATAAAACGGCGTACATCATGTTCAAAACCTGATGCACCTTGTAATTCTGTTAACGTACGAAATAATTGTAATGTCTCTTTATTCACGAAGTCCCCTTCTTTCAAACCTTAGTAGAATACCTCTTTTATTGTAACGAAATTTTCGAAATGTTTCTAGTTTCTTCTTTTTTAGCTGTATTTGCTTTATAATTATTATCGGTACACTATTTTTATTTTATAGAATTGAGGTGAATATATGAGCTGGAAAGGTTTAGTAGCAGGTCTTGGCGTTGGGTTCGCAGCTGGTTATCTCGTTGCAAACAAAGTACAAGAACAATCCCATATTTCTTCAGAAAAAGCATTGAAAATGGTGAAACAAGCATTAAGTCATAAAGGTGAAATTACTGGCTCTTGGGTACATATGGTTCCAGAGACATTTGAAAAATATGATGTCGCATATGAAGTTTATCGCGGCGGTCTTACAACGATGTTAAATGATATACAAGAACGATTTGAATTTTTAGTTGATGCTAAAACAGGTACTGTTTTAGAGGTTATAGCAGCATAAAACGGAGGGTTCCCATTAGGTGAACCTCTTATTTTTTTGAAATTGCGGGTATTGATTAAAATTATATCAGCGATTTTTTAAATATATCGACTTACCGACAAAACCCGACAATAAAAAAGAAGCTGCTCCAATAAATATGATGGAACAACCTCCTATTTTTATGCTTCTATACTCGTTTTCCGTTCTATTTTTTCTACGATATGACCTTCCTCATTCCACTTCACAGCTCGATAATATGCGTCATGGTAAAACGTAAACCATGCCTCTTTGTCAGCACCATACTTCATCCACTTTTGTTTATTTTCAATCGAGGTCATCGGATAATCATCGTATGCCATTACCCATAATACATTTTGATGCGCGTGCGTCGGCAAGAGATCTGCTAAATGTAGCATCGTTTCCCCTTGACTCTCCAAAATGATGACTGCATGTCCATCACTATGCCCACCCGTATGTGCCATCTTGATTTCATCTGTAATTTCTATTTCTTGCTGGAACGTAACAACTTGATCTACAATTGGCTCCCAATTTTCCTTCCAATATGTATTACGTGATCTAATATTTGGACTTCTCATTTCATTCCATTCTGTTTCACTTACGTAAACTTTCGCATGTGGAAATGCCGGTACAAGGTGATCATCTTCCCATTTTGTTAGACCAGATGCATGATCAAAATGAAGATGTGTCATCAAGACGTAGTCGATATCTTCAGGCTTTAATCCTAATTTTTCTAATGATTCATAAACCGATGATTCTTCTGTTACACCTTGATTGCGTTTCATCTTCTCATTCAACTTACCGTTTCCTATCCCGGAATCAATGAGCATATTTCCGTCTTTCGTTTGCAAAAGTAACGGATCTGTTCGTAAATAAATATGATTTGTGTCATTATGTTTATATTTACGTGACCAAAGTACTTTCGGCACGACTCCAAACATTGCTCCTCCATCTAAATGTGTATTCCCGCCTTTTAACCACGTTACTTTTATATCTCCAATTTGTAACTGTTCCATTACACATCCCCCTTTTTAATTAATCTTAACATAAATTTCTGATTATTTTAGGTGTAAAAAAACCTACGCATTACTGCATAGGCTCTGTACGATATTTTGCTTCAACTCGGTAAATACGATGACCTTTACTAGAGAATTTCTCTTCATATTCAGTCATGATGTTACCTTCAAAGTCGCTGTTATGAAGATCTAAGCTTAAGTACGTTAGTAACATACCATACTCAGCCATACTCATAAGAGAATATTCAAATAAACCTTGGTTATCTGTTTTGAAATGAATTTCTCCGCCTTCTACTAACACTTCTTCGTAATTACGTAAAAATGTTTTATACGTTAAACGACGCTTCGTATGACGTTTCTTTGGCCATGGATCTGAGAAGTTTAAATAAACGCGAGCAATTTCACCTTTCGCAAAGAAAACTGTTAAATCTTCAGCATCTTTATTAATTAACTTTAAGTTTGGTAATTCTTCTTCAATTAATTTATCAAGTGCATCTACAACAACACTTGTGAATTTTTCAATTCCAATATAATTAATATGTGGATTCGCTTTCGCCATATCATACATGAAGCGGCCACGACCTGTACCTACTTCAATGTGAATTGGTTGTTCGTTTCCAAATACTTCTTTCCAGCTACCAGCGCGCTCCTCTGGGTTTCCGATTACGATATGTGAATATTCATTAATTCGATCCATTGCATACGGTTTATGTCTTAAACGCATAGATGTTTCCCTCTCTTTACATAGCTATTTTAAAGGAATAATTCCTTCTTTCTTTTCTAATCAATCTACCAAACAAAAAACCAAGTACGTACGAGCACTCGGTCCGTTTCTTTCAAGTATAAGATGTACCATTTTGATAAAAACTACATACAGCATTAAACATTCCATGACGAAACAGCTTTTTCTCTTACATTTGAAGAGAAAAACAATCGAAAGGATGATCCGTTCATGCCAATTAATCAACAACATCAATTAGAAGTGCTGAAAGATATTTTAGTCAACCACCAAAGTGATTGCTGCGGGACAGTTTCAGAATGCGAGCAATTAGAGCGCCTCATTCAATCGTTACTCGCAAACGATAATATAAGTAGTGACGCTAAAACAATGCTAAACGATGTATATTCTTATAGTCAATCGGGTAAATCTTCCTCTAATTTGGACAACCATATTTCCAATAATCAAGAACAACTTACTCAGTGGATTGCTGGAATGGACAATTTTTCTTAAGTATCATTCTGAAGCAAGTAGTTGCTGTAAATATTGATGCCAATATTCAGCTTCTGCTTGCTGTTTTTTTGTTGTATGCCATTGAATAGACAAAATCGTTTGTGCTATCACATACCATCTCATACGCCTAAGCAGCGATTCATCCATTTCAATATCATAGTAACCGAGCCACTCACTCCATTCCTGGCGCGGAATGTACCAATATAATAACATACCGAGGTCTAGAGCTGGGTCAGCAATTACAGCTCCATCCCAATCAATTAAAAACAATTCATCTTCATCCGACAATAGCCAGTTGTTATGATTTACATCACAATGGCATACAACGAATTCATTGTATTCAATAGCTTTTAATGAATCCATTAAATATTGAAGGCCTTGCTGAATTGTTTCATCATCCCTTATATCTCCTCTTAAAACGAGTTGCAGTTGTTGTAATAACTCTTGTGCGTGAAGCGGCTGCTTCCCAAGTCTTTGAATCATCTGTACAAGCGCTTTAGAGGAGTGTATTTTCTTCAAAAGTTTCGCAACACGTTCTAGTTTCATATCCTCTGGCTCTAGCTTCTGTCCCGGAAGCCATTTTTGAGCAGAAATTACATCACCATTCGTTACCCTTCTTGTCCAAAGTAATTTTGGAACAATTCCTTCTGCTGACAATACCGCTAAAAAGGGCGATGTATTCCGCTTTAAAAATAACTTCTGTTGTCCGTTTTGCGCAATATATGCATCGCCCGTTACTCCACCAGCCGGTACAAGACTCCACTCTTTTCCTAATAATTGTTCCAACCATTCCATATTCATTACCCGTTAACAAATCCTTATCTTTTATAGTTATGAAAAGAAAAACCGCAACATTTCTACACATGTTGTGGATTCATATATTTTACTGTAAATGAAAAGAAAAATTAGCCTAAGCCAAAAATCCTCTATTTTATTTTACAAAACCTGTCATAGAATGACAACTTATCAAAATCGTCACCTTTGTCAATTCTACATTTATTACATTCTCATCGTCAAGTAGCGATTTGTCACATTATCGTCAATATATACGTGCTAATTGGAGCGAGCTTAAGTTCCTTTCCTCTAAATGAAGAAATTGGCTCTATTTTCGCTTCGTTTTCGTTTACTAACACATGCCACGTTGCTTCTTTCGGAAGTTGCACAGTTTTAGCTTCTAAACCGCTATTAAATAAGACGATAATCTCTTTCCATGGCCCAAACGTTTCTACATGCTCTAGGTGATATGCAAGTACTTCTGTAGATGTTTGTAAAAAAGTCATATGTTTTTTTATAAGGTCTGCGCTTTGTAATCGGAATGCCCCATGCTCTTTACGAATCGCAATTAAACCTTTTATATAGTTAACAGTCTCTATCTCTTTCTCTTTTTGATCCCAATCTAATTGATTGATCTCATCATTTGCATTATAACTATTTTCATTTCCTTTCTTCGTACGATAAAACTCTTGCCCTGCGTGTAAGAAAGGGATGCCTTGTGAAAGAATAACCATTGCGCTCGCTAACAGGTGACGTTTTTTCAAAATCGTTTCTGATTCTTCATTACTGCGCACTAGTTTATCCCACATCGTCATATTATCATGACATTCTACATAGTTAATGCTTTGCGCTGGCTCTAGAAACAGCCCTGTTTCTTTCATACTTAAAAGACTTCCTGCTGCAATATACTGCAAATGATTACAGTCTACATGCCCACCAAATGCAAAACCACGCTTATTTATATGAAATGTACTCCCTTTTATCCCATCACGAAATTGATCATTAAACTGCGCGATATGTGGCATTTTCTTCGCATTATTTAACGTTGCTTTTTCTTTGGTAGGAAGCGGTGTTTGTAAATCCCATCCTTCTCCTAATAACAAAGCATCTCGTTTTATGTTTCGCACTTCTTTTTCTATCATATTCATTGTATCAACATCTAAAATTCCCATTAAGTCGAATCGGAATCCATCGACATTGTATTCAGTAAGCCAATATAAAATAGACTCTACAATGAATTTCCTCATCATTTTCCGTTCAGACGCTATATCATTTCCGACTCCCGTCCCATTAGAAGGCATACCATCTTCACCATGACGAAAATAGTATCCTGGAACAAGCTTTTCAAATGATGATAGCTCTCTTTCATAAACATGATTATAGACAACATCTATAATCACCCTAATACCTTGTTCATGAAATGTTTCAATTAGTTGTTTGCACTCAACTATCCTGTTATACGGATCAGAGGGGTTTGTAGCATAATATCCTGTTGGTGCATTGTAATATAATGGATTATATCCCCAATTATAGGCGGACGAAGGATTCGCCTCATCTACACCACCGAAACAATATAAAGGTAATAGTTCAACATGTGTAACACCTAAATCTTTTATATGAGACAACCCTGTTAATGTCCCATTCCGTCCTGTTGTTCCCTCTTCCATCAATCCTTTATATGTTCCCTTTTGAATTACTCCACTATTTGGATGTATAGTCGCATCACGAATATGCAGTTCATACAATATGGCATCTGTCATTGATTGTAATGTTGGTAATCCCTCTCGTCTTGTTACATTGGTTTTTTCTAAATTGATAACAACACCATGTTTTCCATTTACCGTCACCGACTTTGCATAAGGATCCACAGCTTCGTTCCATATTAAATTAATACAAACAAGAAATGTATAGCGTGCTCCGTCTAAATCACCTTGTAATGTTTGAATCCAAACTCCGTTTTCTCCCCTGTACATTTCATGATCGGTATATTCTTTATCGCTCTTATAAATTCTTACTTTCGCAAGCCTTGCAGTTGGGGCCCATACTTTAAATGTCGTTTCTTCTTTTTGATAAACAGCACCTAAATCTGTACCTTCGTAATAATACTTTTCATCGAAACTTTTTGTTCGAATAACAGCACCTATTTGTAAATCAGTTTCTTCATTCCGTTCATCTCGTACTGTATAATACTTCCCCACATCTAGCGGCTCTTCTATAAAGCACTCATACTTCGTTGCATCTGGAAGCGCAATCGTATGAGCAATCGGTAAATCTTTCACATTACTTCCTTCTTGCAAACGAAATGTCCGACTTGTTCCATACGCATGTGGGAGCAAAATTGTAATTTTATTCATTTCATCTAAATAGGCATCAAATGGACGTTTTACTTTCAACATAAAAAAATCACCATCATTCTCAAAGTTAAAATAAAGTGAAACTTTAATGAGCGAGAAAATTTCTCCATCCTCACTTATTATTAGCCTTCACCAATTAGGCGAGATAAAATGAGCTGCAAATGATAAGGCTTTTCTTATCAACAAGACTCTATACAGTAACTCCATTCTTCTCTATAGTATATTCACCTGCATAAAAAACGTTTTCAACATTCTATTTTTGTAATTTTATTTCAGCAATCGATTTATACTTCGGGGTTTCTTTCACGTGGGATTCGTATAAAGTAATTGTATCTGCTTGAAATGATATTTCAGGCACTTCTTTTATACTTTCTAAACGAAACTTTTCTTCTCCTATCCATTTACGAGCAACGGTAATATGCGGGTGATATGGGCGTGTTTCTAGAGAAAATCCATTTTCTTCACAAATGGCATGTATTTGCTTTTGCAACTGAAACAAATCGTGATTCTCACTTACCTTCGCCCAAAAAATACGAGGCTGATCTTCCCTACCAAACGTTGAAAAACCTTGTAATGTGAACGATAGTTCTTTTGTTTCTGCAATTGTTTTTAATCCATTCTTTATTCCCTCTAATTGTTCCCCCGTTGCACTCCCTAAAAATGAAAGGGTAATATGATAGTCTTCTTTATGTACCCATGAACGAAATTGTAATTCCTCTTGCATATCCTCTTTATAGTTAGACAGCATTTCTTTTATATGATTCGGTAACGTAATTGCGACAAAATAATGCAGTTCCATGTACATCTTCTCCTTCTTTTCTATTGTTGCTTTTCTTTCTTATCTCATTCAGGTAAAAAGAAGCCGCTCTCCAAAATAGAGAGCGGACATTATTTATATATCCATTACTTCGCTAATTCATGAATTGCTTGCGCGTAAATTGCTGTTGCTTTCAATAAGTCTTCAATTTCGATATACTCATCTTTTTGATGCGCAAGTTCTTCTTTTCCAGGGAATAGCGGGCCAAATGCCACACCAGCTTTTAATGAACGAGCATAAGTACCGCCGCCGATTGCTAATAGTTCTGCTTTTTCACCTGTTTGTTCTTCATACACACGTTGTAACGTACGGATTAATACGTGATCTTTATCGACGTGATGTGGGCGAGAATTAGAATAGTCAGCCACTTCAAAACCATGCGTACCAACATATTCTTTCAACTTCACAATTGTTTCTTCAAAGTTAGTTGTAACTGGGTAACGTACGTTTAGCCCTAAGTTACCACCGTTTTCTTTCGTATAAGAAATGCGACCGACATTCACTGTTAACGGACCGCTAATTTCATCTTTGTAAGCAATAGTAGCTTTTTCACCAAAAATATCACCAGTAAATGTTTCTGTTGCAAATGTCGCAAATGCAGTTGCTTTTCCATCAAGTGAAACTGTAGTTAAGAAGTTTGCTAATAATAAACCTGCATTTTCTCCTTTTTCAGGAGTAGATCCGTGCGCTGAAATTCCTTCTATTTGCAACGTCACTGTATTTCCTTCTATAGTCGATTTCCCTATTTTTTTAGCAGTTTGTAAATACTCTTCATATGCTACTGTAAGTGCATTTACATCTTCTCCTGTAATAACTGCTTCTGCAAAATCAGGAACCATATTTAAACGGCGCCCTGAATCAAATGAAACAAGTTCATATGTACCTTTTTTCTCTTCACTACCATTTTGCACAACTTGTATATCAGAAATTCCTTTTTCTGCATTAATAATTGGAAAGTCTGCATCCGGCGCAAAACCAATTGTTGGCATTTCTTCATTTTTAAAGTAGTGATCTACACATTTCCAATTGCTTTCCTCATCTGTTCCTATAATCATACGAACACGTTTTGAAAGAGGTAAGCCTAATTCTTTCACAATTTTCATTGCATAATATGCTGCCATCGTTGGGCCTTTATCGTCAATTGCACCACGTGCAAAAATCTTTCCATCGCGAATATCCGCACTATATGCGGGAGTCGTCCAGCCATCTCCTTCTGGTACAACGTCAACGTGACAAAGAATACCTACTAATTCTTCTCCTTGTCCCATTTCAAGATGACCTGCATATCCTTCTAAATTTTTAGAAGCAAAACCTTCAGCTTCTCCTTTATGTAACATGAAAGATAGAGCTTTTTCTACACCTTCACCGAATGGTGCGCCCTCTTTCGCAGATTCTTCTTCCCATACACTTTTAATTTGTAAAAATTGTTGTGTATCACGAATTAAATCATCTTTTCGTTTTGCAACTTCTTCTGTCCAATTAATCGCTGACATCACGCATCCATCCTTCACTATATTGTTTCTTTCATCATAACAAACAGAAATCTCTTATGCCATACACGAAAACTAAATACCGAACAATTGTAATATTTCAGATATTTCTTATTAGTTTTTCTTTTGTTTTTTCAAAAAAATTTGCAGGAATTTGGCGTTTTACGTAGAATTTTATGTGTTAGTTGACTGACCATATATACAATGTCAACTACCAATATTTTTCTATATGAATATTTGTTAAATTTCTGTAAAATTTAAGTAGATTAAAGCATGAATTTTATCATGTAGAGTACAATGGTAGTAACGACCTTCTTTCCTGAATGGGGTCAAAAAAACTAGTAGAGGAGTGGTTTTCTCTTGAAACCTACAACTACTCGTATGCTAACACGCATTAAATCAATTTATATGTACATCAATGAAAACGGAACGGTAACGACGAAAGACCTTGTAGATGAGTTCGGGATCACACCGCGAACGATACAACGTGATCTAAATGTGTTGCAGTTTAATGAACTCGTGTATAGCCCTTGCCGCGGTAAGTGGACAACAACAGGAAAGAAAGTGAGAATGACCTCATAACGAAAAATAATTGTATGGTAAATAAATACATACCCCTTTCTAATAATTAGAAAGGGGTCTTTTCTGCGCCTATAAAGGTACTACTTTTCAGTATCTACTTGATATGTTTTTAACATTTCTACTTCTTCATCTGTTAGCTCTCGGTATTGTCCAAGTTCTAGTTCTTCATCTAATACTAACGGACCCATCTCTGTTCTCTTTAGGTAGACTACTTTTTTTCCTACCGCTTCAAACATACGCTTCACTTGATGGAATTTCCCTTCCGTAATCACAAGCTCAATTTCAGAAATATCATCGCTTTTCAATATTGTAAGTGCACCTGGCTTTGTTTCATAGCCATCGTCTAAAATAACACCTTTAGCAAATTCTTTTACATCCTCTTCTGTTACTACTCCTGCAACGTGTGCATAATATTTTTTCGGCACATGCTTTTTCGGAGATAATAATTGATGTGATAACTTCCCATCATTTGTTATCAATAAGAAGCCTTCCGTATCGATATCAAGTCGTCCAACTGGGAACGGATCAAAGATTGCATCTTCTAATTCTAATAAATCTATTACTGTTTCATGATTATCATCTTCCGTCGCTGAAATAACACCTTGTGGTTTATGCATCATTAAGTAAACAAATTCTTTGTATTCCACAACTTCACCGTGAATCATAACTTCTTGCTCTTCTACATTTACATGAACTTTCGCATCTTTTACTGGCGTTCCATCAATTTTCACAACGCCATCTTTCAATAATTTCTTTACTTCTTTTCTACTTCCATATCCCATATTTGCTAATAATTTATCTAATCTCACGTTTTTCACCTTCTTTATTTATCATAGAAAAGGGGACGTAATTACGCCCCTCTTGATTTCAACTTTATTTTAAATCTACTACCAAGTTTACGTTGAATTTTATCTAATGCTTCTCCACCAAATACTCTTTCAAGTACTCCTGTGCGAATTGCTAACAATCCGTAAACAAGACCGCCAATACCTGCACAAATCGCAACTGTTATAAGAGCACCAATACGGCCATCAGGCGAAATCATGAAGGATAGAATCCATTGTGATAGTTTTACAGCAACGACCATTATAAGTGTCAGTACTGCAATTTGGAATGTTCTTTTATATACAACACCGAATGAATAGTGTGCGTATTTTTTAATTTGTTGATTTGTGTACCAAACAGAAGCTAAGAAACCAACTGCTGTCGCTAGAATTGCTCCTACTGTACCGAAATAACGAATAAAGATTACGTTACATACAAATTTCAAAATAACGCCCATTATAAGCGCAATAATCGCATGCTTCTGCTGGTTAATACCTTGCAGGATTGCTGCTGTTACTGTAAATAAAGCGAATAACAACGCAACTGGTGCATACCACATTAATACTTGTCCACCTAGTGGATCTGAATCGTAAAACGCAGTATAAATTGGATATGCAAGTGAAGAAATACCGACAACTGCTGGCAATGTTAAAAACATATTTGCCTGGAATGTTTGTGTAATTTGTAATTTCAAATAGCGGTATTGTTTTTCAGTAAATGATTTTGTGATTGCTGGTACAAGCGTTAAACTAAACGCTGTTGCAAGTGATACAGGAATCATAATTAACTTATGCGTCCACATTGTGAAAATACCGAGAGCTCGCTCTGCGATATCACCTTGACCAATCGCCTGCATAATTGAGTTAAATGTCAATGTATCAATTTGTTGATATAAAGGAATTGTTAACCCAATTACAACGTAAGGAATCGCATATGCAAATAACTCTTTAAACAATTGAACGGTGCTTACTGTTGATTCTGGTACAGTTTGTTCAATTAAATATTGATCCAAATATTTTTTACGTTTTAGCCAGTACCAAATTAACACACCGAGTGCTCCAACCGCTGAAACGAACGCAGCAAATGTCGCTACTCCAACTGCTGTTGCAACTGTACCGCCAAGTACTTTAATAACGATAAAACTACCTGCTAATAAAAAGACGATACGAATAATTTGTTCAATAATTTGTGAAACGGTAGTTGGTCCCATAGACTGGTGACCTTGGAAATAACCACGAATTAAACTCGCTGCTGGTACAACAATAAGCGCGAAACTTACAAGACGAATGATCGTCGTAACTTCTCCTACATTATTGTGTATACTTTGTTTACCAAGCATCGCTTCTGCAAACAATGGCGCCGTCATGTACAGTACTAGGAACGAAAGAACTCCTGTTACTATCATCATAACCATTCCCGAGCGGAACATTCTCCGGCTCGTTTTATAATCGCCAAGCGCATTATATTTGGAAACAAATTTTGAAACAGCAAGTGGCACACCTGCCGTTGCGATACTTAAAAAGATCGTATATGGAATGTATCCATATGTATAGAGCGTTCCGCCTTCTGTTCCTACTAATGCATGAAACGGAAAGACGTAAATCATGCCTAAGAACTTTACTAAAAATGTCCCTAGCGTAACAATAAGCGTTCCGCGCAGAAATTTCGAATCGGACATACAAAAATCCTCCTACATCTACATAAAGTGAAACTATAATTAGTTGGAGACTTCTCTCCTACTCCTTATTAGTTGAACCATTCGAGCATTTACAGGCTAACAGACTCCCTATTTACTTCTCCTAAATCTTGAGGTTTTAGTCTTATCGCCTACAAATGGCAGGATAGTGCTGAACTCTAACTTTTGTATTGTACCACAATTCTCTCATTAAGCAGTACTTCACTCTATTTTTCTTTTAAGGGAAAACATGCTATTCTTTTAGGCAGGAAATGTAGAAAATGAGGTCGATATATTATGCATTATGATGTTATTGTCATCGGCGGCGGTCCTTCTGGGCTAATGGCTGCAATTGGTGCTGCAGAAGAAGGCGCAAATGTCTTACTTCTTGATAAAGGAAATAAACTTGGGCGTAAACTTGCAATTTCTGGTGGCGGACGCTGTAACGTAACGAACCGTCTACCACTTGATGAAATTGTTAAACATATACCAGGAAACGGTCGCTTCTTATACAGCGCTTTTTCTATTTTTAATAATGAAGATATTATTACATTCTTCGAAAATCTCGGTGTTAAATTGAAAGAAGAAGACCACGGTCGCATGTTCCCTGTGTCAAACAAAGCACAATCTGTTGTAGACGCACTTTTAACACGATTAAAAGACTTAGGTGTAAAAATTCGTACAAATACGCCTGTTGAAACGATTGAATATGAAAATGGTCAAACAAAAGCAGTTATACTGCAAACAGGCGAAGTGTTAGAAACAAATCACGTCGTTATCGCTGTTGGCGGAAAATCAGTTCCTCAAACTGGATCTACTGGAGACGGATATGCTTGGGCTGAAAAAGCGGGTCATACAATCACAGAATTATTCCCAACAGAAGTACCTATCCTTTCAAACGAGCCGTTTATACGTGACCGCTCATTACAAGGTCTTGCTTTACGTGATATAAACTTAAGTGTATTAAACCCGAAAGGAAAAGCTATCATTTCTCACAAAATGGACATGCTCTTCACTCATTTCGGCCTATCTGGACCTGCTGCTCTTCGCTGTAGCCAATTCGTCGTGAAAGCACTGAAAAAGTTTAAAACGAATACAATACAAATGAGTATTGATGCATTGCCAGAGGAAAATAGTGAGCAACTATTTCAGCGCATGCTGAAACAAATGAAAGAAGATCCGAAAAAAGGAATTAAAAACGTTTTAAAAGGTTATGTCCCTGAACGTTACTTCCTATTCTTATTAGAAAAAAATGAAATTGACGGCAGCGAACAAGCTGGACAAGTTTCTCACGAAAAGATTCGTGCACTTGTGAAAGACTTTAAAGAGTTTACTGTGAATGTAAATGGTACGCAGTCAATTGAAAAAGCATTCGTTACTGGCGGCGGTGTATCCGTGAAAGAAATTAATCCGAAAGAAATGTCTTCTAAATTTACGAACGGCTTATATTTCTGCGGAGAAGTTCTTGATATTCATGGTTATACTGGTGGCTATAATATTACATCAGCCCTTGTTACTGGTAGAATTGCCGGAACGACAGCTGGAGAAAACGCGAAAATGCAGTATTAAAAAAAGAAACAGGGATTCCTGTTTCTTTTTTTATAGGCACATGAAATTATATGAGCGATTCCACAAATATATCAGCGATTCCGCAACTTATATCGGCTATTTTCCAAATTTATCAGCGATTCTGCAACTTATATCGACTTACCGACAAGAAACAACAAATATAGGCTCCACTTAACTTCCCATTGCTTTTTTGTTGCTTTATATACCTTAGTACCTTTATATTTTATATTGTTGAATATTTAAAAAAGGGTAAGGGGAAAACAAATGAGAAAAAAAGTCATGATGTCTTTAATGTTAATGACGTTTCTTTCTGCGGTAGAAGGAACGATTGTTAGTACAGCAATCCCTCGTATAACGAGTGATTTGTCAGGCGTCGAACTTGTTAGTTGGGTATATGCAATTTATATGCTTGCAACAGCTGTTTCGACTCCAATATACGGAAAGCTCGCTGATTTATTTGGCCGTAAAAAAGTTTTACTGATCGGAGCTACAATCTTTTTAGTCGGTTCTGCACTTTGCGGAGTCGTTACATCGATGGAACAATTAATCTTCTTCCGCGCGCTTCAAGGTATCGGTGCTGGTGCTGTTATGCCAATCACAATGACGATTATTGGAGACTTATATAGCGAAGCGAAAGACCGCGCGAAAGCACAAGGTTGGATGAGTGCCGTTTGGGGTGTATCCGGTGTTATCGGACCGTTAGTAGGTGGATTTTTAGTTGATTCCCTTTCTTGGCGTTATATTTTCTTCCTAAACGTTCCATTCGGAATTATCGCTTGCTTAATGATTGCAATTTACTACAAAGAATCTATTAAACCTGCTAAGCATCATATCGATTATCTTGGTGCAACAGTCTTCTCATTAAGTACAATCGCTCTACTATATGCATTATTAACAGGTAGCAGTAAGCAAAACTGGGGAGACATGACAATTATCGGCCTATTAATCTTTGCCGCTATTTCATTTATTATTTTCTTATTCATCGAGAAGAAATCTCCGGAACCATTAATTCCGCTAGCACTTTTCTCTAACCGTACATTATCTACGATAAATATATTAACTCTTATTGCTGGCGCAATGATTATTAGTATTACAATGTACCTTCCAATTTGGAGCCAAGGTGTATTAGGGAAAAACGCTACAGAAGCTGGACTTATTTTAATGCCAATTCCTGTTATGTGGACATTTGGCGCTATTTTCTCTGGTAACTTAGTAGGCAAATTAAAAACGAAACAAATCATTTTACTTGGAGCTAGCATTTTATCAGTCGCTACGTTCTTATTATTTACACTATCAACAAATTCACCATCGTTCCTTATTTATGTAGCAGTCGGATTATTCGGCTTAGGAATGGGGCTTGTGACACCGATTTACATGGTAACAATTCAAGCAGCTGTACCAGCTCATACACGCGGAACAGCTGTTGGTTTAAACACATTTATTAATACATTTAGTCAAACGTTAGGTGCTGCAATATTCGGTACAATCTTCAATACGATGATTCACGCACGTGGTATTAAAAACCTTGATCTTGTATCTGGCGGACACGG
The DNA here is from genome assembly GCF_008368795.1 of Bacillus sp. BF2-3. NCBI lineage: Bacteria > Bacillati > Bacillota > Bacilli > Caryophanales > Bacillaceae > Bacillus > Bacillus sp. BF2-3. The sequence continues at coordinate 261,942 of NZ_QOSA01000006.1, forward strand.
CGGTACTACAGCAAACGTAGTAACCGAATCGCAATCTGCATTAGCATCAAGCGTACACGTCATTTATATGAGCACTTTCGTATTAGCAGTATTTACATTAATTATCGCTTGGCTCTTATTAAAGCCAGCTACACAAACAAGTGAGCAACAATAAAAGGATGACCATTTTGGTCATCCTTTTTATTCTTCATTCTCCACAATATGTTTCAGCATGGATAATTTATTATCCCAAAAACGTTCATAATACGAGAGCCATTGTTGTAATTCTTCTAATGGTTCTGGATGCAAACGATATATCTTCTCTCTTCCGCTTTTTCTTCCACTTACTAAATTCGCTTCTGAAAGAATATGAAGGTGCTTTACAACCGCAGTACGACTCATCGGAAAATGATCCGTTATTTTGGAAATCGGTAACTCTTTGTCACTTAATAACCGTATTACTTCTCGGCGGGTTGGATCAGCAATTGCTTGAAATACATCATATTTCGCTGCTGACGAGGACACTTAGCCTTCGACAACCTTTTTCAGTTTTTCATTTACAATCGCTACCCAACCACCGCTCATTCTATCGCGAATAATAGAGCTCTTCGCATTTGCTTTCGGAAGAATTTCATCAGGATGTTTCCAGCCGCCGTGAATTAACGTAAATTCTGTTTTGTTATCTCCTAAGTCTTTCAAATCAAATGAAACAACCCAGCCATCTGTATCCCATGAGAAAGATAAATGGTTTGGTTCATCAATTTCTAATACTTTACATGGTGATGGCCCAAATGGTGATTGCACATGAAATTCATGTCCTACCTCTAATACAAAATCATTTGGCATAAACCATGACGCAATCCCTTCTGCAGTTGATACTACACTCCATACCTTTTGAATAGACGCGTTAAAAACGATTGTTTGTTTAATATCATTTAATGTATCTTGTTGTTCCATTTTCATTCTCCTTTACTCGGCGTTACAACATAACACCTTTTGGTTATACTTCGATAATATAACACCTTTTAGTTTCATGTCAACGCTAATTCTTTTACTGTTGAGAAATTCTCAACATTTTTTCAACAGGACAAACACCCTCTTAGCATTTCCTCATAATATACTCACAAAGGCAATACAAAATAAAAACTTCTCTCAACATGAAACTCCATCATTCATATTGAAAGAAGCGCCTTACTTATATCATGCGTACTTCGTCTCTCCTCCTTCCCTCAAGGGACAATACGCGAGATATGACAAATCAGAAGGAATATGCCCACCATTTGAGTAGGTAGTTATTTCTCTTCTCCTCAACATTTCCTTAGGAGCGAAATGACTACCGACTCACTTTTTTCAAACAAAATAAAAAGGGGTTGAACGCTATGTTCTATTGCATTAACTGCTCTGATATTCACCATGAAAAACATCCAAATGATAAAGTATTCAAAAACGGTTTTTATATTGATCCATTTTTAGGTGATCGTTATCACCTTGGTATGTGTAAAGATGCCCAAAACCATGAAACAGGGGAGCCTCTTTTAACGACAAAGAAATTAGGCACAACCCAATCTATTATGAACGTATTACCGACACATGTTGTCCCAACATAAAACATAAAAAAGAGCTGGGTGAGCCAGCTCTTTTTTATGCTTTATAAACGATCATTGCTGAAAAACAATAAATTTGGTTTTCATCGTCGTTAATAGAAACACCAACTTGATACTTAATATCTACAAAGTTGCTATCATCAATCTTTTTCAAAAACACATTCACAGCGTCTTCTAAGTCTTTTTCGTGACTTTCATCAAATACTTTCACACGAATCATGTTAACACCGTCCTAGATCGCAGCCCTCGGCCGCTTGATTATTGCCACGGTGCGTATCTATGATGCGATAAAACTTTCCATTCTCATATATATATCCGTCTTCTAACACATATTCTTTATCTTCAGTATAGACATAAAACTTACCTATCATAAATTTACTCGTATATAATTCCAAATAATTTTGTCTAAATTTAGCTACAACTTTATTTGTAATATCAATTTTTATTGTGCGCCCCACCTTCTCTCCCTCCTTTGCAAAGAACGGATTTAGGTATATTGTATTAGCGCTTTTACATTTTATGCTTAAAAATAAGTGGATATGCCTTCTTTCTTCACCTGTACTATTTTTCTAAAAAAATCACGATAAATAAGGTCCAAAAAAAACATAAAAAAGCACTTTATCTTATTGACTCGAATATAAATATTATGTTATTATATAAAATTTGACATTTTTACATACGTATGCTATCATTAAAAGTGGTTACCACATATGGAGGTGGATGATTTGTTTCAAATTGGTGATAAAATCGTTTATCCAATGCACGGTGCAGGAATCATCGAAGCAATTGAAGAGAAAGAAATATTAGGTACTTCACGTCAATATTGTGTGATACGCATCATTAGTAAAGATATGCAAGTAATGCTTCCGATGGATCAATTAAAAAAATCAGGTATTCGTTATATCGTTGATCGAGGTACGTTAGATGATATACTTCTTGAATTTCAAAACGGGGAGTCAGACCCATCACTCTCATGGAAACAAAGATATACAATGAATATGGAAAAAATGAAAAACGGCAATTTACAAGATAGCGCAGAAGTTGTTCGGGATTTACTTCGCCGCAATAAAGAGCGAACTTTAAATGCGAGTGAAAAACAAATGCTAGATAACGCCCGAAAAATGATGATCAGTGAAGTTGCACTCGTACAAAATGTTTCTGAACATCAAGCAACAGAATTTCTTCAAGATACAATTAATCACTAAATTTAAAATAGCTGGCCGCTATTTTTTTTTATTACCCACGCCCAGCTTGAAACGATGGATATAACGTCATTCCACCATCTGCAAATAGCGTAATGCCCGTTACATAACTCGCCTCTGAAGAAGCGAGCCAAGTTGCTACTGCTGCAATTTCTTCAGGGTTTCCAATATAGCCCATCGGTATCATACTTTCTACGTCAGCACGTTTTTTAGGATCAGCAAACTTTTCTGCATTAATCGGCGTATTAATTGCACCTGGTCCAATATTATTTACTCGAATACCTTTTGGCGCATATTCTAGCGCTAACGTTTCTGTCATCAGTTTAATACCACCCTTACTCGCTGCATAGTGCACAAATAGTGGCCACGGAATTTTCTCATGAACACTAGACATATTAATGACAGAACCTTTAATATCATGTTCTACAAAATATTTAATCGCTTCACGACTTCCTAAAAAAGCACCTGTTAAATTTGTATTAATTACCCTATTCCAATCTTCAAGCGGCATTTCATGCGACGGTACCGCGTTTTCTATCCCTGCATTATTAATCATAACGTCAAGCGTACCAAACTCTTTCACAGCAGATTGAATGAGATTCACAACATCTGATTCGACGGTTACATCACCTTTTACAGCAATCGCTTCGCCGCCTACCTTTTTAATTTCTTCTAACACATCATTCGCTTCTGATTCTCGTGAGCGATAATTAATAACCACTTTCGCTTTTTCCTTAGCAAACCTCACTCCCATCGCTCTTCCAAGACCAGTTGCTGATCCTGTAATAACGACAACTTTCCCTGCTAAATCACTATACATTTCCATACCTCCTTTAACTTTTGGCTATACCTAACATAATTCCGGCTGCGATAATAAAAACGATACCGACAACGATACCCGTTAATTGACGTTTCGTTTTCTTTTCCCCTAATATAAGGATCCCACCAAGCGTGGAAATAATAATTCCCATTTGCGATAGCGAGAAACTTGTTGCGACTCCAACACGCGGCTGCGAAATGAATAAAAACATATTTCCAGCTGCCCAAATTAATCCTGGAATAATATTTCGGATTGCATATTTATTAAATGGATGATGTTTAAAGGTAAGCAAAATCCCACCTAACACCATACCAACTGCTTGTGGCAACAAAGCTGACCAACCATCTACGTTAAATAGTCTAATCACTACTACGTAAACTAAATAGCCGACTGTTGAAATTAATAAAATTACGATACCTCTTTTAAAGTTTGCTGCTTGCTCTGCATTCTTTTCTTCTTCACTTTGAAGCGATGTTAAAATAACACCGATAATAATACAAACGAGCGCTAAAATCCCAAGGACGACCGATATTGTCGTGGACCATTCATGAAATACGATAACGCCAAATAAAGTCGTCGCGACTAATTGAAGTCCTGTTGAAATTGGCATCGTCCTCGAAACACCCATTAAATCAATACTTTTCAATTGATTTGCCTGACCAAGCGCCCAAAATAAACCTGACACAACTCCAACTCCGATAACGGTAGGTGTTAATACTGGCTTCATAAAAATATAAACAACAATTGAGAAAATAAGTGCTCCAAACGTTGTTCCGAGCGTTTGACTATACGGTCCCCCGCCCAGTTTTACGTTAAATAGCACAATACTTCCCCAAAATATAGCTGGTAAAATCGCTAAAAATATATCCATCACTCATTACCTTTCTTTACTAAATGCATAGGTTATCACTCTAAGTCATTAGAGTGAGCTTTTATTTTTTCTTTTTCCCTTTGACAAACTTTTTCTGCAATAGCGTCAGAAACATTCTTTTCTCGCTCCACTTTCTTTATCTTTACGTGATCTAAATGGTCTTCCAAAGTAAGCGTAACTTTATCGTTCGGGGGATTATGCGCTCCTTGAAATGTAAGAAATTGTAGCTTCACTTCATACCTAGGAACAAATTCATCTTTCTTGCCGAGACGCTTTATATTTATAACTGAAGCACATTCATATTGATCTTCTGTCACTTGTCTAATAACTGAATAGTACCTATTTGATAATGCACTCTCTAAAAGCTGTTCTCTTGATTCTTTCGCGAAAGAATCACTTGGAGAAGAGAAAAAAGACGCACATAGCATTGTCATAACTACACATATTTTTTTCATAATTCCCTCCTTGTTCTATAGATTAGTGTTCTCAAAACTGCCATAAAAAAACGACTTTCCCTATATAGGAAAGTCGTTTTAATGAATCCAATATTAACCACCGCTCACTGGTGGGATTAGTGCAACAACATCACCAGATTGGACCCTGTCATCTTCATTTGCATATTCTTCATTAATCGCAACCATAATTGGCTCTGAAACTGGTACATTATATTCGTTCGCAACAACATCTTTTAACTGTGCAACCGTAATATTTTCTTTCTCTATTTGTAATTCACTTGTCCCTGCTTCTTCTTGCAAGTGCGCAAATAACAATACTCGAATCATACTTATAGCTCCTTCCCAGGCTCTCCCGCCGGATATGGTGTTTTTTCTAATTGATCACCAATCCATGAGTCACCATCTTCCCAAAACTCCTTTTTCCAAATCGGAACAATTTGTTTTATGCGTTCCATAATATATTCGTTCGCTTCATAAGCCGCTTTACGGTGTGGTGTTGAAACAGCAACAACAACCGCTATATCAGAAATTTGCAACGTACCGATGCGATGTGTAATCGCAACGTGTGTACCTGGCCATTTCTCTTTCACTTCTAATCCGATTTTCTCTAGCATCTTTTCTGCCATCGTTTTATAAGCGACATATTCTAAGTATAATGTACGACGCCCTTTCGTAAACTCTCTAACCGTTCCAATAAATGTTGTAACAGCACCGCATTCACGTCGAATTACTTTCTTCGTTACCTCTTCAATCGAGATTTCTGTATCAATTACTTCATAATATGTATTTGTCATTTCGCACTCCTAACCGTTTGTAAAAACCAGTCTATGTACAACTCTTCTTCTGTTATATGAAATACTTTATATTCTTCTCGTATATTTACTGGGACATCATACCACGTAATAACCGCCACTATATTTTCTACTTTATGTAAAAGCTCAGCATCTTCCGCAGAACGAAGTAACACTACTTTCGGGTAGTTCTCTTTTTTATAGCCCTCTATTAAAATTGTATCCACTTTAAAAAACTCATATAAGCAAATAATTTCTTGCAAGGACCATTTCTTTCTTAGTGAAGAAAGTGAAAGTAATCCAGCACCTTCTACACTACTTACGACAGCACCAGCTTTACGGTGTCTTTCGCTATCTTTTTGCGCTACTTCTGGAAAACCTCCGTGCCCGTGATGTTTAATTGTAGCAACTTTCATTTCGCTTTCGGCTAATGCATGCACAATTTTCTCTACAAGTGTCGTTTTTCCGCTATTTTGATACCCTACTATTTGTAAGATTGAAGGGGCTTCGCCCATGGCCACTCACATCCCTCAGAGTGCTCTAACAATAATACGGATACTTTCATTCCGGTCTCAAATCCTCTCGTTCCTCCGGGTAACACGATAAAAGCATTCGCATCTGCAAGTGAAGATACCGCACTCGATTTATCTAAACCAACCGGCATCGCTTGTAACGCCCCATCCACAATTGTTACGTTCGCTCTTACGAAACGAGTAAATGGATTTGGCTTCGGAAAATCTTTTTGTAAAATAGCATCCGCTCTATATACGTGAGGTTCCTTCGCATACAAATACGTTTTTATAATTGGATGCACAAATAATTCAAAGCCTACATAACAAGCAGACGGATTTCCTGATAAACCAAAGAGTAACTTTCCATCAACTTCAGCTACTGTCGTTACACTTCCGGGCCTCATGGCTATCTTATTAAAGAGTACATTTGCCTGTAATCTTTCATAAATAGCTGGTAAGTAGTCATAATCTCCTACTGATACACCGCCTGTTGTAATTAAAATGTCGACCTCATCCATCGCTGATTGAACAGCTGTAAAACATGCATCTAACTCATCCGCGAGTTGACCATAATAACGAACTTTCCCGCCAGCTTTCATAATTTGAGCTGCGATCATATACGAGTTACTATTTCTAATTTTCCCCGGTTCTAACGGCTCATGTACTTCTAATAATTCACTTCCTGTCGTTACAATACCGACAACAGGCTGTTTTACAACTTTCACCGTGCTATATCCAAACGTTGCTAGTAAGGCCGCAACACCTGGATTAATTGCAACACCTTTCTTAACGAGAACTTGATTTTGTTTTATATCTTCTCCTTTAAACGACACATTGTCACCGTTATTAAAAGGGCGTTTTAACTTCATATATGTTTTCCCGTTCTTCTCAAACCCTTCTGTCAGCTCTAGCATTACGACTGCATTGCAATCTTCTGGAATAGCTGCTCCTGTCATAATGCGAATTGCTTCAAAAGCTCCTACTTCCTCTAAAAAAACGGAACCCGCCCCGATTTCTCCTATTACTTCAAATTCAACTGGATTCTCTTGAGTTGCTTCTTTCGTATCTTCTGCTCGAATGGCGAAACCATCGTAAGGGGAACGATCAAAATGAGGAACGTCATGATCTGAGACAACATCTTCCCCGAGAATTCTCCCGTAACTTTCCGTAATAGAAATTTCTTCTACTTCACCATGCTTCGCATATTTCATTACCCGTTCTACTGCCTCAGCAACTTGAATTGGAATTCGTTTTTCTACCATCGTTTCTCACCTCATATTTGCAATTTTTTTTATCTCGATTAAACTTTATATATTCAATAGAAATTACTTCAAGGAGGAATTCCATGTCTTCATTTACACATTTCAATGACCAAGGACGCGCAAAAATGGTTGATATAAGCGAAAAAAAAGCAACCGTTCGAACAGCAATTGCGTGCTCTAGCATTGTCGTTACGAAAGAAATTTACGATAAAATCTCTCACAATGAAATTGGGAAAGGTGACGTATTAGCAGTTGCGCAAATCGCAGGCATTATGGCCGCGAAACGTACTTCTGATATTATCCCAATGTGCCACCCTTTATTATTAAAAGGTGTTGACGTTTCTTTCGATTGGAAACAATCAGAAGAACAATATCGTTTACTCATTGAAGTAAAAGTTAAAACAGAAGGTAGCACCGGTGTTGAAATGGAAGCTTTAACAGCTGCTTCCGCTACCGCTCTTACTGTGTATGATATGTGTAAAGCTGTCGATAAAGGTATGATTATCGGTGAAACGTACTTACTTGAAAAAACAGGTGGAAAAAGTGGAGATTATACGAGAAATTCATAATCCTCTCTCCGTTGAGCCTAAAGGGTTTCCTTTAGGTTCAACCTATATATCTTGCATATAAACTTTTCGCTACATTCATATCATTCGTCCCATGAATGAACGCCCTGCCATCTGTAAATAAAACAAAACGATATTCTTCTACCGGAAATGATAATAAATAAGGTGTCGCCTTTATCTCTACGCTTCTTTGTAAGCGTTTTTTAATTTCTTCTAAATTAAAATTCTTCCGCACACCCGGGCGAATTTGTACTGTATTCCGCCCACATAACACTTCTGTTTTCGTTTGTCCTTCAAATGTTAAACTCGGATATGTACGTAACCTTCCGCAAGATAAACAAGTATCTTTTTTCTGCCTATTCACTTTAAATGCCATCTGTTGATTATTCCAAAGATCAAACGATAACATCGTTTCACGAAGCGCACCAAAGTCTTCTACTAATATTTTCAGCGCTTCCGTAATTTGATGCGCAACTACTAATTGTACTGCCGGTTGTATAATACCAGCTGTGTCACATGTTGCACCGCTCGCTGGATGCTCCATTAAACAGCGAAAACACGGTGTTTTCCCTGGTAAAATTGTATACGTTACTCCGTAGCTTCCGACACACCCACCATATATCCACGGAATATTATACTTTTGTGAAATATCATTAATAAGAAGACGCGTTTCAAAATTATCTGTCGCATCTAATATTAAATCTACATCATTCACTAATTCTTCCATTTCTTGCACCGTTACATCCGTCACAACCGGATTTATTTCCACCTCAGAATTAATCGCTTTTAAATGTTCTGCAGCCGCTATCGCCTTCGGTTTATACTGCTTTGCATCTTCTTCTGTATATAGTTGTTGTCTTTGTAAATTACTCCATTCTACATAATCACGATCAGCAATCGTTACTTTTCCAACACCTGCTCTAACAATCGCTTCTGCATTTGCCGCACCGAGAGCACCAGCACCAATAATAAGCACATGCTTCTCTCTTATTTTTCTCTGTCCTTCTTCTCCAACACCAGAAAATAATATTTGTCTTGAATATCGCTCCTGCATGCGATAGCCCCCTTTCTTATCCTCCTATATAAGACATTTCGATTTTCGGACGATTTTTTGCACTTTCTTCTGTTCGTTCATCCGAATACCTATCTTTTCTATTCATCCATACATCTTGTATAACACTTAATAACTCCTCATCCGAAAGATTTCCTCTAAGAAGTTCTCTTACATCCAAACCCTCTGTCGCAAATAAGCACGTATAAAACTTTCCATCTGCCGAAATTCTCGCCCTCGTACAAGAGACACAAAATGACTCAGAAACAGATGTAATAAAACCAACTTCAACATTTGTTCCAACGTACCGATATCGCTTCGCAACTTCACCAAAGTAATGCGCTTCAGCTGGCTCAAGTGGATCCATCTTATGAATCATCTCAATCAATTCTCGTTTTGTAACGACTTGATCAAAATTCCACCCATTTGTACTACCAACATCCATAAACTCAATAAACCGAAGCGTGATTCCTTGCTCTTTAAAATACGCAGCCATCGGAAGTACTTGATGATCGTTCATCCCTTTTTTCACAACCATATTTACCTTTACTTCCAGCCCCGCCTCTTTAGCTGCTATAATTCCCTTAATTACCGGTTTCGTATTAATATTTCGACCATTAATATTCTTAAATATGTCGTCATCTATTGCATCTAAACTAACATTCACTCTATGTAATCCAGCTTCTTTTAATGCCTTCGCTTGTTTCGTTAAATGTACGGCATTTGTCGTTAACCCTATATCTATTAGCCCATCAATTTTCACAAGACGTGCAATAAGTTTTGTTAAATCTTTACGAAGTAGTGGCTCACCGCCAGTAATTCTAATTTTTCGTACACCAATGTTAACAAATAATTTTGCCAAACGCTCAATTTCATCAAAAGTTAGTAAAAACTCATCTTTCAAAAAAGCATAATCTGACCCAAATATTTCCGCTGGCATACAATATGTACATCTAAAATTGCAACGATCAATGACAGATATACGTAAATCTTGAAGTGGGCGTCCAAAAAAATCTTTAACCATCTCCTGCATCGCCACCCTCCCTTTCTGCCAAATTTCTTTCTTTTCATTCTATTATAATATATTTTCGAACTGCGATGTTTTTGCTCAAGAGAATAATGTGAAACTTTAAATAATTAGAGGGGATCCACTCCCCTGGTTAACGAGGTTTACTTACAAATACAAAGATAAAAAAACCTTGAAACATAAAAGTTTCAAGGTTTTCTGCTTATTAACTTAATCTAATAATAGTTAGGGTAGCCCCTGGCGTTGCTGTAGATAATGTAGCTACTGCAACTACTCCAAATAACTGTAAGCTAACAGCGGCTCCAGCAGGCAAGTTAGCGATTATTGTTGCACTAAATGAACCAGTAGCCACTGTCGGGGCATTTATCGTTCCCGCAAGCGGACTGCCATTTACAGTTATACGAGAACTTACAAGTAAACCTGCCGTTAAATTAATTGTATAGGCTATATAATAGTTTCCTGCATTCGCAACTGTAAATACAGTATTTCCACCACTAACGGTTATTCCTGGGCCAATATTTTGATTGTTCGGTAACGGTACGTTCGTACCCCCTAATAAAACGGAAATAGCGGTTCCTGATGTATTATTCGCAAACGCATACGTTGCAGTTGTACTAACTCCAGTCGCCCCGGTCGCTCCAGTGGCTCCAGCTCCGGTTGGACCTGTATCTCCAGTTGGACCTTGTGAACCGGTTGCTCCTGTAGCCCCCGTTGGACCTTGGATTCCTTGCGGGCCTTGAATTCCTTGGGGACCTTGAATCCCTTGTGGACCTGTCGCTCCGGTTGCTCCTGTAGCTCCCGTTGGACCTTGAATTCCTTGCGGGCCTTGAATTCCTTGTGGGCCTTGAATTCCTTGTGGACCTGTCGCTCCGGTTGCTCCTGTAACTCCCGTTGGACCTTGAATTCCTTGCGGGCCTTGAATTCCTTGGGGACCTTGAATCCCTTGTGGACCTGTCGCTCCAGTTGCTCCTGTAGCTCCCGTTGGACCTTGAATTCCTTGCGGGCCTTGAATTCCTTGTGGGCCTTGTGGGCCGGTCGGACCTATCTCTCCTTGCGGACCTTGGATTCCCTGTGGGCCTTGTGCCCCGGTTGCCCCTGTCGCTCCTTGGATTCCTTGAGGACCTTGTGGACCTTGAATTCCTTGGGAGCCGGTTGGACCTATGTCGCCTTGTGGGCCTTGAATTCCTTGGGGACCTTGTGCTCCGGTTGCCCCCGTTACTCCTTGGATTCCTTGGGGACCTTGAATACCCTGTGGACCGGTTGGACCTATCTCTCCTTGAACACCTTGGATTCCTTGCGGGCCCTGTAAACCCGTCACTCCGGTTGCTCCCGTTGCTCCTGTTGCTCCTGTCACTCCAGTTGAGCCTGTCGCCCCGGTATCTCCTGTTACTCCTGTCGCACCTGTTGCTCCTGTCGGGCCAGGTGGTCCACCTGATGGACCTGTCACTCCTGCCGGACCTGATGGCCCCGTTGGGCCGGTCGGTCCTGCTGGTCCTCCTGACGGGCCAGTCACCCCTGTTGGACCGGTTACTCCTGTTGGACCGGTAGTTCCTTCTCCCGTCGCTCCGGTTGCCCCCGTATCTCCTGTTGCTCCCGTCGGACCTTGCACTCCTTGAATTCCTTGTGGTCCTTGCACTCCTTGTGCACCTGTTGCTCCTTGAATCCCTTGTATTCCCTGCACTCCTTGTGCGCCCATCGGACCTGTTGGACCAATCGCCCCTTGTATTCCTTGCACTCCTTGGGGCCCCTCTGGACCGGTTGCTCCTATTTCCCCTTGTATCCCTTGAATTCCAGTTGCTCCTTGTGCTCCAGTTGCTCCCGTTATCCCTTGCACACCTTGTATTCCCTGTATTCCTTGTGGACCTTGTGGGCCGGTTGCTCCTTGCACTCCTTGAATGCCTTGTATTCCCTGAGGACCCTCTGGACCCGTTGCTCCAACTGGCCCTTGAACACCTTGTATTCCTTGCGGGCCCTGCAGTCCCTCTGGGCCTTCTGGGCCGGTTGGACCTATCTCTCCTTGTATCCCTTGGATTCCAGTTGGACCTTGTGACCCAGTCGGACCTATGTCACCTTGCGGACCTTGGATTCCCTGTGGGCCTTGTGCTCCTGTTCCCCCTGTCGCTCCTTGGATTCCTTGAGAACCTTGTGGGCCTTGAATTCCTTGTGGGCCAGTTGGACCTATGTCGCCTTGTGGGCCTTGAATCCCTTGCGGACCTTGATCTCCTGTGGCCCCCGTTACTCCTTGAATTCCTTGGGGACCTTGAACACCTTGTGGCCCTGTTGGACCTATCTCTCCCTGCACACCTTGGATTCCTTGCGGACCCTGTAAACCCGTCACTCCGGTTGCTCCCGTTTCTCCTGTCGCTCCTGTCACTCCAGTTGAGCCTGTCGCCCCAGTATCTCCTGTTACTCCTGTCGCACCTGTTGCTCCTGTCGGGCCAGGTGGTCCACCAGATGGACCAGTTACTCCCGCCGGACCTGATGGCCCCGTTGGGCCGGTCGGTCCTGCTGGTCCTCCAGACGGGCCTGTTACCCCTGTTGGACCAGTTACTCCTGTTGGGCCTGTAGTGCCTTCCCCTGTCGCCCCAGTTGCTCCCATATCTCCTGTTGCCCCCGTCGGACCTTGGATTCCTTGAATTCCTTGTGGACCTTGCACTCCTTGTGCACCCGTCGCTCCTTGAATTCCTTGTACTCCTTGCACTCCTTGTGGCCCCATCGGACCGGTTGGACCAATCGCCCCTTGAGCACCTTGCACTCCTTGTGGCCCCTCTGGACCCGTTGCTCCTATTTCCCCTTGTATCCCTTGAATTCCAGTTGCTCCTTGTACTCCTGTTGCTCCCGTTATCCCTTGCACACCTTGTATTCCCTGAATTCCTTGTGGGCCTTGTGGGCCTGTTGCTCCTACCGGTCCTTGAATGCCTTGTATCCCCTGTGGACCCTCTGGACCCGTCGCTCCAACTGGCCCTGGCACACCTTGTATTCCTTGCGGGCCCTGCAGTCCCTCTGGGCCTTCTGGACCTGTTGGTCCTATATCACCCATCGGACCTTGTATCCCTTGAACTCCCTGTGGCCCTGTTTCTCCTGATGGCCCTGGTACTCCTTGTATACCTTGTGGACCTTGATCTCCTGTGGCCCCTGTTACCCCTTGTGGCCCTATAACCCCCTGTATACCTTGTGGACCTTGATCTCCTGTTGCTCCCGTTGCCCCTTGAATACCTTGAACTCCTTGTATTCCTTGTTCACCAGTTACTCCCGTCGGACCAGGAATACCTTGAATACCCTGCGAACCTTCTGGACCTGTTGGCCCAATTGGTCCTTGAATCCCTTGGATTCCTTGCAAGCCCTGTGCTCCCGTACTTCCAGTCGGACCTGTACTTCCCGTTGCTCCTGTTACCCCTGTACTTCCTGTAGCCCCAGTATTCCCCGTTGCTCCAGTCGCACCTGTACTTCCACTCGGTCCACCACCTGGACCTGTCGCACCAGTCGGCCCCGTCGGACCAGGAGGTCCTCCAGATGGTCCAGTTATTCCAGTTGGACCTGTTATTCCAGTCGGGCCTGTTATCCCCTGACCAGTTGCTCCAGTCGCTCCGGTTGCACCTGTATTTCCACTCGGTCCTGGTGTTCCTTGTATCCCTTGTGCTCCTTGTATTCCTTGTGGACCAGTTGCACCCGGTAACCCTTGGACGCCTTGAATTCCTTGAGATCCCTCAGGTCCCGTCGCTCCAATTGGCCCCTGTAATCCCTGTATCCCTTGTATACCTTGTGCCCCAGTCGCTCCCGTTGGACCAATCGGACCTTGTAGCCCTTGCACACCCCCCGGTCCTGTCGCTCCAGTTTCTCCTTGTGGTCCTCTCAATCCTTGTGGCCCCTGCTGTCCTTCTGGTCCAGTTGCACCTATTGGACCAACTGATCCTTGTATCCCTTGCACACCTTGAGGTCCTGTCGGGCCCCTCTCCCCCATCGGACCTTGTAATCCTCTTGGTCCTTGAGGTCCTGTTGGGCCTTGTGGACCGGTTGGACCAGTAATCCCTATACCTGTAAATCCAGTTGGAACAGGGGGGAAAGTAGGCCCAATAAGTTCTGGTGGAATTCTAAAATTAGAGCTTAACGAATTTTGCTTCCGATTATTATCACGATTCTTCACACTTTCACCACCTACAAACCGTCTTTTTCATAATAAATAAGCCTCTTCTTAATCTATTTACAAAAATAATTTCCAAGACTATTTTTATTTTAAATAATAAAAACTCCCTTAATTCCTTAAGGGAGTCCTGCAATTGAATCCATATTATCTGTATTAGGGACAGCTTGTGCTATACCCGATGTATTTACACTTTGCCCCATATTTGTTCCTGTTACAGTACCAGCAGGAGTGCCTCTTGTATATGTTGTCGTCACCGAATCACCTGGCTGTAAACAAAGCTTCGTCTCCGTCCCTATTACTGTAACAACATCAATCCAAGTGCACCCCATTGAACCACTATATGATTTCGAAGCAGTAAATGAAGTATCACTCAAATTATCACCGGTAAATATATTCCCAGTGTTATTCACAATAACAAATTCTTTTATATGAGCAGGCATAATTACACTCTACCTTTCCTCTATGAACCTAATGTACGTGTACTTGTTGCTAACGGCGGAAGAAACACTGATGTTCTAATGACTGCTTCTGGCTGTCTTTTCCCATTTAAAAAAATAGCCGCACTCGACCCTCCAGCACCTGCATATACTTTTGCTACAGCTAAAGGCGAGATATCATAACAGTCGCCGACATTAACAGCTCCTGTATTATTCATAATTTTTACTTTACGCAAATTAATCCCCATTTACCCCTCCTCCTTTTTATACTGTATGCAAAAGAAAAAAACTTGAAACAGACTCGTTTCAAGTTTTTAACTATTAACTATTTCGTTTCACCTTCATATTGAAGCATACCGCCAACCATATTCACTGTTTTAAATCCTTGCTCATTTAAATAATGACATACATTTTCACTGCGCATTCCTGAACGACAAATAAAGATATATTCATTCTCTTTATTAAAGAAATCTACTTTATGTGGGATATCGCCCATTTTAATATGTACAGCTTCTGGAATCTTTCCTGCCGCTACTTCTTCATCTTCTCTTACGTCTACTAAAAATAACGTTTCTCCATTTTCTAAACGCTCTTGTACCTCTTCTGTAGTAATTGTTTTAACTTCTGTCATATGTAGTTCCTCCTTATATACAATAAAACCTTTAGTTTCTTTTTCACAAACATTCTCTACCAATTTTAGCACGCAAAAGAAAGAACGCAAAGAATCGAAAAACTATTTCTCAATTTTCTCGCAAAACTTATTCTTTACAAACATAACTCTTGCATTGTATCCTCAATATACTTGTCTTATGAAAGGAGCCAATGAAAATGACACTTTCCCTTTTCATAATGGGCATCATTTTCTTAATCGCTGCAATTATTACTCTTAGTATGAAAAATACTAAAAAAATAAAATCACCCCAAGAAATGTCATTCTTATTTCTATTGCTTAGTATCGCATTCTTCGGTATAGCAATTGCCACATATATTTTCCGTCTACAAATCATGTAAAAAAAGGTGCCTACTACAAACATTGCACCTTTTCCCCATCATTTGTCTTCTAAACAAAACTAGATACTTTCCGATTTAAAAATTCATAAACTTTCTTTTCAAATAAATGAATATCAAATGCTCCCGCCATATGCCCATTTATACTTTCTATCTCATACACTTCCGCATACTTCCCTTGTTTTTGCAAAATATCTACCATTTTATAGTTGTAACGAGACGGCTGAAGCAAATCTTGTTTACATGGAATCATAAGTACATTCGCTTCTATGTTAGAAAGAGATTCTTCTAATGAAGAAAAACCATGTGCAATATCATGCAATAAAACTGCCTTTGCAGTATACATCCATGAATTTGCATCTACTAACTCTATACTTCTATATGTCGCTTTATTTATCTCTTTTTCAAATGATGTTAGTGTAGAAAACTTTTCATAAGGTTCTATCTCTATACTATTACGAGGAAATGCCATTTCATAAAAATGCTCATCAAACGCGTTCATAAACATCATTCTATTTGCTAAATGAAGCCCCTTTATCGGCTGCTCTTCTCCATATTTTCCACCTTTCCAACTTGGATCCAGTTGAATTGCTTCAATCGCATTTTGCGCTACGTTTACTGACGTAATAATTGGATTTTGTGGGTTCGTAATAACGCCAATCATCCGCTCTACCATATGTGGATAGTGAACCGCCCATTGTTGTGCAATCATTCCCCCTGCCGACGGTCCAATTACAGCGTGTAACCTTGAAATTCCCATACCTTTTATTAACTCATATTGCATACGAGCTACATCAAGAAATGTAAAAACCGGAAAATCCATAGCATATTCTTCTCCAGTTTCTGGATTAATCGATTTCGGTCCTGTTGTAATCACATATGGATTTCTCACCTGCACATTACAAAGATTATCTGTACATATAACAAAATACTTATTTGTATCAATTGCTTTTCCAGGTCCAATGAGCCCATCCCACCAACCAGACTCCTCATCATGCACTGTATATTTTCCTGCCGCATGACTTGTTGCACTAAAATAATGACAAACCAAAATCACATTTGACCTTTCTCTATTTAACGTACCATATGTCTCGTATCCCATTTGAACAGGAATTTCCCTGCCATTTTCAAACGTAAACCCTTTTAAAACAAACTTCTCCTTTTTTACAATTTGCACAGATTCTCCCTCTTCCCGTTATAGTATGAACTGCTTACTAAAGATTTTTTTCCATGCAAACTAATCTCCTTCTTCTTTTCATAAATAAATGAATAATATACAAAATTAGCCACAAAATAGCACTATATTACAAGATTAAAGAGGGTATACACATGATTTGGAATTGGTTACGTAAGAAAAAAAAATCAAATAAACCAGAAGCAAACGAAACAGATAATCAGGAGCAGCATTCTAACAATGAAGAGGATGATAACAAAGAACAGACTAGAAGTATGAAACATAATAAAGGTAAAAATCACGAACAAAAAGATTCTTCTCAGGATAAGCAACAAAGTACTAAACAAAAAGATTCTTCTCAGGATAAGCAACAAAGTACTAAACAAGAGGATTCCTCTCAGGATAAGCAACAAAGTACTAAACAAGAGGATTCCTCTCAGGATAAGCAACAAAGTACTAAACAAAAAGATTCTTCTCAGGATAAGCAACAAAGCGCTAAACAAGATGAACCTTCTCAGGATAAGCAACAAAACTCTAAACAGGATGATTCCTCTCAAGATAAGCAACAAAGTGCTAAACAAGAGGATTCCTCTCAGGATAAGCAACAAAACTCTAAACAAGATGACTCTTCTCAGGATAAGCAACAAAACTCTAAGCAGGATGATTCCTCTCAAGATAAGCAACAAAGTACTAAACAAGAGGATTCCTCTCAAGATAAACAACAAGGTGCTAAACAAGGTGATTCGTCTCAAGATAAACAACAAAACGCTAAGCAAGATGAACCTTCTCAAAGTAAGCAACAAAACTCTAAAGGTAATAGTATTTATGATTTTACGAAACCAGAAAAAGACCGTATCCATTCTTTACAAAATTTAATAGAGAAGCTGAAAAAATCTAGTGATTTTGTGAATTATCATACATCCGACGATGAAACGATGCCTTATTGGATTTCTTACTATCGTCCTTCGCTTGATGGAGAGAAATTACAAAAATATTTAATGCCTACTCTTTTGGAACGACCTAATGCTTCACTAGAAGAGCTGAAAGAACATATTCCAATGAGCGGCATTACAATTACGAACGACTTACAAAAAATTGAGGATATGGTTTTAAAGGGGCATGCGATTATTCAATTGAATCAGCAAGATCAAAAATGTATGCTTGCAAACATTGCAATTGATAATTATCGTGCACCAACCCCTCCTTTAAACGAATCAACTGTTATTGGTCCGCAAGAAGGTTTCGTAGAGGATATTGATACAAACATTAATTTAGTTCGAAAACGTCTTCCTGTTTTAGATTTACAAACAAAAGAAATGATTATTGGCGAGTTTTCAAAAACAAAAGTTGTCATGATGTATTTAGACAACCTTGCTGAAAAAGATAATGTAGATTTTCTAGAAGAGTCATTACGCGCTCTTGAATATGATCAAATTAATGATAGTGCTTATTTACAAGAATTAATGGGTGAAAAATCGATTTTCCCTCTCTATATCAATACAGAACGTACTGATAGAGTTACAAAAGCACTAATTGATGGAAAAATCGCTATTTTCGTTGATGGTTCTCCAAGTGTTTTACTAACACCTGTATCCTATTTCGATTTTTTCATTTCACCAGAAGACTATAACGTCTCCTGGATGTACGCTACATTTTCAAGGATTTTAAGATTAATTGCCGTTCTATTTTCAATTTGCGCTACACCGTTATACGTTGCAGTTTTAAATTATCATTATGAACTTATTCCAAGTGATTTACTTGAAACTTTGATTTTATCAAGGGCACAAGTACCATTCCCACCTTTAATTGAAGCGCTCTTTTTAGAACTTGCAATTGATTTATTAAGAGAAGCCGGCGCAAGGTTACCGATGAAAGTTGGGCAAACACTCGGTATTGTAGGCGGTATCGTAATCGGGCAAGCATCTGTACAAGCTGGGTTAACGAGTAACATTTTATTAATTATCGTTGCACTATCGGCACTCGCTTCCTTTATTACACCTATTTATAAAATGGGGAACGCTGTTCGATTACTACGCTTTCCTTTTCTTATGTTTGCAGAAATAGGCGGATTGTTCGGGATTTCTCTTGGATTTATCTTTTTATTTACTCATCTCTTTAGACTTACTTCCTTACGTAAGCCGTACGCTTTGTTTTATCCGACAAGGCAACAATCAGTTAAAGATTCTTGGATTCGTTTTCCATTAACAATGATTGATACGAGAGATGTGCAAGCAAGACCACAACATGTAAAAAAAGCAGCGAAAGGAATTTCAACAAAACATAGATCAGATTTTGATGATTGAGAAATGAGGTGCATTGATGAGTAAAGTTCAAGAAAAATATCAAATATCTCCTATCTTTGTTTTCTTCTTAATTCACGGTGCACAGTTTGGTGCTGGAGTTCTCGGATTCGCTCGAATCATCGCAAAGGCCGCTGGATACGACGGATGGATGGGAGTTATAATCACAGGAATTTTCATCCATATTCTTATATGGATGATGTATGTCTTATTAAAAGAAACAAATGGGAATTTAGTTGATTTACATCGGCAAACATTTGGAAAATGGCTAGGAAATGGCATTAGCATCATCTTTATGGCTTATTTTTTAATCGTTAGTATTTCGGTCATCCGAACATATGTTGAAATTATTCAAGTATGGATGTTTCCTACCGCTTCCACCTTTATGTTAACACTCTTTTTATGCTTAGTTAGCTATTACATTATCTCTTCTGGATTTCGTGTAATTACCGGTATTTGCGTCATCTCTGTTGGTGGTACATTAGGATACTTATTTCTAAGCTTATTCGTTTTGAAATATTCACATTGGGATAATTTACTACCTATATTCACACATTCTTTTTCAGACATTTTAAAATCCGCTCAACTGTCAATCTACAGTATGACCGGTTTTGAAATTTACCTCATGGTGTATCCATTTGTGAAAAAGCCTATGCAATCTCATAAATACGCTCAGTTTGGAGCACTATTTTCAAATCTTCTATATTTATTTAGCACCCTTTTAGCCTTTGCATTTTTTAGTGAAAAACAATTGTTAAAAACGATATGGGCCCAACTTTCTATGACCCAAGTCATTCAATTACCATTTATAGAAAGACTCGAATATATTGCAATTTCAGGCTATGCACTCGTTATTATTTCAAGTTTCATCCTCCCTTTATGGGCGTCAATGAGAGGAACACATGAAATATTCCGTGTAAAACAAAGGGGTATTTTAATTGCTTTTATCTTTATCACTCTCATTGTTTCGCAACTTTTAACCAACAGACACGATATTAATAACTTTATTAGTAATGTATCAAAAGTTAGTTTTTGGCTCATTTATGTATACATCCCAATCCTATTTATTATTGTGTGGGTGAAAAGAAAATGGAAAAAATCAAAAGCACAAGCAAATTAATACTTATTTCTTGTATAACATTCTTCAGTCTAATTGGATGTTTACAAAAAAATATTATCGATGATGTACAACTTATTCAAGGAAGCGTTTTTGATGTCGCAAAAGATAATAAAGTAAAAGTGACATTCGTTTGTCCCATTCAGAAAAAAGGAAATAAAGTTCAAGTTTTTGAAGGCAGTGCAAATGCAGTAAAACAAGTAAAAGCAGACACATCTTTAGAGTCTTCTCAACCATTTGCTAGCGGACAAATGCGTGTCGCTCTATATACAATAAGGCTTGCCAAAACAGGAATGTCTACTTCATTCGATACATTACTTCGAGATGTGAATATAGGGAACGCTTTATATGCTGCTTTATTAGATGGGAATGGTACTGAACTTTTAAAGGGCAAATATTCGACTTCATACAACGTTGCAATTTATATAAAAAAATTGCTAGAACATAACATGGAGACCGGACCTTTACCAGCGGATAATCTACATATAGGAGCATTTCGCTATTATCAAGAAGGAAAAGACTACTATATTCCCATTCTAAAGAAGCATGGTGATAAAATAAAAATTACCGGAATTGGCCTTTTTAAAAAAGATAAATATATCGGTAAAATTGCGGAAAAAGATATGTTCATATTTAAAGGACTATTAGAGAAACATAAATTAGATTCACATGAATTTAAAACAGATTCTGCGTACGTAATGATTAATAATATTCGTTCTGTTCCAACTTACGATATAAAAATTAAAAATGGAAAGCCTTCTTTTTTCATTAACGTTCGTCTTGATGCACGTATTCAAGAACTATCAAAACAAATTAACTTAGAAAATAACAAGAACACAAAAAACATTGAAAAAGATGTCCAAAAACAATTAGATAAACAAGCTGCTAAGTTAATTAAGCAACTTAAATCTTTAGGCGTCGACCCTCTCGGGCTAGGTGCAAAGTATAAGCAACATTATCGCCCATTCAAATTAGAAGAATGGAGACAAATGTATAAAGATGTTCCGGTTCATATAAAATACACCGTAAATATTACAAATTCTGGTGTCATTGAATGAGAAATGATTGAACTCCTCTCTCCAGCATGATACAACGGAGAGAGGAGTTTTTTTATTATCAAATAGAGAGAGAAGATATTTATGGGGGAGCTTATGTCTAAAAAATTAGTAAAGCCTATTTTAAATGGTATTTTATTTCTCGGCGTCTTTTTATTTGCTCATACATACTTAAAAAATGTTTCCTTCACACGTTACTTGCTTGTCGTTATACCAATGTTACTGGTCGGTATTTTTGGCATCGATCTTATTTCATCCCTTTTAATAAAAAAAGAAGAATAACGAGCGAACATCTTATTTCGATAAGATGTTCTTTTCATTTCATAATCACCTTATGTTACAATAAACTTCGGCATAACGTAAGAAAGGATGAAACAACATGACAAACGAAAAAGGTTTAGATAAAGGATACGAACTTGTTGCGAAAATGCATGAAGTATTCGGACATCCTGTGACAAATACTCCAACAAAATTAACAGAAGAGCGTGCAAAAATCCGTGCAAGTTTTATGCAGGAAGAACTAGAAGAATTTCTAGAGGCAACGACTGTTGAAGATCAATACGATGCACTGATTGACCTTATTTACTTTGCATTCGGAACGTTTGCAGAAATGGGCGTACGTCCAGATAAAGGATTCGAAATTGTAAACAACGCCAACATGGCAAAACTATTCCCTGATGGGAAGCCTCGATTCCGTGAAGGCGACGGTAAGATTCTAAAGCCAGAAGGCTGGCAAGCACCGGAACCACAACTTCGTGCTGAAATTGAACGTCAGCGTCAAGAAGCTGAAAAAAACTGCTAGGATTTCCTAGCAGTTTTTTATTATGTCTTTTTTTCTGGCAATCATTAATGACCCACGTGTCCCGCATGTCCTGCAGCTCCACTAATGCTAGCCGCTCCTGCTGCTGCCCCCGCTCCTCCTGCTCCAATTCCACCTGTCCAAGGAGAAGATTGTTGTTGATACTGTTGGTATTGTTGGTGTTGTTGGTGTTGTTGGTGTTGTTGGTGTTGTTGGTGTTGTTGGTGTTGTTGGTGTTGTTGGTGTTGTTGGCCTTGGTAACCTTGATGACCATGTTGACCTTGGTGACCGTGGTGGCCTTGATGGCCGTGGTGATGTACTTGTTGTTGATGATGTCCATGATGACCTTGGTGACCTTGGTGGTGATGGTGGCCATGATGACCATGGTGTCCTTGGTGGCCGTGGTGGCCATGGTGACCATGGTGATCTTGATGAATTTGATAAAGAACAGCCTGCGGATGTATATGATGGTGGCCGTGGTGATGTACTTGTTGTTGATGATGTCCATGATGGCCATGATGACCGTGGTGACCTTGGTGGTGATGGTGGCCATGATGGCCATGGTGTCCTTGGTGGTGATGGTGGCCATGATGGCCATGGTGTCCTTGGTGGTGATGATGTCCATGATGACCGTCGTGGTGGCCATGTTGACCGTAAAAACCTTGTGGATAACCACCTACTCCTCCAACGAAAGATGGGAATGTAGTTGGTACGCCTACTGGTACTCCTCCCGCTGCTCCGCCTACAAATGTTGGGATTCCTGTTTGCACTCCAGCTACTGATGATGGAAATCCTCCTGTTGATGTTGGAATTCCAGTTTGCGCTCCAGCTACTGATGTGGAAAATCCTCCAGGTGTTCCACCCATCCAGCTCGGAATTCCGCCATATCCTTGTTGTCCGCCTCCCATTAACATCATTTGTTCATAACTATCCGATCCACCTCCGAAAAAGCCATGTGGTGCATTATTGTCCATCCCTTTCATTCCTTTCACCTCTTCTACTCAATTTAGCCTACCTTTTTTATCATATTTCCTATAGAAAAATAGGTGTTTGTCTGTATTGGAATTCCGCTCTTTTATTTGTACGTATTGGAATAATTGAAAACTTAGACTAGGGTGATCCAGAGATTATTTTCTACACAAAAAAGCTCAGAGTATACATACTCTGAGCTTTTATTTAGAATAAATTAATTTGCAACAACATTAACAAGTTTTCCAGGAACAACAATTACTTTACGAACTGTTTTCCCTTCAATTTGGTCTTGAATTGCTTCAAGTGCAAGTTGTTCCATTTCTTCTTTTGATGCGTCTTTACTCATTGTTAGTTTTGCACGAACTTTACCCATAACTTGAACAACAATTTCAACTTCATCTTCTACAAGTTTAGACTCATCAAATGTTGGCCAGCTTGCATATGTGATTGTTTCATTGTATCCAAGTTTGCTCCATAGCTCTTCCCCGATATGAGGTGCAACTGGTGCAATCATTTTTACGAAACCTTCTACATATTCTCTCGGAAGTGTTTCAGCTTTGTATGCATCGTTGATGAATACCATCATTTGAGAAATCGCTGTGTTGAAGCGAAGCTCTGCATAGTCTTCTGTTACTTTCTTCACTGTTTGATGGTAAGCTTTTTCAAGCTCTTTATTTGGTGCGTCAGTAATTTTCTCACTTAATTCACCGTTATCTTGAACGAATAGACGCCATACGCGGTCTAGGAAACGACGAGCTCCGTCAAGACCATTTTCAGACCAAGCAATTGAAGCATCTAATGGTCCCATGAACATTTCGTATAGACGAAGTGTATCTGCACCGTGGCTTGCTACGATATCATCAGGATTTACAACGTTACCTTTTGATTTACTCATTTTCTCGTTGTTTTCACCTAGAATCATACCTTGGTTGAATAATTGTTGGAATGGCTCTTTCGTTGGAACTACACCGATATCGTATAATACTTTATGCCAGAAACGAGCATATAGTAAGTGAAGTACGGCATGTTCTGCACCACCGATATAAATATCAACTGGAAGCCATTGTTTTACTTTTTCAGGATCTACAAGTGCTTCGCTATTGTTTGGATCGATGTAACGTAGGTAGTACCAGCAGCTACCAGCCCATTGCGGCATTGTGTTCGTTTCACGACGACCTTTTTTACCAGTCTCAGGATCAACAACATTTACCCACTCGTCAATGTTAGCAAGTGGTGATTCACCTGTACCTGAAGGACGGATGTTTTCTGTTTTCGGAAGAACTAATGGTAATTCCTCTTCTTTCACAGCTGTCATTGTACCATCTTCCCAGTGAATTACTGGAATTGGTTCACCCCAGTAACGTTGACGGCTGAATAACCAGTCACGTAGACGGTACGTTACTTTTTGATTTCCTGCGCTCGTTGCTTCAAGCCATTCAATCATTTTTGCGATTGCTTCTTCTTTATTTAATCCATCAAGGAATGCTGAGTTTACGTGTGCACCATCACCTGTGTACACTTCTTTCGTAATATCTCCGCCTTTTACAACTTCCTTCATTGGAAGATTAAATACTGATGCGAATTCATAGTCACGCTCATCGTGAGCTGGAACTGCCATTACAGCACCTGTTCCGTAAGTTGCAAGAACATAGTCAGCGATCCAGATTGGTAATTTCTCACCGTTTACTGGGTTAACTGCGTAAGCACCAGTGAATACACCAGTTTTCTCTTTCGCAAGTTCTGTACGCTCTAGGTCACTCTTCATTTTTACAGCGTTAATGTAAGCTTCTACCGCTTCTTTTTGTTCTGCTGTTGTAATTTCTGCAACAAGTGCATGTTCTGGAGCTAGTACACAGTATGTTGCACCAAATAATGTATCAGGGCGCGTTGTGAAAACTGTGAATTTCTCGTCTGTACCATCGATGTTGAAGTGTACTTCTGCACCTTCAGAACGACCGATCCAGTTACGTTGCATATCTTTTAAGCTTTCAGGCCAATCAAGCTCATCTAGATCTTCTAATAGACGATCTCCGTAAGCTGTAATTTTTAACATCCACTGTCTCATCGGACGACGCTCAACTGGATGTCCACCACGCTCACTCTTACCGTCAATGATTTCTTCGTTTGCAAGTACTGTACCAAGTGCTGGGCACCAGTTTACAGGTACTTCATCAACGTAAGCTAAGCCTTTTTCAAATAGTTTTAGGAAGATCCATTGCGTCCACTTATAGTAGTTTGGATCTGTTGTATTTACTTCACGGTCCCAATCGTAAGAGAAACCTAATGATTTAATTTGGTTACGGAACGTATTAATATTATGCTCTGTAAATTCAGCTGGGCTGTTTCCAGTATCAAGTGCATATTGCTCTGCTGGAAGACCAAATGCATCCCATCCCATTGGATGCAGAACGTTATATCCTTGCATACGCTTCATACGAGATAAAATATCTGTCGCTGTATAACCTTCTGGATGTCCTACGTGTAAGCCTGCACCTGATGGATATGGGAACATATCTAGTGCATAAAATTTTGGTTTTTCTGTCTCATCTGGCGTACGGAATGTTTTATTCTCTTCCCAGTACCCTTGCCACTTCTTCTCAATTTCTTGATGATTAAAGCTCATGAGATACCCTCCTTGAAATTCTATTTATTTTCACCGCCCAAAATACAAAAAACCTCTCATCCCTAGAAAGGGACGAGAGGTTATAGATTCCCGCGGTACCACCCTAAATTAATGTACAAATATACATTCGCTTAGATCCGTAACGTGGATTAACGGCAATTGCTACTATTAGTTTCACAACTGCAACTCAAAGGCGAGTTCATAACGAAACGTGGATTGACTTGCACCGACCGTCAACTCTCTAAACCAGCTTCTATTACTACTACTCCTTCTCACTGTTATTACACATATAAGTTAAGTGAACTATCCTTCACCTAGTATCTCTTAAGAGCTTACTTAAAGCGAGGACTTCTCGGTTAATCGTTACTCTTAATAACTAACGAATTCATCTTAAGACAGCCGAGCTATCTCCCTTGTTCTAAAGGTTGTTTTATTTAAATATATTCTAAAACATGTTACATGTTCCGTCAAACTAAACTGCAATTTTTTCTTCAACTGTTTCTTCTACTTTTACTCGTTTATCATAAATGCTCGTTGCTATAAGCGCTACTACAAGCATTACCATGATTGCTATAAACAATACTTCCATATTGTATAAATCCACAATTGCTCCGCCAACGACCGGTCCGAACATTTTCCCTACAGTCGCCGCACTATTTACGACACCTTGATAAAATCCTAATTTATCTTTTGGTGCAAGTATATTTGCAATCGTTGGAACCGCAGGCCATACAAATAACTCACCAATTGTTAATGTTACCATCGCAACGAGGAACATCGTAAATTGCTGCGCTTGACTTAACACAATGAATGACGCCGCAAAAATGAAGATTCCAATCATAATTTGCTGTTTTAAAGAACGCTTCATCCAAAGAATTAGCATACTAACAAGTGGTTGTGCACAAACAATCATCGCTCCGTTTATCGTCCATAGTAAACTATAGTGACGAAGGCTAATATTCAATTCTTGCATATGTGTTGCAATCGCTCCTTGCCACTGTACGTATGTAACCCAGCATAAAGCATATGCTACACACACGATAAGAAGTGCTTTAAATCCAGGTGTAAGTGACCACCCTTTTTTCGTTTCGACTTCTTTTTGCACTCCTGGCTCCTTCTTGTCTTCCATACCGCGGAATCCAATAAAAGCAATTAAAAAGAAAACAAAGTATAAAATAAAATTCGCTAAGAAAATATAATCAAAACGATACGATGCAACTAATCCACCACATGCTGTTCCGATCGCAATACCAACATTTTGTCCAACGTACATCGCATTAAATGCCCGTCTTCCGCCTTCTGGCCAAACCGTACCAACCATCGCATACATCGATGGGAAGACCATTCCAGAACCGAAGCCGATTAACGCTAGCCATACAACATATAACGGCCAACCGTGGAAGAACACAAGACCTAAAATCGATACAAGTGTAATCACAATCCCTACTAAAGTTGATTTATAACCGCCCCATTTATCAAATAAAACACCGCCGAGCAAGTTTCCGATTACACCAGTAAGCGAATTGATCATTAATACCATTCCGGCCACAGATAAAGATTTTCCTAGGTGATCATGCAAATAAATTGTATTAAAAGGCCATAAAAAAGAAGCACCCGTGACATTAATAATCATCCCAGCTACTAATAGCCATACTTTCCTTGGCATAGTTTCCCCTCCTATTCTATTTTTTTCGATCATATATATAACAGTAAAATTGTAGTCGTTTTTAAATAGGAAGGCAACTGATTAATAGTTGATGAAATTCAGATAATGGTTCAACGGTAAATGAAATTATATTGATTGCTTCTTGGATTATATCAGCGATTATTAAAATATATCGACTTACCGACAAAAAATGACAACAGTAACAATGTATAAAGAGGCTGCATGAACTTCATGCAGCCTCTTTATACTATCCAACTTCCTTTTCTCGCTTCGCACTTTCTTTAGCGCTCCATTTAAATATTTTATCTAATAAGGAATATATTCTCCCAGATTCTTTCGTTAACAAAGGTCCTAACGATGCTAATATTAAAACATACAAAGCTGAGAATGGTTTAATAGTTGCCATTAAGCCGCCCGCAATTCCAATATTCGCGACGATAATGGAAAATTCTCCGCGTGATACAAGTGTTAAACCGATATTCGTAGAAGCCTTATGCGATAACCCAGCTTTACGCCCCGCAACCATTCCAGCAGTAAAATTACCGATAAGAGTAATGAAAACTGCTCCTAATGCCAACCACACTGCTCCTCCAAGTGAAAATGGGTCTATACTTAAACCGAAGCTGAAAAAGAATATAGCTCCAAAGAAATCACGAAACGGAACAACGAGCTGTTCAATTCGATCACTATGCTCTGTTTCAGAAAAGACGAGCCCTAATAATAATGCTCCAATTGCCTCCGCGACATGAATCGTTTCTGAAAATCCTGCTACAAAGAATAAAATAGCGAATATTACGATAATAAAAATTTCATTGGACGAAATATCTAACATTTTATTTAAAAATCGTGTAGCTTTTCTAGCAACTACAAAGAATAGTAGCATATACCCTACTGCGATTAAAATAGATGTAAGAGCACCTACAAATGACGTTGCCCCTCCGAGTACTAATCCTGAAACGACCGATAAATATACGGCTAAAAAGATATCATCAAACATAATGATTCCTAAAATTAGCTCCGTCTCTTTATTACCAGATCTTCTTAAATCAACAATTACTTTCGCAACAATTGCACTCGATGAAATTGTTATGATCCCAGCAATAATTAATGTTTCTAATAAGGGGAAACCCATTATATATCCGTAAAGTAAACCTAATATAAAATTAAGCGATATATGAACAGTTCCCCCAAAAGCAATTGACTTTCCTGATTTAATTAATTTTTTAATTGAGAATTCTAAGCCTAAATAGAATAAGAGGAATATAACGCCAACACGGCCGAGGAAGGAAATAACTTCTCCGCTTTCAATAAATCTTAAATCGATAATCCCTAAATCTGGGGCATGGGGCCCCACTAGCATACCGAGTATAATGAGAAACGGAATAATCGAGAACTTTAACTTTGCAGCGAGAATAGCTGCAAAAGCGACTAATACTAACGCAGTCCCAACTTCAAAGATTAAAGTATCCATCGATTATGAATCCCCTCCTACTGAAAGCAACTCATTAATAATTCTTTTTACTTCATGTCTTTCACCTGATAGTACGAGCATATCGCCAGCTTCAATGATAGAATCTGGGCCTGGATTAAAGAACTTCTTCATATTCTTTTTCAAAATGGCAATAATCGTTACGTTATATGTGTTTCGGACATGTAAACTACCAATTGTTTTTTGTACGACTGGTGCATTATTTTCCACCTTAAACCACTCAATTGATAATCCTTCAAAGGCCATTTCAATCGTATCTAAAGCTTGTGGTCTATATACCATTCCGCCCAATATAGCTGCAATTTGTCTCGCTTCGGAATCACGAAGAGAGACGCTTGAAATACTCTCCTCATGATCAGCATCAAAATGGTACATTTCTCTTCGGCCATCATCATGAATAACGATAACCATCTTTTCATTACCTTTTGTAATCACTTCAAACTTACATCCAATACCCGGCAGTTCACTCTCTCTAATATTCATATTTTCCGCCTCCTAATTCTTTTAGTTACGGCTTTTATAAATCGACATCAATCTCCGTTTTAAAGGTCTCATCCTTTGAAATACCTAAATACTTTAGCGTCTCTGATGGAGTCGCGTGATGAAAATGTTTTTGCAACAGCGCAATCGCTATCCCTCTTTTGTACGCATGAAATCCGAATGTTTTTCGCATTGAATTCGTTCCGATCTTACCAACAACTCCAACTGCTTCTGCAGCATTATGAATTACACGATACGCTTGTTGGCGCGTAATTGAATTTGGCGTTTTATTAGATTGAAATACGTAATTTTCTCTTTTAACGCCAATAGATTGTACGTAATCTAAAAGCGCTTCTTTTACTTTTGTATTTAAATAAATATCTTGTTTGAATTTTTCATCTTTCACAGGAAGAGTATAAAACTCTTTAACAGTCCCATCTTCATTTAATACATCTTCAAATTTCATGCTAAGTAATTCTGTAATTTTTAATCCTGTGTTAATTCCAATAACAAATAAAAGATAATCTCGCTGGGAGTGCTCTTTTAAATATTTTTTCATAGCCTCAATTTGGCTTATATCTTTTAATGCCTCTACAACTTCCATACATGTATTCTCCTCATCTTATGAACGGTAATTTTCTCATTATGTTGTCCATTTTACCTTATCATGCTATGAGATTTCCATGTGTTATCCATTATTTTCACAATATACTCAGGTGGTTCTGAAAACTTTCAATGTGGAAACTTACGATTGTATAAATACGTTGCGGTAAAAAATGTGGGGATAAAAGCTTAGCTTCTTTCTACAGATTGGATTCCTCCTTTCCTTATACAGCTACTTCTACTTTTATATTACGTTACTTACTTACATCATATTATACATTTCAGTAACATTAAAGCGTTTTTTCTGAAAATAATAAAAACCGAGCGTTTTTGCTCGGTTTTTATTATTAATCTTCTTTCGGAAGAACAATTCCTTTATACAATTGAACTGTAATAAGGTAATAAATCGTGTAAATAACTACGAAAATTACGATTGGTACCCAAATACGGAAGTACGGATCAAGTAAAATAAATCCGAAAATATTCATACCAACTAATACGTGAGCAATACCTACAATTGCTGGGAATAGGAATACTAAGAATAACTCTTTATAAATTGATTTTGTTAATAATTCACGGCGCACCCCGATTTTACGAAGCATTTGATAACGTGTAATATCTTTTGATGCACCAGAAAGAATTTTGAACATTAAACAACTTGCCATCATTGCTAAGAAAGCAATTCCAAGGAAGAAGCCCATAAACACTGTTCCGCTCGCAACACCATAGAACATGTCGTAAGATTGATATTTACTGTTCATTCTTTCAGCTGTTACATTTTTATATTTATCTAATTGCAACTCGTCAAGTTTTTTCCATTCTTTTGTATATGTTAAGAAATCATCTGCTTTTCCGATAAATGCTATACCTTCTTTACCACTTATCCCATCGTACATTTTTTGATCTACAATTTTAATTGCATGATCTTCGTATATATAATATGGATGAATTGTGCTAAAAGCATCTACCCATTCTTCTGGAAGTTCTTTAGCGTTCGCATCTTTTTCATTCATTTCTCTAGAAACTGCACCTACTGGTAATTCCTGTGCAGCCTTCTTCGTATTTACTAAATCCTTCATCGACTTCATATTTTCCATATCTTTTACTAAAGGACGATTTTTCTCTAAATCTTCTTTTACATAGTAAACGTATTTATCATCTACTTTGTAACGATATTCGCTTTTCTCTTTAAATGTAATACCGTTTAAAATTTTCTTTTCTTCAGCTGTCGGATTATGAACTACTGAATCATAGATTACTAAACCATCAACCATTTTTATAACGTTATTTTTAAACGCCATACCACCTGAAATTGCACCAGCTCCAAGAGCAACTAACATCGCTACTGTTGCAAGTACCTTTGTTAAGTTATTAATACGGAAATTTAATTGTGCAAATGTAAAAGCGTTAAGTCCTTTTTCACTACGCTTTTTATTACTTTTTAACTTTTTAATAATAACTGGAAGAAGTGATCCAAATAACATGTAAGTACCAGCTGTTGTTGTAATTAATGCAATAAGGATTCCCATCTCTCTTAATTTTTCCATATAAATCATTGATGCATAGCCAATTCCTAATAAAATAACCGCAAGGAAGGCAACTAAACCTGTCATTTTCCCTTTTACTGCAACACGTTCTGTTTGTGCATCTGCATGTACAAGTTGCAATACAGAAATACGTGATAATTTAATACTGTTCATAATTGCTGATAGTACAAATAATGCAAAGAAGAAGATGCAAGTAACAGTCATAGATGGGAGGTAAAATGCTTTATAGCCTTCACCAGCAAATTCTAATTGTTTCATTAATAATTGACCGATACCTTCTGCAAGTCCTACACCAACTGCAATTCCAATTGCAAGAGACGCGGCGCCTAATACAATTGTCTCAATAAACATAAGTAATGTAACTTTATGCTTTTTTGCTCCTAACATCATATACATACCAAACTCTTTTTGACGAAGAGATAGTAAGAAAGAGTTCGCATATAAAATATAGAAGAACGTTATGATTGCTAATAAAAATGAACCTGCTTGGAATACAAATCCGATTGATTTAATCACTGAATTAGATTCAAGAAATGATTCATTTAGTGCTAACGTTTGAAACATATAAAAAATTGAGATCGACATGACAAGACCAACAAGTAAGACGATATAATCTTTTAGCTTACTCTTTAGCCCTGACATGGAAAGTTTGAATAACATGCTCTAGAACCTCCTTTCTTACGCTTTTTGTGTGCCTAAGTCCGCAAGCACATCTAAAATTTCTTTATAAAACTCTTCACGTGTACCGCCGCGGTGAATTTCTTTATATAGCTCACCATCTTGAATGAATAAAATACGCTGACAGTAACTTGCACTGTACGGATCATGTGTAACCATCATAATAGATACGCCTTGATCTTTATTTAAGTTTGTCATCGCATCAAGTAAACTCGTTGCATTTTTAGAATCAAGCGCTCCTGTTGGCTCGTCCCCTAAAATAATTGCCGGCTCATGCACTAAAGCACGCGCTGCTGCCGAACGTTGCTTTTGCCCACCAGATACTTCAGATGGGTACTTTTGAAGTATTTCTGTAATCCCTAACATATCCGCTACTTTCTCGACTTTTGGTCCAATGTTACGTGATGGAACACCTTGCAAGGAAAGTGGAAGTGCAATGTTTTCATAAATAGATAAGTTTTCTAACAAATTAAAATCTTGGAAGATGAATCCTAATTTTTGTGAACGGAAATCAGAAAGCTCACCTTGCTTCATTTTTGTAATATCCGTACCCGCAATTTCAACAACGCCGCCCGTTGCTTTATCTAATGTTGAAATTACATTTAATAATGTCGTTTTACCAGAACCAGATGGTCCCATAATTCCAACAAACTCACCCTCTTGAATTGAGAATGACACACCTTTTAACGCGTGTGATTGGTTCTCACCTTTTTTACCGTACACTTTTTGAACGTTTTTCACGTCTACAACTGGTTTCGTCATATATATCCTCCTACGCTTGTTTTTCCATTACCTATTTTGCGCCTTTTGGAGGTGAACTGCTATTTGTTAACATTACATTTACCTTACACTTTTGTAATATAAAGAAGGTGGGCGTGTAAGTTTGGCTTTTACTACTTTGAATATTAGTGACATATCGAATTGGTAAATGAAATTATATCGGCGATTTTTCAAATATATCGGCGCAACTACAAAAGCTGAAAATAAAAATAGGCTGCTCCACAAAAGGAACAGCCCACTTCTCTCTCTATTTCTTTAAAGGTGTTACCGTCCAGTACGTAATAACACGCCAAATCCATTCTAATGGACCCATTTTAAAGATTTTCATCCAAATTACGCTAAATACAATTTGAATTGCATAAATTGCAATACATACATATAAAGTCTGCATGTAAGTTAAGTTACCTGCAAAGTTAAATACACTACCGGCAATTAAAATCATTGCCGTTTGTCCGATATAATTTGTTAAAGCCATACGACCATAGTATTTCAATGGTGCTAATAATGTTTGAACTGGTTTTAACTGAAGTAATAAAATTAATGCTCCTACATAGAAAGCTGAAATAATTGGTCCAACAGTAATACCAATTTTTAGAAACTGGCTTGCAGCATCCATTGTTCCGTCTTCATTCATCAATATCATATTTACAAATGGGCCAGCAGGCACGTGTCCATATTGATACCATACAGCTATGACACTTAAAACAAACATAATGCCTGTAAAAATAGCGACTTTCTTTATATTTTGCGAAAGATTTTCAAATACACGATATTGTCCTGCAGCAAGACCTAATAAAATTAAACCAAGTGGTAATAGTTCTTTAACACCCATTACACTAAAGGCTATTGTCAAAATAAGACCAATTACTAAGTTCACTTGTTTTTTCGCTTTATAAAACGGTAAAACGATTAATCCGCAAATTGCATATAACGTTAACGCTTCTCCAGGCTGAAACATGTAATGAATCAAACCAAAAATAAATAATGCAACTACGCGGCGGAAAAATAGAACATATCCATTTTTCCCTTTCGCAATCGCTCTTGTAATGAATATATAGAATCCCACTCCAAATAAGAATGAGAAAATCGAGAAGAAACGACCTTCTACAAATAAGTATAGAAACCTTTGATAGCTAGCATCTACTGTATTAGGATCTGGAGTTTTAATATTAAGTAGTGCTAAAATATTTACTAAAATAATCCCTAGTAGTGCAAAGCCACGAATGTAATCTAACTCATCAATTCGCTTGTTTATAATATTGTTCCCCATAAAGCAACTCCTTGTATAAAACTTAATCCTTTCTTACTCTACTGGAGAAAGCTGCTCACAACTATCGACAAACCTTACAGGAATCTTACATTATTGTCATATAGCAAAATAAAACCAGGTCATATTGCGACCTGGTCTACTCTGATTGTTTCGATTTTTGAGGTTGTCCTTTTTTACTATTACGCTGTTTTACTTGAACAATCGGATCAAGTTCATTCGAAAACTCAGCGTTATGTCCATTTTGCGTTTTTTGTTCTGGGTTATTTTGATCTGAACGTTTCGCCATTACATTCACTCCTTATTAGTGCGGTGTAATAATCATTTGATGTTGCAATTGGCGAATTGCCATACGTGCTCTATTTAATTGCTCACGTTGCTCATCATTTGCATGTTGTTGCATCGTTTGTAAATCGTTATACGCTTGTTCTAATTGTAACTGCGCATCCGAATACTCCATCGTATTATAATGCTCTTGTCTCATACCTTGGTCTAATTGTTCTTTCGCATATTCCACCGCTTGTTCCGCTTGTGTAATATACGATTCAAGTGATTGACGCTCTGCCATAATTGTCCCTCCTTGCTTCAATTCCCCTTTAGTGTGTCCCTTCCATCTGAACCTTATGAGTATGTTATAATGGATTTTGTTTCATTTTGACTCGGCTTAGGAGGGAAAGTAATGAAGGTTCAAAACCCTTTTCCATATACAAACGACAATAAACGTTATCATACATGGAATTATCATTTACGAAATGAATTTGGTGAAAAAATCTTTAAAGTTTCATTAGATGCTGGCTTTGATTGCCCGAACCGTGACGGTACAGTTGCTTATGGCGGTTGTACATTTTGCAGTGCTGCTGGATCTGGTGACTTCGCTGGCGATCGCCGCGATGATGTTATAACGCAATATCATGAAATGAAAGAAAAAATGCGCTCAAAGTGGAAAGATGGAAAATGTATCGCTTATTTCCAGGCGTACACAAATACACATGCACCACTTGAAGTGTTAAAAGAAAAATTCGAACCGCTTCTAGCAGAAAAAGACGTTGTCGGTCTTTCTATTGCGACTCGTCCAGATTGTTTACCGGACGATGTTGTTGAATATTTAGCGGACTTAAATAAACGCACTTACCTTTGGGTTGAACTCGGACTACAAACCGTCCATGAACGTACTGCAAATCTTATTAATCGTGCTCACGATTATCCTTCTTACGTTGAAGGTGTAAATAAATTACGTAAGCACGGCATTAAAGTTTGTTCTCATATTATTAACGGCCTTCCACTTGAAGATTACGACATGATGATGGAAACAGCTCGTGAAGTAGCGAAGCTTGATGTACAAGGAATTAAACTCCACTTACTTCACTTATTAAAAGGAACGCCAATGGTGAAGCAATATGAAAAAGGACAACTCGAGTTCCTTTCTCTTGAGGATTACGTAAGTCTCGTTGTTGACCAACTTGAAATTATTCCAGAAGACGTAATTGTGCACCGTATCACAGGTGACGGTCCGCCTGATTTAATGATTGGTCCAATGTGGAGCTTAAATAAATGGGAAGTATTAAATTCCATTGATGCAGAATTTGTACGCCGCGGAAGCTGGCAAGGAAAATATGCAAAT
Organism: Bacillus sp. BF2-3; assembly: GCF_008368795.1. NCBI lineage: Bacteria > Bacillati > Bacillota > Bacilli > Caryophanales > Bacillaceae > Bacillus > Bacillus sp. BF2-3. The sequence goes on from NZ_QOSA01000006.1 coordinate 297,842, forward strand.
GAGGAGAAACAAAAATGAAATTAGAACGTGTATTACCGTTTGCTCGCTCGCTTCTGCAAACGGCAGTAAAAGAAGGCGATTACGCTGTAGATGCAACTTTAGGAAACGGCCATGACACTTGCTTCCTAGCTGAAATCGTTGGAGATAACGGAAAAGTATTTGGATTTGATATTCAAAAAGAGGCAATTGAAAGCTCAACAACTCGTCTAAAAGAAAAAGAACTTTTCGAACGTACTGTTTTAGTTCACGATAGTCACGATACACTTCTATCCGTATTACCAGAAGATGCAAAAGGAAAAGTAACAGGCGCAATTTTCAACTTAGGTTACCTTCCAGGCGGAGACAAGCATATCGTTACAAAACCGAACTCAACAATCTCAGCGATCGAACAATTATTAGAAGTAATGGCACCTGAAGGTATCATCGTCCTTGTTATTTACCACGGACACCCAGAAGGACAAGTAGAACGCGACGCTGTTCTCAAATTTGCCGAAGAATTAGACCAAAAACAAGCACACGTACTGCGCTACGGCTTCATTAACCAGCAAAATAACCCGCCATTTATTGTGGCGATTGAGAAGCGATAAAGTGAAACTTTAATCAGTGGGGGCATCCCCACTGATTATTAGTTGAACCAATCGGGCATTTATGGGCAGTTTATCTCCCACCTAACCTCTTTGCTCCAGGCGAATTTTAAGGTGGGAGTTTTACTGCCCGTTAATGCGGGGTAATATATCAACGATTTTTCAATTATATCTATCGTAACTCGGGATATATCAACGATTTTTTCGATATATCTATCATAACTTACAATATATCAACGATTTCTCGGATATATCGATTGTTCGACAAAACATAACAAAAAAAGACGTGTACTCACTGCACGTCTTTTTGTTATTCTCCTATATAATGGATGTAAACATTCTTAAAGGAGACGAAACAATGATCGGAATACTAGCAGGAATGGGACCAAAATCAACTGGGCCATTCGTCGATACAGTTGTAGCAAGGTGCCAAACAATATACGGAGCAAAGTATGATATGGACTTTCCTCATATGATGATCTATTCGTGCCCAACACCGTTTTACATGGATCGCCCTATTGATCACGAAGCGATGAAAAAGGCGATTATTGACGGAGCACAAAAACTTGAAAGTACTGGCGCAAGCTTTATCACTATGCCGTGCAATACGGCGCATCTTTATTTTGAAGAATTACAGCGTTCGCTTTCTATCCCGATTTTAAATATAGTCGATGAAACGTTACAAGCAATTCCTGAAAATACAAAAAGAGTCGCTCTTCTCGCAACAGAAGCAACTGTTCAAGCTGGGATTTACCAAGATGGGATTGCAAAACGTAATATAGAGTACATTCATCATGAAAAATGGCAGGAAATGATTAATCAAATCATTACTTATATTAAATCTGGGGAGGTTGAAGAAGCTCGCGAATTGTGGAATGCGCTCGTTTTACAATTGAGAGAGGAAGTTGATACGGTAATTATCGCATGCACCGATTTGAATGTGGTGGCGAGTGAGGATTTTGTTGATTCCTCTCAATGTCTTGCTAATGCGGTTGTTAGGATGTATCTATCAAATACAAAGAAATCTTCATAAACATAGAAAACATCCCTTTTGAAATGTGTTTTATGTTTTATGAAAATCATCCTAAAAACTTTTAACTTTCTTCACAATTCTTTCAAAGTAATCACACTTAATCTCGCTATATTAAATAAGTAGTTATTCATATAGGGAAGGTTAGGGGAACTGAAAGTATGAAAGTAAATCGTTCGCTTCATTACATTTTTTGGCGTTGGCATTTTTATGCTGGGCTTTTTATTACGCCGCTTCTTATTACGTTGTCACTGAGCGGAATTGGGTATTTATTTCGGGAGGAAGTTGAAGATTTCATCTATAAAGATTTATATTTTGGGAAGAGTGCTCAAACAGAATCTATTTCGATGTCTGATTCTATTTCCTTAACAGAGAAAAAATATCCACATTATAGCGTGGCGAAAATTAGTGAGTTTAATGGGGATTATAATACGAGACTTACAATTGCAAATGAGTATACTGGGCAACAAAAATATGTGTATTTAGATAGTAATAATCAAATTGTTGGGGATCAAAACGCAAGTGAAACATTTGCCAATATAATGAGGGAATTACATAGTTCTCTTTTAGTTGGTGGCACTGTCGTAAACTATACTGTAGAACTCGCGGCATGCTGGACAATCTTTTTAATCGTAACCGGATTGTACATGAGTATACGACAATTCAAAAACACACCATCATCCAATAAGCGAGAAAAAGCAAAAAGACGTCATTCTATTATCGGTATTATATTTACAATTCCTCTCTTTCTGCTAGTCGCATCTGGATTGCCATGGTCAGGATTTATGGGGAACCAAATTTATAAAATCGCATCGTCAAATGAATCACTCGGATATCCAAAATTGTACATGGCTCCGCCTGAATCAAAGGTAAAAGAATTGCCGTGGGCAACAAGAAAAGAAGCTCCGCCTGAATCAAATTCAAATGAACCGAAAGCAATTTCTGTCGATGAATTACAAAAAGGAATTGAAATAAAGAAGCCATATGTTATTTCACTACCAGCTGATCCGAAAGGTGTATTCACTGTTTCGAAATCGAGCGGTTCTGGTATTACAGGTATGCATGTTGCACCAAATGAAGAGATAACAGCTTACTTTGACCAATATAGCGGGGAGCTCATTTCAAAAACGGACTATCGTGATTATGGATTACTTGCACAATGGTTCACTTACGGTATCCCGCTTCATGAAGGACATTTATTCGGATGGCCAAATAAAATATTATGCTTACTAACGACATTATCTCTACTACTTCTCATTTATTACGGAATAAAAATGTGGTTAGCAAGAAAGCCGAAAGGAAAATTAGCAGCACCTCCAAAACAAAGAGATAAGAAAAGTATATTCGTTTTCTTTATCATGATGGTGATACTAGGCGCTGTCATGCCTTTATTTGGACTATCTGTTTTAGTTATTTTTGCAATTGAACTTCTCATATATGTATTTTTAAAAATACGATCATAATGAAAAAGCATTTGTACCATCGTGTACAAATGCTTTTTATTTACTGTTCTCTTTTTTTCTACCACTTATTAAAAAAACAATATCTACTATAATAATCAATGCAATGATAATTTGAGCTACATAATCCATCGTTGTAGGACCGCCGGTTTTATTCATCATCATATACATTCCAGTTACAAATGAAATGGAAAGTAGCACAAGTAATGTTACTTCAATATTGTCATATAGCTTTTGAAACAATCGCTTCATTTCCACCACCACCTTTACCATATTATAACAAAAAACCACTCTACATGAGTGGTTTTCTTCATCACTGCGCTGTTTTCTTTCGGTACATCTTCCCGTTCCAATAGAAGAATCGTGAAGTGAGGCCTCCGTACTTTACAATGCGCCGTGCCATTTTGTGCATATTCTTTTGTGCTGATACTTTTTGATCTGATAAATAAATACCAAGTAACCCTCGGCTTATAAGGCGATGAAACTTCGCATGAGGCAAATCACCAATGCTCTTCTCTGCTTCTTCTACAAAGTGTTTCATACGATCTAATATTGCTTGCTCGTTTTCATAATAACTACAGAAATTCAAATCCCCGCCGGCGCGGTCTTCTTCTTGATCAATGAAATAATCAAGTAAGATATGAAGTCCTTGTACGTAAGGGAAGTACCCTTGTCTAATTTTCGCAATATCTTCATCATGTAATTCATCATGAAATGCATATGCTATAAGACAGAAAATTCCAAGTGTAGAACCGGCACATGCTGAAAATTCAAACCAACTCATCTCAGGTAAGTTTTCTTTATGTGCTTCAAACCAATTTTTCAGGCGCGGCTCTCTTTCTTCTAATTTCACGTGTTTATGAATTTGCAAATCACAATAATAACAAGCAAGTTCATGAAGAACAGGAGCAATTTTGTCATAGTGCTTCGTTTTCTTTAAAACATCTTGGCATGTTTCAACAAGTTCATCTAAATAACCACCATCATCTTGATCATCACGATAACGATAATAATTACCGCCACCTTCTACTTCAGGTGATAATGCCATTAACATCGATTCATGCAGTGCGGCAAAATCATTTGGATCAAGTGATGTACTGCGATCACATAAATTATCTAAATAGTCGCTGATCGTTTGATACGCTACGATAAAACGAATACATTCTTCTCGGTGTTCATTTGCTAGCAGAGCTAAAATGCCACCGCCCTCACAATGAAACGTTTTATGCTCAATACTTGCGATTGCCTGACTATGAAGCTCATCATTCGGAATATGGTAGGCACGCTCTTTCCACATCGCTAGCTCATGGTGTACAACCGGAAACACATCACGGTATACTTTCGCCATGAGCGTTATGGGATTACTCGGTACGTTCACTTCTTCCTTCATCTCCTCTATTAAATGTACAAATAATGATTTATTTGTTTGTTTTTACTATATTATTGACATGCATTTCAGTAAATGACTGAATATAACTCAAAATTTCATCACGCTCATACTCATTTAATAACTCGTGATAACAATTCGGCCATTCTTTAAAAGCCTTATCACTTATTTTAACATTATCAAACCAAGTGCGGACACGTGTTTTATCTACAAGTTTATCCTCACAAGCTTGCATTAGCAAGAGCGGAACATCTGGAAAATCATCTATTTTTTTATGAGCGATTTCGATAGACTTAATCAATTCACTATACCAACGTACTGATACTTTGCGCAAGAACAAAGAATCATTCTCCATTGCATCTCTCACTTCGTGGTTACGTGTTGACATTTCCACCGTAAGATTCGTTGCAAATTGCAATTTTGGAGCCACAACATTTAATATTTTTGAAGCAAATTGAAGCGGAGCAGAGGGTCCAGTCACTACCCCTAAACAAGGCGAACTCAAAATAATACCCTCTACATCTTCTCTCTTCGTTTCTTGCATCATACGAATGACAATAAGACCACCCATACTATGACCGAATAGAAAAATAGGTAACCTATACTTTCTTGCTTCTTTCACCCATAGTTTAACTTCCTCTATGTATTCATCAAATGAATCAATATGTCCTCTATTTCTTGAAGTCGTTCCATGTGACGGAAGATCCCCCATCACGACGTGGTAGCCGATATGATTCCACATTTCCGCAACGGCTTCGTAACGTCCGTGATATTCCATTGCGCCGTGCACAATAACAATGACAGCCTTTGCTTCCTCCGCTTCATAATTCCACATACGGCTCTCCTCCATTTCACTCTTTCTCATAATTTGATACACTAAAACTAGTCTCTAGGAAAGGAAGACTTTACATGATATATCCTTACAAAGAAAAAAAACCGAAAATTGCGAGTAGTGCTTTTATCGCTGACTATGTTACGATTACAGGCGATGTTTACGTTGGCGAGGAATCAAGTATTTGGTTTAATACAGTCATCCGTGGTGATGTGTCACCAACGATCATTGGAGACCGAGTAAATGTACAAGACCAATGTACACTCCACCAAAGCCCTCAGTATCCTCTTATCTTAGAAGATGATGTTACAGTTGGGCATCAAGTTATTTTACATAGTTGTCATATTAAAAAAGATGCTTTAATTGGAATGGGATCCATTATATTAGATGGTGCTGAAATTGGCGAAGGAGCTTTTATCGGCGCTGGAAGCCTCGTTTCACAAGGAAAGAAAATTCCACCAAACACGTTAGCTTTCGGTCGTCCCGCGAAAGTCATTCGTGAATTAACAGCAGAAGACCGTAAAGATATGGAGCGTATTCGCACGCAATACGTTGAAAAAGGTCAATATTATAAATCATTACAGAAGTAAATTTCCGCTGCCATAAGATTGGCAGCTTTTTTTATATAAAATCTAACTTTTTCTTTACAAAACATTATTACTCCCTCAACAAAATCTTATTAAAATAAAAGCTAATATCTCCATATATATGTAAACGAGGGAGGAGAATTTTCATGAAGGTCAGTGGATTATATAAAATAGAATGTTACATTTTCAAAGGAATTAATCGCTACTTTGATCAAAAAACATTAAATATCTTTTTCAGCAATATTACTCATATCGGTGGCGCGACTTTCTCCATCGCACTCACACTTTTCTTTTTAATTTTTGCAAAAGGTACTTTACATCAAGCAGCAATTGCAACTGCTATTTCTTTAGCAATAAGCCATATTCCTGTACAAATATTAAAAAGATGTTATCCACGAAAACGTCCTTATTTAACAATTCAGGATGCAAAATATCCAGTCCATCCATTAAAAGACCACTCTTTCCCGTCTGGTCATACAACAGCCGTTTTCTCTGTCTTCATTCCATTTATTTGCTATAATCCAAGCTTACTTGCTTTCCTATTACCGTTAGCATTATGCGTAGGTATTTCACGTATTTATTTAGGACTTCACTATCCGTCAGATGTATTCGTCGGTATGTGCCTTGGCACTTGCTCTGGCATCATCTCTTTTTATCAATTCATCCCACTTTTCACATAAAGGAGTGATATGATGAGAGTCGCCATTTTTACCGATACTTTTACGCCACAAGTTAACGGGGTTGCGAAAACGTTAGAGCGATTAACACGATATTTTCAGAAAGAACAGATCGCCTATTCTGTTTTCGCCCCTCAGCATACAGCTGAAGATAATTTTGTAGCGAATGTGAATAAGATGAGAAGTATCCCGTTAACAATATTATATCCAGAATGTCGTTTTTCTTTTCCTACTCCACGTATTAAACGGGAACTACTTTCCTTTAAACCTGACATTATTCACATTGCCACACCTTTCAACATGGGACTTTGTGGATTGTATTATGCAAAAAAGTTAAACATCCCAGTTGTCGGTTCTTATCATACTGATTTCGATGCCTATTTACGTTATTACAAAATCGAATTCCTCTCCAATATGCTTTGGAACTATTTAAAATGGTTTCATAGTCATATGCAAAAAAATTTTGTACCTTCCTTTGAAACATTACATCAATTAAAACATAAAGGCTTTCAGACCCTCTCTATATGGGGACGTGGTGTAGATTGCACACTCTTTCATCCAGCTTACAATACAGACCTATTCCGAAAAAAATATAATATTACAGCGAAGTACGTCCTTTCCTACGTTGGACGAATTGCTCCTGAGAAAGATATTGATACGTTGCAAAATCTTATCGTTAAATCAGCACATACTCGAAGCGACATTCATTGGCTTATAGCAGGAGACGGTCCTCTAGCAACAAGTTTACGTGAAGCTGTTCCGAAAACAAATATCACTTTTACTGGCTATTTACAAAGTGCAGATTTAGCTGAAGCATATGCTTGTTCTAACATAATGGTATTTCCATCAGCTACTGAAACATTCGGAAATGTCGTACTTGAATCACTCGCATGCGGTACACCTGTTATTGGTGCAAATAGTGGCGGGGTTAAAAATATTATTACAGATGGAAAAACGGGAGTTCTTTGTCCGCCTAAAAATGAAGATGCATTTCTATCATCCATTTATTTTTTATTACAAAATGAAGAAAAACTTGAGCAGATGGGAATAGCAGCTTCCTCTTTTGCGAAATCAAAGAGCTGGGATGAGATCTTTCGTGGCTTGCTTAACCAATATGAAGAAGTCCTTCAGCATAACGCATCAGAGTTGCTTGCTTAAATAGAAAAACTCCCTTCAAAAAAACGAAGGGAGTTTATTACATGGTCATAAATTTTAGTTTAATAAATGATACATAAGGTTAAGCATTGTTTTATTTCTATATTAATTATATCAAAAATAAACATAACTAAACAGACTTGTAATAAAAACCCATAAAAATTAATATATGGTTATACAGTATTTTAACTGTATAATGATTTTAAGAATTCCCCTTAAAATCAACTTACTCACATACCTTTATACAGCAATTGTTCCCCAATTCTGTATATCAAAAAAACCTTTCATTCATTTGAAAGGTCTTTTTGAGCCTGCACATATTCTTCTTTCGTATTTACATTTATAAACCAATCCGCATTCGCTTGTACATCTTCTCCAGAAACATACTTCACATTACATTGTGATAAAAGCTGCCCCATACTTCTTTTTTCTTCCTGAAGTAAAGCATAAATCTTTTCTTTCACGCGGTTATGATACGCCGCAAGTAGCGGTTGTTTTCTTCCATTAATAATAGGTACAACCGCATCATATTCATTGTTCGTTTGCTCTAGTAAAATGGTAAACCATTCATGCGACACGTTTGGTGCATCGCAAGGCATAATAGCGTACCAATCTGCTTCTATGTATTCCATTCCTGATACAATGCCGGCCAGCGGTCCATTCCCTTTATAGTGCGGAATGTCTTCTATAACAGGTACTTGTACGAATTGCTCTACTCGCTCTTTTATATCAGTATGGCTAATTACTACAATGTCTTGCAAAGTATTTCCCATCACTTTCACAATATGCTCAACAAAAGTAGTTCCCTTCCAAATTGCTAACGCTTTCGGCTCACCGAATCTACTCGACATACCACCTGCTAATACAATTCCAGCATACTTACTCATTGGCGATGCAGCTCAAATGTAATATGACCTAATTCCGGTAAAATTAATTTATTCATCGCAAGGCGAACCGCTCCGCTAGACCCTGGCATCGAGAAGACTACTTTGCGCCCAATTGTACCACCAATCGCTCTACTTAACATTGCGCTGCTTCCGATATCTTCTAAATAACTAATCATACGGAACAGCTCACCAAATCCAACAATTTCTTTATCTAATAACGCTGATACTGCTTCAATTGTGACATCGCGTTTCGTAATACCAGTACCGCCATTTGTTAATACAACATCTACATCTTCCTTATGATAACCAGCTAACACTGCTTGCTGAATACTTTCTTTATCATCTTTTACAATTTCATAAGAAGTTACTTTATGTCCCGCTTCTTTTAACAATTCATGTAATAGTTGTCCGCTCTTATCTGTTTCTTCCGTACGTGTATCGGAAATCGTCACGATCTTGCAACGCACTTCTTTTGGAGCTTGTTTTTTATGTTCAGTTACACTCATTTTTTATCTTTCCTTTCTTAAAGACTTTTCTTCATTTTATCATACATACCTTTACACAATTATGTATGAAGCCAATCATGCGCCATGATACAATATAAGTATACTAACCCACAAAAAGGAAAGTGCCCTTTCTTATACTCCTAGACTACATATCTTTAGCTACTCTTTATATTTTCTACATAATAGAATTCAATTTTAAAACTTGTACTAAAAAATAAATTGGAGGTCTACATAGTATGGAACTTTATAAAAAATTAACAACAACATTTATCCTCTTATTCATCGCTTCAATCACTGTCGGCTTTTCCTTAAAAGGCGCAATTCCATACGCTACATTAGTAAGCATTATATTCGCGACACTATTTTTACTAAGTAGTGCCTTTTGCGCAGGTAAAGCACGTCAAATGAAAGGTTGATTACATATGTTCCAGAAGAAATCAATCCTTTGTAAATCATGTGAAAAGGAAATACAAAAGGAGGACTTACATTGTTTGAATCAAACCGTATCCAGTTACGAAAGTTTTCCGAAGATGATATTCTAACATATTATAAATGGCATAATGATATAGACGTTATGAGTTCAACTACGCTCACTCTTGATAAATATTCCCTTCAAGACACAGAAAAACTTTGCCAGCAATTTATTCATTCTTCGGACTCTAAGAGCTATATCATTGAAGAAAAATCTACGCATCTTTCAATTGGTATTACTTCTTTAATTCATATTGATTCGTATAACCGAAACGCTGAATGTATTATTGATATTGGTAACAAGGATTACTGGGGGCAAGGTTATGGGAAGGAAGCTTTCACCTTATTATTGGATTATGCATTTTTAGAATTAAATTTACATCGCCTTTCTTTACGAGTATTTTCTTTTAACGATAGAGCAATTAAATTATATAAATCACTCGGTTTTCAACATGAAGGAACTTGTAAAGAAGCTATATTCCGCAATGGCAATTGGCATGACATTGAACTCTTCGCTTTATTCCAACGTAATTATAAATAAAAAAAGCTTTGCGCTCACCGCGCAAAGCTTTTTTTCATATATTATAGACCAGCTTGCTCTTTTAAAGCTGCTGCTTTGTCTGTACGTTCCCATGATAGATCTACATCAGTACGTCCGAAGTGGCCGTAAGCTGCTGTTTGTTTGTAAATTGGGCGACGTAAGTCTAGCATTTTAATAATACCAGCTGGGCGAAGATCGAAGTTGTTACGAACTAGCTCTACTAGTACGTCTTCAGATACTTTACCAGTGCCGAATGTATCAACTGAAATTGATACTGGTTGTGCTACACCGATTGCGTATGCAAGTTGTACTTCTGCTTTTTCAGCAAGACCAGCTGCTACGATGTTTTTCGCAACATAACGAGCTGCATATGCTGCAGAACGGTCAACTTTCGTTGCATCTTTACCAGAGAATGCACCGCCACCGTGGCGAGCGTATCCACCGTAAGTATCAACGATGATTTTACGTCCTGTTAAACCAGCATCACCTTGTGGTCCACCAATTACGAAGCGGCCAGTTGGATTAATGAAGAATTTCGTTTCTCCATCCATTAATTCTGCTGGTACTACAGCTTTAATTACGTGCTCTTTTAAGTCGCGATCGATTTCTTCCCATGTAACATCTGGGTGATGTTGTGTAGAAATTACGATAGTATCAACACGTACTGGTTTACCATTTTCATCATACTCAACTGTAACTTGCGTTTTTCCATCCGGACGTAAGTATGATAATGTATCATCTTTACGTACTTCAGTTAAACGGCGAGCTAATTTGTGAGCAAGCGAGATTGGAAGTGGCATTAACTCTTGTGTTTCATTACATGCGAAACCAAACATTAAACCTTGGTCTCCTGCACCAATTGCCTCAATCTCAGCGTCAGTCATTTGACCTTCGCGTGCTTCTAGCGCTTGGTCAACACCCATAGCGATGTCAGCAGATTGCTCATCGATAGATGTTAAAACTGCACAAGTTTCTGCATCGAATCCGTATTTTGCGCGTGTGTAACCAATGCCTTGAATTGTTTCACGAACGATTTTTGGAATATCTACGTAAGTAGAAGTCGTAATTTCCCCCGCTACCAATACTAAACCAGTTGTTACAGTTGTTTCACAAGCTACACGTGCATTTGCGTCTTTTGATAAGATCGCATCTAAAATTGAATCAGAAATTTGGTCACAAATTTTATCTGGATGTCCTTCAGTTACAGACTCAGATGTGAACAGATGACGTTTTTTTGTCATGTGGTAAACCTCCCTACAGTAATTGTATATATTGTACGGAACTCATCCTTAATTTGCCACAAACTGCGACATACATTTATTCTCCCACACAAGCATACAGAAAAACCTTTCCTACTTTACATAGAGGAAAGGTTTAATTTGCTACTTGCATACTGCTTTTTGCCCTTCGCTCTTATCGTTCGAGACCTGTAGCCTCGCACAGGTTTTAGCACCTATTCACCTGTATTTACCACTACAAGTGAGGTTGCTGGGCTTCATCGGGCCTGTCCCTCCGCCAGCTCGGGATAAGAGAGTATCCGTCCCAACCTATACTAAAGAAATGATATTCATTTGTCAATTAATATTCACATTTTCCTGAAAGTTTTTCTCAATACGCCTGAAATGAAATATTAATAGGGAAATAATGCATTCACACAAACAAAAAGAAATAAATAGTATACATTATTTATATAATTGTGTTATACTCTTGTTGGGGATTACGAGAAATATTTCATTAAATGAAAAGGATGGTATATAAATATGAGTACTGTGAATGTCCAAATTGGTTTACACGAATTATTGAACGGAAGCAATGCACAGATTCAACTAAGTGTTCCGCAATTAGTGGAAAAAGTATTAATGCGAAATGAAGGGAAATTAACTTCTACTGGTGCCGTTTCTGCTTCAACTGGAAAATATACAGGACGTTCTCCTAAAGATAAATTTATTGTGAAAGAAGCATCGGTTGCTGACAAAATTGCTTGGGGAGCTGTGAACCAACCGATTTCTGAAGAACATTTTAATAAATTATATACTAAAGTTTTAGAATACTTAAAAGAAAAAGAAGAGTTATTCGTCTTCAAAGGATTTGCAGGCGCTGACCGCAATTACCGCCTACCAATTCAAGTTATTAACGAATATGCATGGCACAATTTATTTGTACATCAATTATTCATTCGTCCAACTGAAGAAGAATTAACAACTCATGAATCAGAGTTCACAATTGTTTCTGCACCGAATTTCAAAGCTGATCCAGCTGTTGACGGTACAAACTCTGAAGCATTCATTATGGTTTCATTCGAAAAACGTATCGTACTAATTGGTGGTACAGAATACGCTGGAGAAATGAAAAAATCAATCTTCTCTATTATGAACTTCTTATTACCTGAACAAGATATTCTTTCTATGCATTGCTCTGCAAACGTAGGTGAAGAAGGCGACGTAGCACTATTCTTCGGTTTATCTGGAACAGGTAAAACAACATTATCTGCTGATCCAAACCGTAAACTAATCGGTGATGATGAGCACGGTTGGTCTGATAACGGTGTATTCAATATTGAAGGCGGTTGCTACGCGAAATGTGTAAACCTTTCTCACGAGAAAGAACCACAAATTTTCGATGCAATCACATTTGGATCTGTTTTAGAAAACGTTATCATTAATGACCAAACACGTATCGCCGACTACAACGATACTACTTTAACAGAAAATACTCGTGCTGCATACCCTATGCATGCGATCGACAATATCGTACTGCCAAGTGTTGCTGGACACCCAAATACAATTATTTTCTTAACTGCTGATGCATCTGGCGTATTGCCTCCAATCAGTAAGTTATCAAAAGAGCAAGCTATGTATCATTTCTTAAGTGGTTACACTAGTAAACTAGCAGGAACAGAGCGCGGCGTTACTTCTCCGCAAGCTACATTCTCAACTTGCTTCGGTTCACCATTCTTACCACTTGATGCATCTCGCTATGCTGAAATGCTTGGTGAAAAAATCGAGAAACACGATGCGAAAGTATTCTTAGTAAACACTGGCTGGACTGGTGGCGAATACGGCGTTGGTAAACGTATGAACTTAGGTTACACTCGTGCAATGATTCAAGCTGCATTAAACGGTGAACTTGCAAAAACTGAAACAGCTAAACATGATATCTTCGGTCTTGAAGTTCCACTTCACGTACCAGGTGTACCTGACGAAGTGTTAATGCCTGAACAAACTTGGGCTGATAAAGCTGCTTACAAAGCAAAAGCAATCGAACTTGCAAATGAATTCAAAGCTAACTTCAAAAAGTTCGACAGCGTATCTGAAGACATTATTAACTTAGGCGGTCCAATCGCTTAAATTAAAACTTTCTGTTGGAATAACCCTTTACTCATATGAATAAGTGTCGTGTAACCGTAAAGTTTCGCGTACTCACCGACAAAACCCAATGCGGCTTAACGGTTACACACACTTACATAAAAAAGAAGCTTACGTGAAAACGTAAGCTTCTTTCTATATCTTATATAAAGTGAAACGCTAATCTCTTCATCTGTGACCTAGATTATAAAATTACAGCTTCGAATATATACATTATATCCCTACTCACTACATCTCTCGGGTTTCACATCGTATGGGGCTAAAAAAGGCCCTGACCGCTTCTATTCGTGACTGGATCATCTATTCCATCTAAAAAGAAGTCTTTTATCTTTTTAGCTCTTTGTTAGTTCTTTCTCATCTTTCATGCTATAGTAACCTAAATTCACAACGATTAAGAAATACCCACCCATAATCCCTACTGCAAACGCCCACATAACCATGTGGTGCTCAATTTCGTACATAATAATAGCACCCAAAATGGCAGCTGCAAAACGGTTAAACATACCGAGTGTCGGTGCTTTCGTCTTCTTTACAATACTATCTCCAAGCTTCTCAATTCTTCTGCCTAAAAGCCAAACGCAATACATACTTACAATAAGCCCAATTCCAGCGCCTAAAAAGTGTGCTGAAAACGGTGTTAACATCCAACCTAGTAACAAAATACCTAGTATATAATACGATTGGATTTTAAATGATCTTAGTGACATACTAATCATGCTGTACCTCTCTTCATTAGTTCTTATCTATCCAACAAAAAATTTCTTTCAAATTCATATTCCTTACATTCATTTCATTCAAATTAAAAACAACATAAACAGTATGTTTATGTTGTTTAAATGTTTTTAGAAAATAATATTATACAAGATTTCAAACATCATATTCTCATATTTTGTGACGGTTTTTCAAACTTTTTTCGTCCATTTATGAAAAAAATGATATCAATCTATGAACATACGGATATGATGTAATAAGCACACAAATAAAGGGGGCGTCTAATGATTTATTTTTTAATGGCTCTCATTCACCTCATTATCCCTGCACTTATTGGACTTTCATTGTATTGGTACACGAAAAATCATAGCATTTTTTACGCTGTCCTCGGTGTTCTTCTTCCAGGTATTATTCTTATTACACTCTTCCGTATTCCATTTTTAAACTTAATTCCACTTATTACTGCTATCTTGTTTCTCATCTTCTTACCAAAAATAAAAAAATAGGAAAGCAGATCATAGGTGATCTGTTTTCCTATTTTGATATAGGTTCCCCTGCAATAGAATGAACTTTTACTTTCTCCGATTTCACAAACCATAGACCGACAAAAATGATAATTCCACCGATGATTTGTTGAAACGATACATATTCATTTGCCCAGACAGCTGCAAATAGAACCGCTACAAGCGGCGTTATATACATATATACCATCGTATGTGACGCCCCAATTTTTTGAACACCAACATACCACATTACTAGACCAAATACTGTTACAAAGAAAATAGAATATAGTAAAGCAAATAGTGTCATTCCGTGAGTAATGTGAAATGGCATGACAAACACATGTGGACCACTTAACAATAATAGCGGAATCGCACCCACTAATGCAGACCATGCAGTAACACGTAATGCTGAATATTTTTTAATTAATGGTCCTGCTAAAACAGGATAAAGCCCCCAGCATATTGATGTAATAAGTCCAATTCCATTGCCATAAAAAGAACTAGTAAGTGAATGTCCTGCTACTAAAACTAAGGCTGCACCAACAAAGGCAGTCATAGAACCGATTAACTTTCGAGAAGAAAACTTTTCTTGTTTCAAGAAAATCGCAAATGCAGTTGTAAAAATAGGTGAAATAGAAATGAGTAAAGAGGCATTTGTAGCGGATGTATATTTGACAGTTTCCATAAATAACGTTTGATACAGTACAATACCTACAACGCTAACGATAATTAATCTAGGTATATCCGTTCGCTCCATATAAACCGACTTTTCAATACAAAAGGTAAGGAGTAACAGAAGCGGTGCCGCCGCCATCATACGAAGTGCAGTAAACTCAATTGCTGTAAATTCTAAAAGTCCATACTTCGCAATTGTATAGTTAATCCCCCAAATAATAACAACACTTAAAATTAATAACTCAATTCCCCATCTTCTCATGCGTATCCCCTCCGCAAAGAAGATTATACAGAAAATTCAATCACATGTACATTTCATTATGTGAAAAAATCTTTTTATTATATGAAACGTTTTGGTAAATGAAATTATATCGGCGCAACTCCATTTATATCGGCGATTTCCCAAATATATCAGCGCAACTCCATTTATATCAGCGATTTTTTCAATATATCGACTTATCGACAATAATAGCGACTTATAAAATAAAAAAAGTGAGTCCAAAATACATTTTGGACTCACCTTTACTATACTCGAACGTGTAATTTCATATTTGGATTATAAAACTGGCTTGGGCTCTTCAACTGAAAAGTTCCTCCACCTTCATGCCAATCAACCGTTAACTTATCGTCCATAAATACAAGCTTTGTACGATCAGCGATAAAATTCATTGTGCTTGATTCAATATCCACATCGCGCTCATCTTTCTCTGCTACAGCTACTAAATCGACGATTCCGCTCATAACACAACCGCAACCTTCATTATCATAAAATAACTTTATATATTTCGCTTCACTTGGAATCGTATCCATAATCTTTTTATATGCTGCTTCTGTTACAGTAACGTACATATGTTAATCTTCATCCTCTCTTCTCTTATCATTCATATATTGTATCATCATTTTTCTTAAAAGTTATATACAGAAAATTAAGACTAATATACAATGTATGTGATAAAGTTTCAGCAATCGAGCTTTTATGAGTAGTTCATGCAGGAGAAAGGATGTTTACTATCTGTGTTCAAACTACAACGATATCCCATGTTATTAGGTGTATTTAGTAGTTTCTTCATTTCTAGCGGAATGCTATTACAGCATGTACTTCCCTATTCTCCTTCTATTAGCTGGATTCTAGGTTTTATTTGTTTCCTATCCGCTTCTTATTTTGCTACGAAGAATCCAAACAACTCATAAAGCAAGAATCATCTTAAGGAGGATTATAAAACATGCCAGCCTTAAAAAAAATAGAGCAATCACTCGATCACTTATTCCAAATTGAAAAATACGGAAAAGATAGTGCCTTTAGTCGATTTATCCCAGCCGTATATGATCCTATCAAATTTCCTTGGCAACAATTTTTCGAAGCAAATTTTGTAGATTTATTTAACGGCCTTATGATGCACGGATCTGAAAATGTAAACAAAGTATTTTTAGCTGTATTCCCTACAGATGACGTTCTTGAAACATTCATTTCACAATCCACACCCGGTGATTTACTCTTTATGCATCATCCCCTTGTAATGGAGTGCGGTGATCCGCTTGGAAGATCAGGCCGCGGTTTCTTACCAATTCCTGAAAAATATTTGCAAGGAATAAAAGAAAAACAACTTTCTATATATACATGTCATGTACCAATGGATTTTCATCAAACACATGGAACGAGTATTTCAATTGCAAAAGCATTAAACGCTACTGTAGTGGACGACTTTGCATATGGAGGTCCAGAACAAGAACCAGTTGGCCTTATTTGTGAAATAGATGAAACATCAACAGAAGCACTCCAAAAACATCTAAAACAACTCTTCCAGATTCCTTACACAGACTTCGAAGGTAAACGACATGATTCCATCAAAAAAATCGCAATTATCGCTGGATGTGGCGATGTCGTATCTTTAATGAAGGAAGCAGAAGAAAAAGGTGCTGAAGCATATATTACAGGAGAAATCCATTGCCATATCGATAATGATTACGGCAGACATAAATACTCGCTCATTATGGATTATGTAAAAGAAACGAATATGTCTCTGATTGGTGTGTCACACTCTGCCTCTGAATATTTAGTGAAAGAGACATTGATGTATGATTGGTTTAAAGAGAATTTTGATGTGGATGTTATTTTACTTCCTCAGGAAAAATGGTGGCTCTAACACTACTTAATTCTCCTCCCGCTATCTTTTGAAATCTAGACACAAAAGACGATCTGCCACACAAAATTATAGAATTCATAATATATATATTAGTTCTATTTTAAAAACTAGATTTTGAAAATATAGAAAGGAGAACATATATGTACCCACGTAATTTTTTTAGTTGCGATGGCAGACGCAACAGCGGTTCTAACGGAAATACTGGACCCACGGGGAACACTGGACCCACGGGGAACACCGGACCCACGGGGAACACCGGACCTACGGGGAACACCGGACCTACGGGGAACACCGGACCCACGGGGAACACTGGACCCACGGGGAACACTGGACCCACGGGGAACACTGGACCCACGGGGAACACCGGACCTACGGGTAATGCTGGACCTTCCGGAGCTGGTTTCCAAAGTACTACCACCTTTAGTCTAGCAGCGGCTCCCAACTATAAAAAAGGACAAGTTGTCACTTATACGGGCAGTGGCTATGTTGTAAAAAAAGATGCACCTCAAGGGTTTCCTAATATATCTCCAGATTATATCGTATTAGTAGAAAGTGGACCTACCGGTAGTACCGGGCCTACCGGCATCACTGGGCCTACGGGGAACACTGGACCTACGGGATCTGCCGATAGTGCTTCAGCAAAAAGTATTGTTTTTCAAGGAACAAATGCTGGTTTTCAACGTATAGCGGGTTCTCCTGGAATTGACTCCAATGTTATTCCATATGTCACTGCTGGAGCCGGTAGTATTGTCGGCTTTTCTGCGTCTATAAATATAAATAATTTACCTGCTGCTATTTATACGATTAATATTTGCAGAAATGTCCCAACAAACCTCACAACCCCTTCTTCTAGCTACATCCTATCTACTATTACCTTAACTACTACTGACAAAATTACCGGAACTATGGTATTTTCCATTAAACCAACGGATAGCGGAGCAGGACAAATTCAAGTATTTAATCCTACTCCGGCAGTAGGTCCCGCTACTGTAACTTGGACTAGTATTACAACTGGAAACCCAGTTGCAAGAGGAGATGCTATATCCCTTTATATTACCCCTGGAATTACTGCAAGTGCTGTATATTCTGTTTTTCTAATTACTGATATATAGCAATTCATTTCATAAAAAAAGACCCGAAATTCGGGTCAACAAATAGAAATATAAATGAACTACAACAAATAACAGACAAAGCCATTATATATTTTTCATAGTAAAACATCCATTATTTTCTTTTTACACTATCAATATATTATTTTTCGTTATCGTCCTCTTTTTTAGAACGTCTACCTAAGAAGAACACAAAAACATCACTTCCAAATAAGTGATGTTTTTTGTAGTTAATGCAGTGGTAACATAACTTCAACCGTCGTTCCAACCCCAACTTCACTTTCAAAACTTATTTTACCGTTGTGGTCTTTAATAATTTTTTCTGTAACTACTAAACCTAGACCAGTTCCTGTTTCTTTCGTTGTATAAAAGGCTTCATTTAACTTTGGAATTTTATCTTTCGGAATGCCGCATCCCTCATCTTTCACTTGAACGATGATTCCATCTTTTACAGTAACTTTAATCGTAATTGTTCCGCCAACTGACATTGCTTCAATTGCATTTTTGATTAAATTAAAAAAGACCTGTTTTAATCGTTTTTCATCACATGTAATTGATGGTAAGTCTTTACTGTAAATACCTTGTATGTAAACTCCTTGTTTTAAAGCTGGCTTTTCCATAACTCGAATAACATAAGAAATAATTTCTTGTATGTTATGAGTTTCTGATTCTAGTGATTTAGATTTCTCAAATCCACTAAGTTCTGTAGCAATTATATGAATCCGATCTACTTCTTGTTTCATAATATCACTATAAATTTTATCCTCTGGATGCTTGTCTGCTTGTTTATTCACAAGTTTTTTTAAGTTTGCTAAAGGTCTTCTAATCTTATAACCAATAACCGTTGCCATCTTTCCAACAGCTGCTAGTTTTTCTGTCTGTTTTATTTCTTTGTCCATCATCTCAAGCGTACGAACGTAAGACTGAACCCTTAAAAATATAATCCAACATATGATAGTAAATACGCTATATAATGCCATTGGGATTAAAACGAGAGAAGATTGAATAATGATTCCTGTAAGAGCATACTTTCCGATAAGTATCGCTGGAACTAACCAGAAATATCTTTTATTCACAAAGATTGGTGCAAACAAAATAAAAAATCCTTCTACTATATTTCCACCGTCAAATTCTGCATCGCTACCATAATAAATCATAATGTTATGGATACAATCTAATACATTATAGCCAATTAGAATAATATACTTTACCGCAAAAGCATTCTTCCATTTCATAAAGTATATTCCAATGCAAAACAATACCACCATCAAAAAGTAAAGCCATAAACCTAAACCATCTTCAAACTCTCCTACACCTTCTTGCTCTCCACCGATTAACGGTACGATAAATTCATAGGCAAGATCATATACGAAAAATATAATAAAAAATAAACTTAAAAATGCTTTCAGCGCCTTTATTTCTTCATTTTTAAATATATAGCCTTTATTCATATGGTAACTCCTAGCTTTTCTTCCACTTGGATTTCAGTATTTCCACACTTCCTTGGGAGAATGATGTCTATTCTCGTTCCAGTATCTTTTTCACTTGAAATATGCAACTCACCAAGGTGCTCGGCGACAATTCGATTCGCTACCGTCAGTCCCAGACCAATTTTATCTTGTTTCGTTGTATAAAAGGCCTCTGTAACACGGGGTAAGTTTTCTTGCTTAATACCATGACCATTATCGATCACACTGATCATTACATATTCTTTCCCTTTATTTTCTAATTGTAAATGTAATATACCACCTTGTCCCATTGCCTCTAAAGCATTTTTTATCGTATATAAAAAGACTCCTCTTATTTTTCGTTCATCACATTCAACTTCTATTGTTTTTTCTTCCACATTAGAAATAAACTGAATGTTTAATTCATCTATTTTTTCACGAAGACTTGTTATTACTTGTAATACAATTTTTCCTACATCATGTTTCTTATAAATAGAAGGTTTGCATGTAGCAACTTCCATTAACTCACTTATCATATTATTCATATTTTCTATTTCAAAAATCATACGTTTATAAATAGGATCCTCTTCATGCTTCTCTCGTTGTAATTGCGTAAATCCTTTTAATGAAGCAAGTGGATTTTTAATTTCATGTCCAACCGTCGCTGCCATTTTTCCGATTACTGCTAATTTCTGTGATTCACTAGCAATCGCAATACTTTCCTTTACAGCTGAAAGATATTGTAAAAATCGGTTTAAAATGATATATGCAGCTATTAACATAAGTGTATACATAATAAGGAACATAAATGCTTTTACTTCCTCTAATACAAATAAATAAATTAAATATTTTCCTACAATAGAGGAAAGTAAAAACACATAGAATTTTTTATTTAAAAATATAGGTACAAAGAAAATGAGAATAATTTCTATTATATTTGTCGCATCAAACGCCGCCTTATTATAAAAAACATACGAAAATATATTAGCGAGTTCTATCCCTATGTATGCAAATATCCATGCATATTTAACAAGGTTTGCCTTCTCTTTTTTCATTAAATATATATTCACGCACAGTATTGCTACTCCGCAAATAACTTGCCATATTATGTTGTATCCCTTATCCATTATTGATTTATCTTCTAATACGATTGCATAGAAAATTTGATATACAATAACAATGACATATAACACCCATAAAAGGATTTTTGCATTTCTTTCTTCTTCTTTATATGATAGAAAACTTTCTTTCACTTCAACACCCCTTCAAAATAATATCTCGAAGAATACCATTTATTATAATAAATGATTTTCATAGACAAACAAAGATAAATCGAACATTTGAGGAAAATCATGCCAACTATGCAATATCTTCATGCTATATACAAGCATAAAAAACATAAAGAATAATACGTATATTATCGGAGGTGTTTTTTATGGATGGCAAAAAAAATAAAAAGACCGAACAACTCCAATCTTTCATGCGTGAAAATGAAGGAAAGGAGATGACAACAAATACAGGTATTAAAATTTCAAACGATGAAAACTCTTTAACTGCCAGTGATCGTTTCAGAACAATTAGACATAGTGCAGGGAACGCCAAATGGACAGTGGGAAGTAAATGATACTTTCTTAACAGGCTCACCACTCTTTTATGATGGATTACTTCTTATCGGCGGAAAGATGGATGATCATTTTCTTAACAACGCAAGTTCATTTGTCGTAGAATCATATAATCACTTTAAGCCGATTGGCTCCTTCCAAAACGGCTCTTCTATTATTCAATCTTTAAATATCGAAGGAAAGCCTGGTGTTTTAATAGAACAAGACTCTACGCGACTAGCAAATGAATTTATTAAAGCTATGACAAAACAACGCTTTTGGGATCGAGTATATTCATAAAATAGGGGGACATTTATGTTTGTTACTGTCGAGAAAGATGTGCATATTTTTGTGCAAGACGTTAACCCTGGTCCAGGTAGTAAGACTGTTTTCTTCGTTCACGGATGGCCTTTAAATCATCAAATGTACCAATATCAACTCAATGTTTTACCTGAGCATGGCTTTCGCTGTATCGCCATGGATATACGAGGGAATGGGCAATCTGATAAGCCATGGACTGGTTACACGTATGATCGATTAGCCGATGATATCGCAATTGTTCTGGAAGCACTTCAAGTAGAGAACGCTACATTAGTCGGTTTCTCAGTTGGTGGTGCTCTTTCTATTCGCTATATGTCTCGCTATAATGGGCGCCGCATTTCTAAGCTCGCATTAATTGACGCTGTCTCCCCCTCTTTCGTTAAAAATCAAGAGTCCCCTTACGGTGTACCGAAAGAACAAGCAGATGCTCTCATTAATCAAATGTATGCTAATTTACCAAAATTTTTAAATGATGTATCTTTATCCTTTTTTAATAGAAACTTAGGGGCTGCAACCCTTGAATGGTTTTCTTATCTCGGTATGCAGTCCGCTTCTTATGCCCTTATAAAAATTTTACAAGCAGCTGCAAATGAAGATGTAACGAAAGATTTAAATAAAATTAACGTCCCAACAAAAATCTTCCACGGCGTTCACGACCAACTAATTCCTTACAAAAGTGCTGAGCTTACGCAACAACGAATTAAAAATTCTCAGTTACATGCTCTTACAAATAGTGGTCATGGTTCACCAATCGATCAAGCGGATGAATTAAATAAAGAACTGATAAAATTTTTACATGCATAACAACTGCAATACAAGAACGAAAGTTAATATAATCGATTTTTCACAAAACATAAAATTCACATATTTCTCACAAATACACAAATAAAACGATTACATTTTCATATATACTAAATGTACAGGTAATACTCCCTAAACCCAGCTTGTCTGGTTACCCCGTTAAATACTATGAAAAAAGAACTTGTATCGTTATACAAGTTCTTTTTGTTTCTTTTATTTAAAGAGGATATCTTTACTATATTGATTTCCGACGAGTAAATCATATTGGAGCATTTTATATTGCTCTAACATTTCTTTTTGTTTCTTTGTTAAATCATTGATTACTTCTCCATTTTTATCAACTTTTAATTCATCTCTAAGCACTGGTATTTCCTTGTAAAATTCCGATAAAAATTGATAAAATAAGGATTTATTTAATCCTGCATAATCAAAAATAAGATTAGAAAAATGAATTGGGCTTACTAAACCTAAATTATCATTTGGCATATCAAAGTTTGCATACATTAATAGCGGTGTTTGCGCCATGGCTAAACGTTCATTCGGTGTTTTTTCATTCGTTATATACCCATTTTCTTTATAAAAAGATTTATTTGTTCCTAATGATGGAAGATGATCTCCAAAGAATACTAATAATGTAGGTCTATCAAAATTATCTAGTTGCTCTATTAAATATTGAAGAGCCTCATCTGAACGTCTTAATCCTTCTGTATACGTCTCTAATTCTCCCTTTGAGTCTTCATTTTCTAGACTGCTAATTTCGATTAGGTTTTCACCAAATCGGCCCTCTGTAAATGGAAAATGATTTTGCATCGTAACTGCATGAATAAATGTAGGTTGTTTTTGTTTCTCTAACTCAGCAATTATCTCTTTACTCATCGCTAAATCACTAATATAATCTCCATCAATATCCACATTTTCCATCGTGTCCTCTGCATTAAACTTATCAAACCCTAACACCTTATATACATCATCACGTTTAAAGAATGTGCGACCAAATGAATGAATTGCACTTGTATAATAACCTTCTTTTTTCAACGCCGTAGGGATTGATGGAATTTCTTTCTTATTTGTAATAACCTGCTGATATGGTATAGAACCTGGCTTTAACAAACTCATTGAATAACTTGTTAATGCCTCAAATTCAACGTTCGCCGTATTTCCCCCAAATGTAGGAGAAATAGTTTGTCCACCAGGAAAGTTTTCTATATAATGATGTAAATTTGGTACAGGATCTTCACTAAAAGAAAGGTTAGTTACTTTCGTCGGATCCCAAAACGATTCACTCATTACAAAAATAATATTCGGTTTCTCTTTTTTCTTTTGGCTCCCTATATTTCCACTATATTGTTTTTTTATATTGTTTGCTATTTGAAGCATATTTTCTTTAGAATAATTTTTTGGTTTTTCCATAACTGTTGTATCTAAATTGCTAATAAACCCAAGTACAAAACCATTTGAAGCATAGTTCTCATTTTGATTCCACAAAACAAAATCTACACCTGATTTTTGAAATACTTTATTCATAAATGTATTCGCAAAATTACCGTACGCATATAGAACAAAAATAGATCCCACTACTAATAAGGCACTTATTCCTAGATGAATCTTTACATTTTGAATATACCTTCTCATATATATCCCTGCTACAATACAAGCTACGATACTTAAGATAATGACAAAAATATAACTCCAACTAAAATAGTCCATCACCATCGGTATAACAGATTGCATATGCGTAATTTGTGTAAAATCAGAAGGATATAACGGATCACCTCTGAAAATAAGCTTCAAATAATTCACAATACATAAAATGACTAACGTACAGCTCGTTAAAACCATACTTAGAAAAACCTTACCTATTAAATTATATACAAGAATATATATTGCATAAATTACTACAAAACTTAATATAAACTGCATATTATAAAAGTAAATCCAATTCATTGCCTCTATGAAACTCATATTAACTTGCATGACAATATAAAATAACGCTACTGTATGGGCTAGCAAAAATAATATAAAATGCACTCGTAGGGATGCTCTAAGTATAGACATCTCTTTTTTATTGAAATGCGTAATATAAAACGTTATGCCCCATATGAAAATCATCATAACACTTAAAACAAGCTTTTGATTTAAATGATCTTTCATCATGTCTAAATTGAAAACCTTTAAAATCATAAACAGCATAGTTATTACTAATAAAGTCACCATACTACTTATAATGCTAGAAATTAATATATTTCTTTTTGGAAGATGAAAAAGTGTAGAACCATACTTCAATTCATTCCCTCTTTTCTATGTATTAATTTCACCTCGCATCGAAAAAACTATTTGTATTAAAATAACATATATCCTATATTTCGTCTGCAAACTTGCTTCTACTATAAATATATTTCCTTAATACTTCCTTAATCAATAGTTAAATTGTGGCATACAAATTACTCATTCTTGAAAAGCTTAATTTTAGCACTCCACTTTATGATATAATAACTATTTTTTAGAAATCCTTAATGCTATTAAAGATTCCACATGAAAATACGAAAGAATTAATAAACAAGCGTTGTACGTTTTTAACAACTATTAATATAACGAAAAGAACCTGCCACAAGACAGGTTCTTTTCGTTATTTTATGATAAAAGAGAAAATGATTAGTATGTGTATTATATAAAGGGAAGCAGCCATATTTTCCATACGATACATACGAGTACTATAATTACAAAATCAAAAGAATCTAATCTCGGACCTTTTTTCATATTCATATGTAGCCACATATGAAACCATTTTATTTTTGTATATTTATGGATGTTTTTCTTTGCAAATTGGTAAATAAGCATTTGCATGATAAAAAATCCGGCCACAAAAATAAATAATAAGATGAGAAATCCAATCACAAAATTCCTCCTATTTTTGTAGCGTTTTTTCTACTATCCGATTTTTCAAAACCCACTCTTCAAACTGGGCACTTCCAAATTCCCAGCTAAGATCGCGAGCATGTACAGAAAAAACGTAATGACCAGCATATTCGTCCATAAATCTCCCTAACTCTACATCGTCTTTCTGAATACCGTATACTCCAAAATTAAAATACACATCCCATACGTCTTCATTCTTTCTCTTATAAGCAATCGATTCCATATCACATTCTGTCCCGAAATAATCAAGATGTAAATGTACGCTATCATCGTATTCGTACTCCATTTTATCACCCCTTATATTTGTACTTCTTTACCACCAAAAAAATTCCTGCTATCTACACTCACATATGGGCGATTACCTACATATCATGCTTGTAGAGTGACTTCTAGGAGGTGTTATATAGTGAAAAAATTAATCGCGATTTTTTGCATCATGTTACTAGCTGTTTTTACTTTTGCTGCTTGTAGTAGTAAAAAAGAAGGTACGAAAGAACAAACTCAAAACATTCGCGTCGGCGAAGTTACCCATTCTCTCTTCTATGCCCCATTATATGTTGGGGTTGAAAAAGGATTTTTTAAAGATGAAGGACTAAATATTGACCTACAAACAACAGCTGGTGGCGATAAAACGATGACCGCCCTATTATCTGGCGGAATTGATATTGCTCTCGTCGGTTCTGAAACGTCTATTTACGTTCATCAACAAGGAGCGAAAGACCCTGTCATTAACTTTGCACAGCTTACACAAACAGATGGGACATTTTTAGTTTCACGTAAAAAACTAGACTCTTTTAATTGGAATGACGTAAAAGGTGTTACATTTTTAGGACAGCGTAAAGGCGGCATGCCGCAAATGGTTGGGGAATACGTTTTAAAGAAAAATGGCATTGATCCTCGTAAAGATACGAACTTAATTCAAAATATCGAGTTTGCTAATATTGCAAATGCCTTCGCATCTGGTACTGGAGAGTTTGTCCAGCTCTTTGAACCGACTGCAAGCATATTCGAAAAAGAAGGTAAAGGTTATATCGTCGCTTCATTCGGAAATGAATCTGGTACTGTTCCTTATACAACATTCATGGCAAAAGAAAGTTTCTTAAAGAAAGATAAAGCTGCTGCTGAAAAGTTCACACGTGCGCTCTATAAAGCACAGCAATGGGTTGATACACATAGTCCAGAAGAGATTGCTGATACTGTTTCCCCGCTATTTAAAGACACTTCAAAAGACATTACAGTAAAAGTAATTGAACGGTATAAAAAGCAACATTCTTATGCGACAAATCCACTATTAGATGCAGAAGAATGGAAACAGCTTCAAACTATTATGAAAGACGCTGGTGAATTACAAAAAGAAGTCCCACATGAAGCGCTCGTCAATACAAAAATTGCCGAAAGCGTTATTAAGAAATAGAGGCGAAGTGTATGAGTTTTTTGCAAATACGTAACGTTTCTCACTGTTTTTTTGCAAAAGAGAATGCCAAACTTATTCTTGAAGATATGAGCTTACAAGTGGAAGAAGGCGAATTTATTTCTATACTCGGTCCAAGTGGTTGCGGTAAAACAACGCTCCTCTCAATCATTGCTGGACTACTTGATCCAATTGACGGTATCGTCTTTTTAGATGGTGAACCGATTACAACGAAAACATCATCTATGGGATATATGTTGCAGCAAGATTACTTATTCCCGTGGAAAACGATTGAAGAAAATATTATGCTTGGACTTCATATTCGAAGGATTTATGATGAACAAATGAAAGAACATACTTTAAACCTTTTAAAGCAAGTCGGTCTACATGGTGTAGAAGAACAATATCCTCGTGAACTATCCGGCGGTATGCGTCAACGTGCCGCTCTCGTTCGAACGTTAGCAACTGATCCGAAAATTTTATTACTAGATGAACCATTCTCCGCACTCGATTATCAAACGAAATTAAAACTAGAAGAACTCGTTTTCAACTTACTAAATAAATATAAGAAAACATCACTACTTGTTACTCACGATATTGAAGAGGCGATTGCGATGAGTGATCGTATTTATTTACTTCAAGCGAATCCTGGAAAAATCGCGAAAATCTTTATCGTCCCGGAAAGTATCCGTTCTTTATCACCGTTAGAAGCACGCCATCACTACGATTTCCCAGCCCTCTTTCAAGATATATGGAAGGAGCTGGAACGACTTGGATAATATAA
Source organism: Bacillus sp. BF2-3 (assembly GCF_008368795.1). Classification (NCBI taxonomy): domain Bacteria; kingdom Bacillati; phylum Bacillota; class Bacilli; order Caryophanales; family Bacillaceae; genus Bacillus; species Bacillus sp. BF2-3. Next base: position 325,748 of record NZ_QOSA01000006.1, read on the forward strand.
AACAACTACATGAACAATTTCGAAAGAAAGAACGCAGGCGTGCTTGGATTGCTCGCTCATTACAGCTTTTACTACTTATTCTTTTCTTTGCACTATGGGAAATAGCTAGCAAAAAAGAATGGATTGATCCTTTACTCTTTAGCTCTCCTTCGAGTATTTGGGATCTCTTCTTAACGAAATGGATCGACGGTTCACTTTGGGTCCACATATGGACGACATTGCTGGAAACAGGAGTAGGCTTCATTCTCGGAACGGTACTCGGTGCTATTATTGCCACGTTTCTTTGGTGGATGCCACTTCTAGCCCGCGTACTTGATCCTTACCTCGTCGTCCTAAATGCAATGCCAAAAGTTGCACTCGGTCCAATCATCATCGTTATTTTCGGTCCAAACATTTCATCTTCTATCGCAATGGGAGTAATCATTTCCATCATCATTACCATTCTCGTTATTTACAGTGCATTTCAAGAAGTCGATTCTAACTATATAAAAGTGATGGACACATTTGGCGCAAATAAATGGCAATGTTATAAGCAAGTCGTTCTCCCTGCATCCTTTCCAGCAATTATCTCAACGTTAAAAGTAAATGTTGGTTTATCCTGGGTTGGTGTTATTTTCGGAGAACTTCTCGTTTCCAAACAAGGACTTGGCTACTTAATTAGCTACGGATTCCAAGTCTTTAACTTCACACTCGTCTTACTTAGCGTACTACTCACATGTGTTCTTGCAACTCTTATGTATGTATTTGTTGAGGCATTTGAAAAAATTCTAATTGGAAAAAGAAAAAGAAGCTGACTCAAAACAGTGCGCTATAGTCAGCTTCTTTCTTTTACCTTTTATCACACATTTTCGTTTCATTTGTAATGTTTCCATCCGCAACCGTAACTGTATGGAAACAGTCTTTCACACGTACTGTAACGACATTATCTTTTCGATCTATCACATGATAATCATTAAACTTTTCATTCAAAGCACTACGAATTTGCTCCCCTTCAAAAATCGGAAAACCGTGAGACATTACCCAAATGAGACCAGCAACAGCAAGAATCGTTTTCATACGTTTCATTACCTCCTCGAGAGTAAACTTATAGTCCCTACAACACGCGCATTATAATTGTGTCTAAATTGTGACATTTTTATACTAATTCTCTTTTGTGCCTCCAGTTCCTTCTTCTTTTTGATAAAAATACAGAATTTTCAATTTTATCAACATAAGAAAAAACGCAAAGAATTAAAAATTCTTCACGCTTTTCTTTAACGAAACTATATCGAAAGCCTAACTCACATTAGTCTCCACTTTGTTGTTCTATCGTTTTCGAAACATCATATAATCCTGACAGCACTTCCGCTCTCATTTTTACAAGCTCAGGGAACTGATAGAAGAAAGCAATTTTCTTATATTTTAACTCTGTTCCTTCTTTCACTTTTTTTGAATCTTGTAAAATGAACGCTGTAAATGTATCTGCGATATCTTCCGTTACATTTGTTGTTCCATATAGCGATACAAAATCATCATGCTTTTCTTTATAAAATTCAATTTGTGCCTCTTCACTTTCTTCTACTTTCTTTTCTGTCCACTCTTGCTCAATTGGTTTCCAAAATTCATTATAAAATTGGTTAATATACGAACTTTTTCTCACACATCCATTTTTCACGAACACCGTTTTACATTTATTTCGATATGATGAAATGTCTTTCTCTTCATCAAACGCCTCTAAATACTTTCTATCCACTGGTACTTGTTTATGTCCAATCGTTAATACGTGAGCCGTTTCATGAATTAATGTTTTCATCACTTCATCTATATTCACCCCAGAATCAAGCACGTCTAAACTAAGCACCCAATCTCTCGGGTCATCTATACTTGGCATGACATGGGCAACAACGCCATCATAACCATCCGTTATTAGACCAAATCCTGTTATATTCTCACGATATTTCACTGGGACGAGAGTGCGATACATGTCCCATAAGGTTTCATGATACTCTCTATCTTGTCGCTGACTTAACAAATCATCTTTTGCTACTTCGTCATCTGCAAAAACTTTATTCAATCTCTTACGATCCAATTTCTCAAAATAAGGATCTACAATTTCATCACCATCGATATAATAAGAAGCTAAAAAGAAATAATTGTCATCCTTTTCTTTTTTCTGTTCCGCCTCTTTCATATTCACACTTTCATACTCTTCTATGTCATAATCTTCTACTTTTTCAAGTTCTGAAAGTCCCTCTATCTTTTTATATACTTTTTGTAATGTTTTATCTCCTATTTGCGTACACTCTTCTTCTGTTTTACAAATTTCTTTTTCTTTCGTAACCTCGATAGCACTATCGCATCCTGCAACTAAACTGCTTGCTATAATACAACACACTAACTTGCCATACAGTTTCTTCATACAATCCCCCATTATTCCATTCTACAAAATATCATAATCATTTTTTTGCGAATATGCGATAATTAATTATAAAAACTCCAAGGAGGCTTCTCATGATTCGTGCAATCTTATTCGACTTAGATGGAACACTATTAGATCGGCGCCAATCTTTAGAACAATTTATTTATGAGCAATATAATCGCTTCTCCTCACATTTGATGAGTATAGAGAAATCAGAGTATTGTTCTCGATTTCTTGAACTCGATAATAATGGCTATACGTGGAAGGATAAAGTATATGCTACTCTCCTTTCCGAATACAACATTACTACTTTAACGCAAGAGCAACTACTACACGACTATATTACAAACTTCCAACATCATTGTATTCCTTTCAAAAACACGCATGAACTACTTCAACAGTTAAAACAGCGAAACATTAAAATTGGTATTATCACAAACGGTTTTACTGAATTTCAGATGAGCAACCTTCGAGCACTACATATACATACGTATACAAACACCATTCTCGTTTCAGAAGCTGAAGGAATTAAAAAACCTCATCCTGAAATTTTCGAACGTGCTTTGCAAAGACTAGATGTGAAGGCAGAAGAATGTCTTTATGTTGGAGATCATCCAGAAAACGATGTGCTTGGTTCTGAACAAGTAAGGATTCTTGGTGTTTGGAAAAAAGATTCGTTTTGGGGTGATTTTAAGCATTCACGTATCGTAGATGATTTGTTGGAGGTACTTTCGTTTTTAGAGGTGGAGGTGGAGATAAAAATACAATAATAGTAATTAAATTATATCAACAATTTTCACAATATATTGATTTACCGACAAAAAATAATAAGAGGAGGCAGTTGTTCAAAAACGCCTCCTCTTATTATTCATATACTGTAAACTGCGGTTTACTCGGATGATCTTTTACTAGCGCATCATCTGGAAACTTTGAAACTTTTTGATATAAGGCAATGTCGCCGATACACCCTGCTGTTAGTAGAATTCCTAAAAATGAGAGTGGCTCCAGATTCATAGCTAATCCCAATACAATTGGCAAAATTCCAGTTGGTAAAAACGGAAGCATTAACACTTTCTTCATTTGCTTTACTGTAACCGCCTGTTTAGAATGAGCATATGCAACACCTAATTTCCAATTAACGCCCCATTTTAGTTCACTCCACGGAACACCTCCGATATAGCGAAAGCCAATTAAATGTATCGCTTCATGAATACAAACGAGAACAATCATTGCGATAATAAAAAGAAACATCGTTAATAATGTAACTTCGACTTGAACCCCACCTGAAAGAAATATATGCAAATAACCAATTCCAAACGACAAAGCAATTATTATAAAAAATAAAGAAAAGTTTAATTTAACCATCGAAACAGTAACAGTCGTTTCTTTTCTTTTATCCATCTTCCCCCTCCTAAAATGTAAATATATCTTTACAAAATTGTATAATATCCCCAAAATAATGTAAAGATATGTTTACATTTATTCTTACATATAAAAAAAGAAACCGGCTACTTTACTTCGTAAAACAGCCGATTTCTTCTATATGTTTCATCGTACGCGCTAATACGTCATCGCGCATTATAAAGCTAAATTTTCTATTCGTTTTAATGTTGTCAGGAATGTCTTTTAATAAAACAGACCCTTTCGTTTCTTCGTAATGCGTATGTTCTTCTACCGCACTAATTGTTGCAAAATAAATGTTTTTAATGATTATTTTGTCTTTTCCAGATACTTTGTATTGTCCTAAGTAAGTTAAATCAGAAACTATGCCGCCGGTTTCTTCATGAACCTCTCGAACTGCCGCTTCTTCCGGTGTTTCCCCTAGTTCTACTTTACCACCTGGAAATTCAAGACCGCGACGTAAATGATGCGTTAATAACCATTGATCCCCGTACCGGCATACAACCCAAACATGCTTTGGCTCAGGAGAAAATGGATAACGTTCAAACGATAATTGTACAGTGTTGTGGTAATAATCTTTAAATTTGTACATGCCATTACTCCCCTATTGATGGTTACAAGTTTTTCCTACCACAAATTGTAGCATATTCTCGCTTTTCTGCATAATATTATCCAATTACAATCCATTGATTATTCCCATTTGTGCGACTAATTCTTTCGTCTCATGATTTCCTAAATCGTAAATCATTTTATATGCTTTTTGTAGTTGTTCATCATATCGGTCATTATTTGAATCGTGATGATACTCAACAAATGGAACGTGGGAGCGTACAAATGACCCTAAATCTTCTACATATGCTTGATCAAAGTGCTCTCTTAATTCCGTAATTTCCTCATCATTTGCGGAAATCTCAAAATTATACGTATCCGCCGTCTTCACTTGTGAAATTTGACCGTTTCCTATTGATATATAATATGTTTTTTTCGTCTCCATGTAACACCCTTCTTTCATCCTTTTATTTTCTATTGTTTTCATCAATTACAAAATTATGTAAAATAAAGAAAAGGAGGGATTTTATGTTCAAAATATTAATTATCGGTATTATCATCGTCCTAATCATCCTCGTACTCTCCATCATGACAATTAATAAAGGCTATGCTTATAAACATTCCGTCGATAAACTAGAAGACAATCCTTATACAAAAAAGAATAAGGAGAATTCCTAATATGCTTCGTATACTTCGCATCATAGTAGCACTCACTGTGATTGTTATGTCGGCAATTGGATTATATACAGGTCAAAATAATTTTTTACCTCTTTCACAATTTCTATTAGGGGCTTTAATGTTTCTCATCGCATTTGAACAAATAAAGAAAAAGGAATCAGCAACTGGATTTATTTGTATTATTGCCGGTGCTTTCATTTGGATTGTTCTCATCATTAGTTATATCAAATAAAAGGAGGTACATGCATGCTAAAAGGAGTACGGATTACTTTATCACTTATTGCTTTATCTATAGCAATCTATGGATTTTTTACTAGTAATAGAGAAATAATGCCGTATATGTTTATCTCTTTAGGAGTTATGGCCCTCACCATAAGTTTAGAGGAAATATTAAAACAGCAAACAGGAGGTAGTGTGCTCGCTCTACTAGCAGGAGCCGCTGCTTTATTTATTGGTTTCACAGAAATATTCTAGTAAATGGTCTAAAGGGGGCTATACGATGCTAACTCTAACTATATTACGGATTTTTTTAGCATTTTTCATGCTTCTCTTACTCACTCTAAGCACTTATGTCCATTTTACCGATAATTTTTCACTTCTCCCATACGTACAATTTATTCTCAGTTGTTCCTTTATTCTTCTAGGAATTAATGAGTATCCCGTATTTTTTCGTTTCTAGTCTCATATTCTTCTTTTTAATATCAAACTCTTTCGCTACATGTAGAATAAAATTTCGATCAATTTAGCATTTATAATTATTTTCTCTCAGTAACTATTTCTTTCTACTTAAGGGGGATTCCATGTTAAAAAACATTCAAATTATAATCGCCACTATCGCTCTTTCTCTCGCCCTATTTAGCTTCTTTGCAAACTTCACTATTCTTTTACCTTACGTGTTTATCCTTTTAAGTATTATGTTTATCCTTTTTGGAATTGATGAAATGAAGAAACGGGAAAAAGCAAAAGCATTTGTTTATTTTCTCGGTTCTGCCTTTGTTTTATATGTTGGAGTATCTAATATATTTTCATAAAAAAGAAGAGTATGTTCGCTCTTAGTACAATAAAAAAACTGCCCTTTCACAGGCAGTTTTCCTTTTTATCCAAACACTTTCTCAAGTTCATCTTTATCTTGGCTTAACCAGAAGTTCATTAAGCGTTGTGCTCCTTCTAAGTCGTGAAGCTTCGCTTGACCACATTGTGTTTCATTTGCAGCTGGAATTTCTGTAATTTGAACCGCATCTTTTAATGTTAGTTCTAATAAATCAATGATTTCTCGTACTGTCGGTGTTCCGCTTACTACAAGATAATATCCTGTTTGGCAGCCCATCGGTGAAATATCGATAATATCAAAATGCGGATAACGATCAATATATTTACGTAAATTAAATGCTAATAAATGCTCTAACGTATGAATAACATCTGGTTTCATTGCTTGTTTATTCGGTTGGCAGAAACGAATATCAAATTTATTTACAATACCGTCACTACCTACATTGTGAACTCCGCAATGTCTTACATAAGGTGCCTTTACAATCGTATGATCTAATTCAAAGCTTTCTACTGATGGCATACAACATCTCTCCCGCTTTTAATTTAATTCCGTTATATCCAATATGATATAACGGAAATGCACATTAGTAAAGTATTATGTACAGTCGTGCTATAATACTTTAAGAATATGCTGAAAAGGAGACCGTTATGAAACAGATTTTTATTGGGATTATACGCTTTTATCAAAAATTCATTTCTCCGATGACACCACCAACATGCCGTTTTTATCCGACTTGTTCTCATTACGGATTAGAGGCGTTTCAAAAACATGGTGCACTCAAAGGTTTTTGGCTTACTTGTAAGCGTATATTAAAATGTCACCCTTTCCACCCGGGAGGATTTGATCCTGTCCCAGATAAAAAGGATGACAAAGTAAATTCTTAATTGTCGTAACCATTCACAACTAAATCTAATTTTCCTGTTTCAGGATCGATAACAAGACCGTGAACAGGTACTTCTTCTGGAAGTAACGGATGGTTGCGAAGTATCGATACGCTATGTTCTACACTTTCTTCTACACTAGAGAACCCTTGTAGGAATCTTTCTAAATCGATTCCAGAATAACGGAGTGTATCTAATTTCTCATTTGTTATACCGCGCTCTTTCATCTTCTCAATTGTACTGCTTGCCTGAATTTTTGCCATACCGCAATCGTGGTGACCAACTACACAAACTTCATCAGCACCAAGTTCATATACAGCAACTAAAATACTACGCATAATACTTCCGAATGGATGTGAGATAACAGCTCCTGCTACCTTAATAATTTTCACATCACCGTTACGCATATTCATCGCTTTCGGTAATAGTTCAACAAGTCGTGTATCCATACAAGAAATAATTACCATCTTTTTGTTTGGAAATTTCCCCGCTACAAACTCTTCATATTTTTTCTCTTCAACAAATTTCTCATTGTACTGCAAAATCTCTTCTAATGACTTCATAGTAAGGAACCCTCTTTTCTCTCATTTACACTACATAAATAGTGTACCAAAATATGAAAAACTCAAAAAGGATATCGCTTTATAGTAAAAATAAGATATTTTCAGATAATCGACATAATTCTTTCAAAATATACACACAGCTTTGTAACAAGTTTCACATACTTTAAACGTATTTTCACTATAAACTGATTGTAGATAATGTAAAAAAGGAGTGAATATTCATTATGTCCGACGTTCTGTTACTGAGTCGTTTTCAATTTGCAATTACTATTTTTTATCACTTTTTATTTGTACCTTTGACAATCGGACTTGTCATTTTAGTAGCATGTATGGAAACTCAATACGCCCGCACATTGAATCCAACATACCGCAAAATGGCAAATTTCTGGGGTAAATTATTTACAATTAACTTCGTAATGGGGATTATAACCGGGATTACGATGGAATTCCAATTTGGAACAAACTGGTCTGAGTACTCCAAATATATGGGAGACATTTTCGGATCACCTCTCGCAATCGAAGCACTTGTTGCCTTCTTCTTAGAATCTACTTTCATGGGAATATGGTTATTCGGTAAAGACAAAATTTCACCAAAGTTCCGTGCCTTCTGCATGTGGATGGTTGCACTTGGAACAAACATTTCTGCCCTTTGGATTATTACAGCAAACGGCTTTATGCAAAACCCTGTTGGCTACGTAGTACGTAACGGCCGCGCTGAATTAAATGATTTCTGGGCACTCGTTACGAATCCATACGCTTGGAATATGTTCTTCCATACTGTAGTTGGTTGTTATATTGTTGGTGCTTTCTTCGTTATGGCAATTAGTGCCTATCACTTATTACGTAAAAATGAAGTTGAATTCTTCAAAAAATCATTTAAGTTCGGCTTAATGTTAGGCTTATTCGCCGCAACAATTACACCGTTTATGGGACATCAATCTGGTGTATCAGCAGCTAAATATCAACCCGCAAAAGGAGCTGCGATGGAAGCAGTTTGGGAAACTGGAAAAGGACAAGGCTTCTCAATTGTTCAAATTCCTGATGTAAAAAATGAGAAGAACTTTGAATTCCTTACGATTCCAAAACTCGGAAGCTTCTTCTACACAAATTCATTTGATGGCGAAATTGTTGGTTTAAAAGATATTCCGAAAGATGAACGTCCAAATGTTAACCTCGTGTATTATAGCTTCCGCTTAATGGTTGCACTCGGTATGTTCTTTATGGCATTAACTTGGTATGGCTTCTATTTAAACCGAAAAGGAAAACTAGAAAACTCAAAACGTTATTTAAAAATTACAATATGGTCTGTCTTACTTCCTTATATTGCGATTAACGCAGGATGGATTGTCGCTGAAGTAGGTCGCCAACCATGGACAGTATATAAACTAATGCGTACAGCAGAATCTGTATCGCCTATATCTGTCCCGCAAATTTGGTTCTCATTAATTAGTTTAATTTTATTCTACACTTTACTTTTAATCGCAGACGTATACTTAATGCTGAAGTTCGCGAAAAAAGGACCTGCCGCATTAGAAGAACCTGCTACTGAGGGAGGTGTGGCTCATGTCTCATGATATGCTTGCAATCATCTGGTTCGGTTTATGGGGCGTGATTTGGACAGTTTACTTCATTCTTGACGGGTATGCACTTGGTAACGGAATGATTTTTCCTTTCGTTACGAAAGATCGACAAGAACGAAATCAATTACAAGAAGCAATTGGCCCGTTCTGGGGCGGTAATGAAGTATGGTTAATTACAGCTGGTGGCGCAACATTTGCTGCCTTCCCAGTCACATATGCTAATATGTTTAGTTATTTATATACACCGTTATTCTTAGTATTACTTGCACTATTTGCTCGTGCCGCTGGACTGGAATTCATGCATAAAGATGATTCACCAATTTGGCAAAAAACTTGTAAATGGGCATTTGCAATTGGCAGTTTCTTAATCGCCTTTTTATTCGGTGTTACATTTGCTAACTTGTATTACGGACTACAAATCGGAAAAAATGGCTATGAAGGAAATTTACTTAGCTTACTAAACCATTACGGTATATTAGGTGGTCTTTTCTTCACTGCTATATTTGTCGTATCCGGTGCCCTTTGGGTCATGATTAAAACGACTGGTGAAGTATCCGACCGTGCTTATAAAATCGCAAGACCGTTTTCAATGGCAGCTGCTATCATTTTAGCTATTTTCTATGTAGCGACTGCTAATCGAACAAACTTATTCCAAAACTTTACGGAATATCCGGTACTATTCATTCTTCCAGTACTTGCAATGCTAATGAGTGTACTCGCACTAATTATGGTGTACAAACATAAAATTGGCCTTGCATTCACATTCGTTTGCCTAACAATCGCAATGTTTATGACAACTGGCTTTGCAGGTATGTTCCCAAGAATGTTACCATCTCGTATTAACGATGCATACAGTACAACGTTATACAACGCAGCTGGTAGTCAATTAAACTTAAAAATTATGTTCTTCGTTGCAATGGTCATGGTACCAATCGTTATTGGATATCAGCTTTGGAGCTACAGTATATTTAAAAATAAAATTCATAAAGACTCTGCTAAAGGGTATCACTAAGGTAAAAAAAGACACTTCATTTGAAGTGTCTTTTTTATACGTATGATTTTCGATAAGATGTTATATTTCTAATCTAACAACTATACTACAGAAGAATCATTAACAGCTCACAGCTAGATTGTATCATAGGGCAACTTCATCATTTTATGCAATTTTACATACTGTACTATAAAGTAAACTGTATCCCCTGATCATTCGCATCATTATCCCATACATCAGCTGTACTAATCCCGCTAAACGTTTGTACTTTCATTCCTGTATTTGATGATCCCGATCCATTATAAGCCTTCGTCTTTTCAATCGGCTGTACGTTATATTTGTCACCTACATTAATTGTTCCATTGCAGTTTTCAATAATAACACCTTCCACAACTGCCGGCATTTTGTCACCCACTTTCATTTCTTTACTTTTATTTTATGAAAATCGCCTAGAAAAATAGCATGTTTCAATAAGAAAAAGCACTCAATTTGAGTGCTTTTTCTTTAAGCATAAAGACAAGTTTGGAGACAGTTGACTTCTTCAAAATTTTATTAGGGGTAATATTTTGAAAAAGAAAGCCTTTCATATGTAGGTTAACACCACTGGAATATATAGTAAATTGATAATATTTATACGGAAGATTGCTAATGTTTAGTATAGATAGTTTACACGGAAGATTGCTAATGTTTAGTATAGATAGTTTACACTATGCTAACAGTGTAAACTATCTATACTAATAAAAAAAGGTGCCTTCAAAAAAGACACCTTTCAAAAACAGACACTATAAAACAGAATTATTTATTGTTATACGATTGTTAGATACAAAAAGTAGAGGGAAATGTTTGTATGAAATTCTGCTTTATAAAGTCTGTCTACAACTTATATTGTAATCCTCTTCATTTGAAAAAAAATATAATATGCACAATTGCATACAAAAAGAAAAAGCACTCTACTGAGTGCCTTTTCAACCATTTTACTTTTAATATATCGCTTTGAATATATTGTAACATACGTATCTATATATTTTATTGAGAAAATTCAAAATCCTTTTTCTTTCATTTTCACTTATAAAATCATGTAATATAAAAGGTATGTCAAATTCTTATACAAGTTGAGGTGTACTATATTTATGATGTATTTCGGAATTATTCCTCTTATATTATTTATTATTTTTCTTATCTCATATTTAAAAGATCCGCGAAAAATAATAAACGGCTTTTTATTTAATGCCTTTATCTGTTTTTTCCTTCTTTTTTGTGTGATTGTATCATTGAACTCAGATAGTGATGTCCTACGCTACATTATATTTTTACCTTTTTTAGCACTTCTCATTATGCTTCCTTTCGGTATTGTTGCTTTAATGTTTGGGCTATTTCTTAATGCTAGAATTTTAATGAAGCGAGAAGGACGACGGTTCACTAACTGTTTAACACTCCTTGCTGCTTTAGGGATGTTATTCTTTATGTTACTCCCTATTATAAATCCAGCAAGTTTGGTTTCATCGCATTTAGAGCCTATTTTTGCAGCTATTTCTCTTATAAGCATATATTTCTTTATACACTTATCTAACTTCTTAAGTGCATATTTTTTATACCAATTCAACAGACCAAGACGTAATCAAGATTTCATCATCGTTCTTGGTAGCGGCTTAATTAATGATAAAGTACCACCTTTACTTGCAAGCCGCATTAATAAAGCGATTGACTTCTATTGGAAACAAGCCGCTGTTAATACACCACCAACAATTATTTTTTCTGGTGGACAAGGTCCAGATGAAGGTCTTCCAGAAGCGGAAGCGATGCAAAGTTACGCTGTTGAAAAAGGAATTCCTCTTGAACATACAGTCCAGGAAAATCGCTCTGTAAACACATATCAAAATATGCTGTTCTCTAAAGAAATTATGGATTCTTTAAAACCAGAAGGTAAATATAAAAGTATTTTTACAACGAATAATTTCCACCTTTTCCGTGCTGGTATATATGCAAGACAAGCCGGTCTTAATAGCCAAGGAATCGGATCAAAAACTGCATTTTATTACTGGCCTAACGCAATGATCCGTGAATATGTTGCGATTGTCGTAATGGGACGCAAGCGCCATATGAAAATATGTGGAACTATTTTAGGTTTCGCTTTATTCGTATCAGTACTTAGTTTTATATTTTCTTAATAGCATCCCATCCTTTGAAAGGATGGGATTTCTTATACTGATTTCAAAAATATTTTAAAGATAATATGGTGATAATATTCCCTGCATACATCCATTAAAGGAGAATTTTTTCAAATTAAATGTTAAAATAAAATTTAGGTGTGAATTACGTAACAAATAAGAAACTAGTTTGAAACGAGGAAATTACATGGAGAAAATTATCAAAAACAAGCCCAATAAGCTAAGAATTGCTTCAAAAGCTTTGATGATTATTATTGGGGCATTTATCACAGCGTACGGATTAGAAGCAGTATTAATTCCAAATAACGTATCAGACGGTGGTGTAACTGGTTTAAGTATCGTTAGTTCAAGATTATTTGGATTGCCATTAGGAGCTCTAATCGCAGTTATTAACATTCCTTTCGTTTGGTTAGGGTATAAGCAAATCGGTAAAAGCTTTGCGATTTATTCTATTATCGGAATTGCTTCATTAGCAGTAGGTACCGTTGTCATGCACGGAATACCAGCTATTATTGAAGGCGATACATTATTAGTTACAGTTGTTGGTGGTATTATCATCGGTTTTGGTATGGGACTAGCATTACGTAACGGTGGGGCATTAGATGGAATCGATATGCTTGCTGTATTGCTTTCTCGTAAGTTACCATTTGGAACGAGTGACCTTATTTTATTCTTAAACATGTTCGTATTTATTTTCGTATCAACGGTATTCGGCCTGCAAGGAGCTATCCTTTCGGCAATTGCTTACTTTATCGCTTCGAAAGTGATTCATATCGTTGAAGTTGGTTTAAGTGGTTCAAAAGCATTTAAAATTATTACAAAAGAGCCTGAATTAATGGTAGAAACAATTCGCGATCGTTTAGGCCGAAGTGCAACATATAACGAAGTATACGGTGGTTATTCAAGAGAGAAGTTTAAAGAAATTTCATGTGTAATTAACCGTTTAGAAGAAAGTAAAATGAAAGAACTTATTAATGAAATCGATCCACACGCCTTTATTACAGTTTATGACGTAGCAGAAGTAAAAGGCGGTAACTTTAAGAAACGTGATATTCATTAATCGTTATGAAAAAGAGGGTGTGCCAAAATTTTGGCACACCCTCTTTTTATTATTAAGTTGCTATCGTTGTCAGTTTTTGTCGGTAAGTCGATATATTTCAATAATCGCTGATATATTTTTACTTCCTCCCTTATGCCTAAATCGTACCACATGAGAGGAATTAATTCCCATAATAAAAAAAGACCAAAAAGCAAATTCCACTTTTCGGTCTCTACACTATCTTCTCTTCGTAATTTTTCCTGAACCACCGACCCTCGTTTTCGGAGGAGATGTATTCCTTGGCGGCGTTTTAATAGATGATTTTGGCTTCACATCTGATCCGCTTGAACCGCCTGGTGTTTTTGTAATTTTACCCTTGCTTCCAGTAGAAGGTGGGGGCGTCGTATTACTTCCTTTTTCAGTAATACTTCCCTTATCACCTACTGATGGTTTCGAATCTACATTATCGCCTCGCTTAATGATAGACCCTTTCCCTTCCTTCGTAATTGGAGGTGGGGTTTTCTTTTCTTCTTTTGTAGGTGGTCTCTCTGGAATAACTGGTTTATGATTTTGTCTATCGTTATATCCTCGATAATCACCGTATGATGATTTTCGTGAACCGAATATATCGTTTAATATGCTACCCATAATATATCCTTGCAAGAAGGACGGTTGGTAATTTTGACGGACAAATTCTTTATTACTTATTTCAATTAACGTATCAGATGGTTTCTCTTTATCCTTTTGCAGGTTATAAATCTTATCAGAATAAACGAGGAACATTTGATTTTCGTCTTCTTTAGATGCTTGCTGCGGTTCTCTTTCATTAATGAGTTCCTTTGCGACTTCAGGAACTGACCGATTGGCGGCCCTATACACGTAAGATTCTTGTTTACCTTCCTTGGCAACAGATTCAAGTGGATAACGGTCTTGAATCGACTTTGTCTGCCCGCCTTGACAACCTGATAAGGCATAACCAGCAACAACAAGTAATATAACGATAGCAAGTATAGGGATCACAAACGATTTAATCATGGTAAACAATCGGTTTGACATGATTACGCCCCCTTACGTTGCTCTTATAATTTGTACATCAGCAGGAATGATTGCTTCTCCCTCATACATCATCGTGCGACCATTTTGCCATTCAATACGCAATAATTTTCGATTATCTGATTGGAATTCCCATATATACTGTTCTTCTGAAGCTGAGAATGGAGTTTTTCCCATCACAACAACACGTCCGTTATATTGTTCTTCCATATGGTACTCGGTATCATCCATTTCAATTGTCGTCGGAATTTCATCAATTGAATCTAAGCGACCATCAATTGGAGTATATAATTTGTAATACGTATTTTCTCGGTCTTCAATTTTTAAATAACGAATATCTTTCCCGTCTTGTAGTGTTAAAACAATTTCTTTACGAGAATGCATACTCGTTTTCCCAATTAATTCATACATAACTAATGAAACTTCAATCATATCGCCAGGAGCTAACGTTAAAAGACTCTTTTCCGGCTTCGGTGGCTCTGGGCTTTTCATTATATTTTTAATTCGTTTAAATAAACTCATGATCTACCCCTCCTTTTCTCTTTATAAACACGCACCTAAAATTAGTGCACCAACAATATGTAATGATCCGGCTAACATCGCATGTGCAACGCTACCTTCTTTCGTACCCTCTTCTAAATCAAGACCAGACATTTTCTTTAATACGAATTCGATAAACATTTCTACCACTAATAAAATAACGAAAGAAACTGCTGATGCAAGAAGTGCTTGCCATAAATCATTTGCTTTCGTTATTGATTGGGATAAAATGTACCCTTGTGCAAATAATTTCATAATAAAACGAGTTGTTACAGCTGTATTTCCATTTTTTATTTCTTTTAAGTCATTGTATTTTGTAAAAATTGAATCAACCCACATAATTGCAAATAAAAGTACTGCACTCGCTCCAGTCCATACAAGCATGGCAACTACATTCATCCATGTCATTGCAAAACCTCCTCTAAAAAGTAATAGAAAACCGACATGAATTTGTTTAGACATGTCGGTTCATTTGTCTTTATTCTATATTATTTCTCATACTGCTTCATAATACGAGCTAATTCATCGTCAACAGCAGAATTTTTGTTTAAGCTTGCGAATTCATCATCTAATGATTTTTCTTTCTTATAAACTTCACCGCTTGCTTCCGCTTCAGCCTCTAATTGAAGGGCTTTCTCTTCCATACGGCTTAAACCAGCTTTTGCTGAGTTTGAATCAAATCCAGACATCGCCTGATTAATATTCTTTTGTGCTTTCGCCGCATTTACACGCGCTACAAGTGTTTCACGTTTATTTTTCAGCTCATTTAATTGCTTACGCATTTCTTCTAGCTTTAGGCGCAGGTTATCAGCAGCAGCTTTATTTTGCTCGTAGCTTGCTTTATACTCATTCATTTTTTGCTCTGCATTTTGTTTTTCTTCTAATGCACGACGCGCAAGATCTAAGTTATTAGCTTGAACAGCCGTATGAGCCTGCTCTTCACGTTTTTTCACAAGTGCTTCTTGCTCTTCAAATAATATTTTGAATTTCTTCTCAAGTGCGATTTGAGCTGCTACACTTTTCTCAGCCTCTTGTACATCGGCTTGCATATCGCGTAAATATTGATCAGTCATCTTAACTGGATCTTCCGCTTTTTCAATTAACGAATACACATTTGACATTGTTAAATCTCTTAATCGTTTAAATACAGACATCTAAATTCCTCCTATGATATACCTCATATTTCAAATTCACTACTTGGAAAACTGAAAAATCTCCCTTTACAGTAAAGAATATTCATTTTACAGCCTATGTGTTTATTATAACAAAACTAATATGTCCTTACATGTTATTTCCAAAATACATCCATTATAATATGACATTTTATACACAATATTGCATTTACAATATATTATAATTATATCTATTTGGAGTTAACTTACTTTTGTGCAATTTCACTAAATTACATAAGTGTAATGTTACTGTAAGCTAACTCGATAGTTGCATTCCAATATTTCTTATACACTAATATCAGAAGCAACAAACAAGCTTCTTCACATGTAAGCACTAATACAAAAATTGTATTTACTATAAAACATATAAAAGGAGAAATCATCATGAAAAAATTAGTAGGAATCGGATTAGCAGCAGCAATTTCACTTGGAGCATTATCAGGTTGTTCTTTATTAGGAGAGAAAGCGAACGGCTTTGTACTGTACGGATCAGAAGAACAAGTTCAGCAAATTACAGATAAAAACAAAAAAGAAGTGAAAGAAAAAGACTTCTATAAAATGAAAATGACAACATTAGATGGTAAAAAAGTTCTTGTAATGGATAAGAAAACTGGTGAAGAACTAGTGAAAAAAGAGTTACTTAGCAAAGTTGATGAAAAAGACAACACGAAACCACTTGATAAATTACCAGCTGTAACAACAGAACAAGGTGTATTATTTGCAAAAGAAAAAGTAGAAAATGCTGCACTTGATGGGGCAAAATTAAAATATGAAGGCAACACAATTATCGGAAGTGGTCGTGCATATACAGATATGTATGCGATTGTCGATGACGCAACTTACAGCAATGTAAAAGGTGATGAAAAATCTGTAGGTGTATTAAAATTTGATAAAGACCCAAGTAAAGAATTCCCTGGTTACAAAGGCGTAGAAGCTTCTCAACTTGTAAAAATTAAAAAGTAAAACAAAAAAGCTTTGCGAAATTGAAGTGACCCCTAAAAG
>NZ_QOSA01000060.1:0-1440 GCF_008368795.1 Bacillus sp. BF2-3
ATCACTTGAGCATTTATCATGGGGTGGTCAGCTAACATATCAATATACTGTGCCGGTAAATTTTCGGGTTTTGCACTTTGTTTCAAGATATCTTCTGCATTTTTCTCAGAAACAAATAGACGGATATTTCGTCTCATTTCATTATCTCGAATATATACATCTAGCGTATTTTGTAAAATATTTGGATTCGAGAGTAATTCTTTAGAAAAAATAAGCACTTGTATATGCGGAAAAAATAATGTACGACTAATTTTTTTATCGATAATTCTTATTTGTTCAAACACATTATCTGCTTTTGCACTAACATTAATATAACTATTTCCTGCATCCTGTACACCTTGTTGCGTTAATTTACTGGGAAGAACCATCTGATACGTCCCTTTCATAATTGGATTTGATTTCTTTTCCTTCACAATATCGTAAGCCGCACCTACTACAAATCCTCTTTCTTCTATTTCTGATAATTCAGAGCAACCGCTGATAACTCCAGCTAAAAGCGTAATTGCTATAATTTTAAGAAGACATTTCATTTCCACCATTCCTTTATTTCACATTATATAAAATACAAACTAGTAAGAGTGCTAGCACAGCAAATCTCATATCAACCCACTCAAAAGTAAAATAATCCAACCACCTGTAAATAAAGTTTACATATCAATATTAAGCGTTATAGATAATGTACTTATACTAATGATGATTGAAAATACCGCAAAACCAAGTTCACGAGATTCATTTCTTCATCTCCATACTCAAATGATTTCAATTTTTCTCGTTCCTTTGGATGTATTGTAGAATCTATTATTTGTAAATTTCCTGTCTTTCTTTCAAAATTGATTTTGGCAGACGAATAATTTCTTCTTTCCCATCTTTATAAAATGAAGAAGCAATAGGCGTTGTAAAAAGAATACTAACACTCTTAAATTTGTAATATGAATCACAAGTGCAATAAGAGCTAAAATGATTCCATGTAATCTCAAAGCATTCACTATTAGCAAAAATACAAAAAAATAAAATCCGATACCTAATTGCAATGCTATATATGAGGAAGTAAAAATATAGTAACCGCAGTAACTGCAATATTAATCACTACGATGGGGCCCATATAAGAGCAGATTTATAATCCTTGCATTCACTACCAATTCTCCAATTATATAACCACCTACAATACTAATTGTTTGTCCCATCAATTTGAGCAGCCTAACTATAGCTTTAACAAATTCACCCATTTAACTTCCTTTTCAATAAGTTTTTAGTTAGATTTCACTAATACAAAGAAATATATACGAGAAAAGAGCTATCTCTTTTTATGAATAGCTCTAACATATAAATTATTTAATTCGCTTGGTAAGTCTAACAAAATCCTATATTCTAATCGATTAGATAACTTTTAAATCTTGCACACGAAGTTTACTTCTTCGTTGAACAAATTCTACTTTTTTA
>NZ_QOSA01000061.1:0-1386 GCF_008368795.1 Bacillus sp. BF2-3
TATTGCACCGGGCTCATTTTTAATTTTGCCTTTATCCGTTTTGTATTGTAATAATCTATATATTTTTCTAATTCTATTTTGAAGTGCTCTACACTTTCAAACTCTTTTATGTAGAGAAACTCAGACTTCATGATTCCAAAGAAATTCTCCATTACTGCGTTGTCATAACAGTTGCCTTTACGAGACATACTTTGTACGATACCTCTTTTTTGTAATGCGTGACGGTACTGTTTCATTTGATAATGCCACCCTTGATCTGAATGCATCATTAGTTGGTGATTTTCAGGTAAACCTTCTAATGCTGTCTCTAACATTTCTGAAACAAGTGAATACGTCGGTCTAGAGCCAATTGTATAGGTAATGATTTCACCATTATACAAGTCTAATACAGGTGATAAATAAAGTTTCTCACCGAATAATTTAAATTCTGTAATATCGGTTACCCATTTTTCATTTGGCGTATCTGCCGTAAATTTACGCTCTAAAATATGAGGTGCAATTTTACCAACTGTTCCTTTATAAGATTTATATTTTTTCATACGTACAAGACATTTTAAACCTAACTCTTTCATAATTCGTTGCACTTTTTTATGATTCACTATTTGATTACGATTGGCTAACTCATTACGAATACGACGATATCCATAACGACCTTCGTGTTCATCATAAATCGCTTTAATTTCTACTTTTAAATCGGCATCTGGATCGATTCTATCCATTTGTTTTACATAAAAATAATAGGTGCTTCGAGGGATATCCGCTAACTTTACTAATTCTTTCACTTGAAACTCATGCCTTAATTCATAGACTACTTGTGCCTTGTCTTGTTTGGTGATTTTTCCTTGTTTTGAACTAAGGCATTCAACTTTTTTAAATACGCATTTTCCATACGTAAGCGTTCTAATTCAGCTTGTAACGCTTCAACTGAACCTTCTGCCGGAATCTTTTTAGTATCATGTTTTGTGTTTTTATTTTTCATGGATGGACGCCCCTTTTTCTTTGGTTCAAGGGCATCTAAGCCACCTACTTCAAATTGCTTCTTCCATTGATAAACCGTTGTAAAAGAAGGAACCATGAATATAGCCGCTGTATCCATTAACGATATACCCGATTGAGCCATAAAATTTAGTACGTCTAGTTTAAACTCTGCGGTGTAATTTGTATAGACCTCGTGTAAACCTTCTTCTCCATGGAGTTCGTATAAGCGTAACCAGTATTGAAATTGTGCCTTTGTAATATGCATCTGTTTTGCATATTCTGCTTGAGAAATTATTTTCGGATTAAATCCTTGAACGAGCGTTAACTTTAAATCCTTCGTAAATTTTGTCATACAAAAAACTGCACCTCCAATTGTTAGACTGTGTCTAACAATTGGGGTGCAGTTCA
>NZ_QOSA01000062.1:0-560 GCF_008368795.1 Bacillus sp. BF2-3
AACCCCCACGCCAAAGGCGCCAGATCCTAAGTCTGGTGCGTCTGCCAATTCCGCCACACCCGCATATTAATTTATTTAAGAAAAATGGGGCGACTGATGGGAATCGAACCCACGAATGCCGGAGCCACAATCCGGTGCGTTAACCACTTCGCCACAACCGCCATGATTTCTGGTGCCGACTAGAGGACTTGAACCCCCAACCTACTGATTACAAGTCAGTTGCTCTACCAATTGAGCTAAGTCGGCTAAATGGTGGAGGATGACGGGATCGAACCGCCGACCCCCTGCTTGTAAGGCAGGTGCTCTCCCAGCTGAGCTAATCCTCCATTTGCCTGGCAACGTCCTACTCTCACAGGGACAAGGTCCCAACTACCATCGGCGCTAGAGAGCTTAACTTCCGTGTTCGGTATGGGAACGGGTGTGACCTCTCTGCCATCATCACCAAACTATGATTCATATTCCTTCAAGAATTATTGTAACTCATTTACTTTTAAAGTCAACAAGTTTTTTATATTCTTTCAAAACTAGATAACATTGCTACATATTATATGGTTAAGTCC
>NZ_QOSA01000063.1:0-16534 GCF_008368795.1 Bacillus sp. BF2-3
GAACCATTGCCACCAGAACCGTTACCGCCAGAACCATTGTCACCAGAACCAGCATCGTCCTGAGAACCGTTATTTCCTGGAGGTATATTATTATCCTTTGAGTTTCCTTCTGCAAAATTATCGCTATTTTGTACAATAGCGTTTGTTAATGGTTGGAAGTTTTCAGTTGCAGCATTACCGATATTTAAACCGCTAAAAAAAGATAAAGAGAGTGTTGATGCTAAAATGAAGATTTTCGTCATGGTTTTCCTCCTAAGAGATTAATGTTCCATCTAAAATACATCCCTTTGTAATATTTCTTAGGAAAAAGAGTTTTATGCAAAAAAAACTATATATAGAAAAAGGTGGTGTATTTGTCAAAGCAGAAAAGAGTTAATGTAGATTTCCTACAAATAGTAGAGGGGGAGAATTTACATTCATAACGGTAGAGGAAGTGGCAGCAGATGAAAGAGTATATAGCGTTTGATATTGGCGGTACGCAAATTAAGTATGGTATTGTTTCAGAAATAGGGAGAGTATTAAAGCGTCAAACAGTTGCAACAGAAATTCATTTAGGCGGAGAACAAATTATTCAAAAACTTATATATGTATCCAAAAAAATAATGAATGAACATACTATTGCCGGAATCGGTATTAGCACTGCGGGAATTGTTGATATTAATAAAGGAATTGTGACGGGAGGTGCGGATCATATTCCGGGATATAGTACTATTCCTATTATTGATAGATTGCAAGAGATATTAAAAGTTCCAGTATCGATTGACAATGATGTGAATTGTGCAGCGTTTGGAGAAAAGTGGAATGGTAGTGGAAGAGAGAAAGATAACTTTATTATGCTCACCCTTGGAACAGGGATTGGGGGAGCAATTTTTATAGATGGAAAATTGTACCGAGGACATTCATTTAGTGCTGGTGAATGGGGGAATATGTTAATAGAAGAAAAAACGTTTGAAGAGGTTGCTTCGATTTCAGGATTAATTCGACTTGTAAGCAAATATAAAGGCAAAGGCAAGTGGAATGGGAAAAGAATTTTCGAGTTGTATGATAAAGGAGATCGGGAAGTTGCTCAAGCAGTTGGGATTTTCTTTAAACATTTGGCAATCGGAATTAGTAATCTTGCTTATATTTTTAATCCAGAAACGATTATTATTGGTGGAGGAATTACCGATAGAGGAAATGAGTTTTTAAAAGAAGTAAAAGAAGAGGTCAGTAAATACTTAAATCAAGAGATTTATAATAATTGTGAGATTGAACTTGCGCAAAACGGTAATTGTGCAGGAATGATTGGTGCTATTTACCACTTCTTACATCATCATAAGTAAATTATATGAATGTTTTCATATAACTGAGAATTTATCCTTTTTATCGCTAGGTAAATAATGCTACAATATAAGAGAAGAATACAATATTTTCCGATTCGGAAAATGCTTTGTAGAAAGGGAGAAACTTCATGCCTATTATTTTAGAAAAAGGTCAAAAGATCGATTTAACGAAAGGACAACCAAAAGTAGCAAAACTACAGGTTGGCTTAGGCTGGGATCCAATTGGGCAATCAGGTGGATTTCTGTCTTCATTATTTGGAAGTAAACCAAATGTAGATTGTGATGCATCTGTTGTTATGTTAGAAGGAGATCGTTTTTTAAACAAAAATGATTTAGTTTACTTCGGAAATAAACTTTCTACTTGTGGTAGTATTATTCATTCAGGAGATAATTTAACAGGTGAAGGCGCTGGTGATGACGAAACAATTTTCGTAGAATTACATAAAGTTCCAAGCCGTATTAATCGTTTAGTATTCGTTGTAAATATTTATGACTGTGTAAATCGTCGTCAAGATTTCGGGATGATTCGTAATGCATATATTCGTATTCAAAACCCGCAAACTGGTGAAGAATTAGCACGCTATAATTTATCGGATAATTATGCTGGCAAAACAACTCTAATTGCAGGTGAAATGTATCGTCACGGAAGTGAATGGAAGTTTTCAGCAGTTGGAGAAGGCACGCAAGATAAAAACTTAAGTGAGATTGTATCACGTTATCAATAAAATAACCGAGGAGGAATTGTATATGGCATCAATTTCATTGAAAAAGGGACAAAAGGTAGACTTAACAAAAACGAATCCAGGTCTTTCGAAAGTTCTTGTAGGACTTGGTTGGGACACGAATCGTTATGACGGACAAAACGATTTCGACTTAGATGTTAGTATTTTCTTAGTAGGCGCGAATGGTAAAGTTTCAGGAGCTGAAGATTTCGTTTTCTATAATAATCCAAAAGGTGCGAATGGTGCTGTAGAGCATTTAGGAGATAACCGCACTGGTGAAGGTGAAGGCGATGACGAAGCGATTAAAGTAGATTTGAAAAATGTTCCTGCTCACATCGAACGTATTTGTTTCACAATTACAATTTATGATGGAGAAGGCCGTAGCCAAAACTTCGGACAAGTTTCTAATTCTTTCGTACGTATTCTTGATGAAGAAAAGAATGCAGAATTAATTCGTTACGATTTAGGAGAAGATTTCTCTATTGAAACAGCCGTAGTAGTAGGTGAATTATATCGTCATGCAGGTGATTGGAAATTCAATGCAATCGGAAGTGGATTCCAAGGTGGATTAGCGTCTCTATGTAATAACTTTGGTTTAGATGTAGAGTAATAGATTTGATTTATATATCCATCGGTGAAATGTATGTTTACTGATGGATATATTTTTAAAGATAAAAATATAGAGGTGAATATAGATGGTTATTCAATTACAAAAAGGCCAGAAAATCGATTTAGGTAAGACAAGCCCTGGTTTAACAAAAGCAGTAATTGGTCTTGGATGGGATATTAAATCTTATGACGGCGGAGCCGATTTCGATTTAGATGCATCTGCCTTTTTATTAGATGCAAACGGAAAATGTGCGAAGGAAACTGATTTTATCTTCTATAATAATTTACAGTCTCCTTGTGGATCTGTTTTACATACAGGAGATAACCGTACAGGTGAAGGTGAAGGTGACGATGAGCAACTTGTTGTGGATTTGAAGAAAGTTCCAGCAGATGTGCACAGAATTGCTATTACAGTTACGATTTATGATGCAGAAGGCCGTAGTCAAAACTTTGGGCAAGTAGGAAATGCGTTTGTTCGTTTAGCGAATGAAGAAACGAGTGAAGAAGTTCTTCGTTTTGATTTAGGGGAAGATTTCTCCATCGAAACAGCAGTTGTCTTTTGTGAATTATACCGTCATAATGGACAGTGGAAGTTTAATGCAGTAGGAAGTGGATTCCAAGGTGGTTTAGGTGCGCTTGTAAGAGCGTATGGCTTGGATGCATAGAAAGGAAACGATATTCGTTTCCTTTTTTTGACCTTTCTATAAATCTAGCAAAGAATAGGGGATAAAGGTAAGATGAGTATTTTGCAAGGAATCCTTGATACGTATGCTCAGTTTTTCGACTTGGACATGTGGATTAAAGTGTTGCAGGATCCAGTATCTTGGGGATTAATTGGTACACTTGTTGTACTTGAAGGATTATTATCTGCTGATAACGCACTTGTGTTAGCGGTAATGGTAAAACATCTTCCGGAAGAAAAACGTAAAAAAGCATTATTCTATGGACTTATTGGAGCTTATGTGTTCCGCTTTATTGCGATTGGAATCGGAATGTTCTTAATTAAATTATGGTGGGTAAAACTTCTTGGTGCACTTTACCTTGCTTGGTTATCAGTAAAATACTTTATTGATAAGCGTAAAGGTGCAAGTGAAGAAGACGAAGCTCACGGTATGAATCAAAATAGTATTCTCTTTAGAATGTTTGGTGTCTTCTGGGGAACAGTTGCGATGGTTGAATTAATGGATATCGCATTCTCTGTAGATAGCGTACTTGCTGCATTTGGTGTATCTAATGAAGTTTGGATTTTACTATTAGGCGGAATGCTAGGTATTTTAATGATGCGTGGTATTGCTGGTGTATTCTTAAAATTGTTAGAGCGTATTCCAGAGCTTGAAACGACAGCATACATTTTAATCTTAATTATTGCAGCAAAAATGTTACTGTCTTTAATCGAGATTGAGATTAGTCATACACTATTCTTTATTATTTTAGTTGTAGCATTTGGAGCAACATTTATACTTCACTACATGAAGAATTCTGGACAAGCTAGAGAAGAAGTTGCAGCTACTAAAGAAGACAATAAATAATTGAAATGGGTTTGCTCGTTTTGCGAGCGCCCATTTTTTATAACCAAAAATAGTTTATAATAGAAGAAGGACTTAGAAAAAACGTAAATGTTTTTGGAGGTGAACTGTTGTGTTTTCACGTTTTACACTTCAACCATATGCATTAAAAGATGAATCAGATTTAAAGCAATTTGAAACGCTTTTAGAAAAACGCCCACAATATGAGCTGACAGAGAATGAGATGAAATTTAGTTATATAGCATGTCGAATCCTTGGCGTTCCTAATGATGTAGATGAATATTTTAATGAACTGTTTGATTATAGTGAAGCGAAAGGAATCGAAGTTTTACACGAACAAAATTTAAACAAAGTGATTGATTCGGAAAAGCTTCGTCATATTCAAGAAGTGTTCGGATTACATCAAGAAGCACCAAATGGTCTGACAGTAAATAGGCTAGTTGCACACTTATCTGGGAAACAACTTTTACCGAAAGTAGAAAATCCTGATTTACAGCATTACATACATACGACGTTTATTTCACTATTGAAATTATATGAGAAGCAACATAATCAGTCGTTAAAGACAGAAGGCTTCCGTCGTTTCTTAATCGACATAATTAAACTAAGCGAAAATTACGTAGCGAAGTGGTTCTCTACGATTAATTATAAGAAACAAATGCCGCGTATCATTTGGTACGGTGATGCACAGGAAAGCCGTATATATTTCTTATACTTTCTTATTATGCTCGGTTGTGATGTGCTTTATTATCACCCAGAAGGAAAAGATGGATTTGAAAATATTGATGAAGAGGGAAGAACTTTTGTTGTATCTCATTCAAGTCGCATTTCGCTTGAACCATTCCCTGATCGTCGCCGTGAGCGTGTTGCAACAGTAGCGTATCAAGCTTCGAAAGAAATTGAACAAGTACTTCACCACGATAATTCACTGCTGTACAAGCCGTGGCAATTCCGTTCCTATACGCCTGTAGCTCGTACGTTAAAAACGACATATGATGAACTCTTTTTAATTACGAAAGAAAAGGCATTTGTACGCCCAACATTCTTTGTTGAAAATAAACATATTTATATTCCTTCTTTATTTGCGAAAATATCAGGCGTTTCAAAGAATGATAAAGAATATTTTCAACGATTAAAGGCTGTTACATCATTTGATAACAGTTTATTAATTAATACATTCCCGTTTACGAAAGAGCAAAAAGCAAACTTCCAATATCATTATCGAGATGCATTGGACCGAGCTGGAAAATTGCATCCTGATCTAATTATGAATAGCCATTGGTGGCCGCATAAGCGTTTACCGGAAGGTTTACAGCATGGGATTGCAGAGGCGATTATCCATACGTGCGAAAGTGAAATGTGCAAACCAATTGCGAAAGAGACGAAACAAGATGTAGCGCTATATGTTTTCGCACAACTTTCTCAAATACCACCGAATATTTTAGAACAGCTTGAGAAATTTGATTATTCACAAGATGTACCGAAAATTGTTATATTTAATAATGAGAAGAGCGGAGAATTAACTCGTTCTGACGCTGTTTTATTACTATTTTTGAATCAAATTGGAGTAGATGTATTCCATTTCAATCCAACGGGAAGAAACGATATTGAACCGTATATTGAAGCGGGGGCATTTGATTCACATTGGCTTGAAGAGGTTAATTTCGATCTTGAGTTTCATGGTTCATCAGCCTATAAAAATTTATCACAAACAATAAAAGGACTATTTCGTCCATTTTTATAAGGAAAGGGAGAATACCATATGAATAACCCAGTCGTACTAGATCCGAAAACAGAATTAAATGAACAAACAGCACAAGATGTTCGCTTACAACTTAGACAAGATGCGGATGTACAACGTATTTATAATGCGGTAGATATTAAAGATCAATTAGAATTAATTGAACTTGGAAAAGAACCTTCTATGGAAATTTCACGTTTTGCTGATCAAATTTTACATACAATGTCATTATCAAAGATAGAAGATTCTGGTGAATTATTAAAACAGCTTGGTAAAATTATGGACCGATTTGATAGTAAAGACTTTGCGGAAGAAAAAAGTGGTTTCTTCTCACGTATGTTCAAAAAAGCAGATAAAATGATAGAACAAATCTTTAGTAAATATCAAACGATGGGCCGCGAAATTGATAAAGTTTATGTGGAAATTACGAAGTACCAAGATGAGATGAAAAAATCAATTGGTACGTTAGATGGCTTGTATGAGCAAAACTTAAAATATTATTTAGACTTAGAGAAGTACGTAGTAGCAGGAGAAATGTTATTAGAGCGTTTAAATACAGAGTTAGTTCCGATGTATGAAGAGCGTGTACGTAATAATGATCAATTAGCAGGTATTGAATTAGAGTCGCTTAAAAACTCTGTTGAAATTTTAGAACAGCGTATTGACGATTTAGAAAAAGCACGTATGGTTGCGTTACTTACAGCACCACAAATTCGTATGATTCAACGTGGTAATAATAAATTAATTGGTAAAATCAATACAGCATTTATTACAACGATTCCTATCTTTAAAAATGGTATCATTCAAGCGGTAAATGCCAAGCGCCAAAAGCTTGTTGCAGATTCTATGGCTGAACTGGATCGCCGTACAAATGAATTACTTAAGAAAAATGCACAAAATATCGCAACGCAAAGTGTAGAAGTAGCGAGATTATCAGGTTCTTCTAGTATTAAGATGGAAACACTTGAGGAAACTTGGAACATTATTTCAAGAGGTATGCAAGAAACACAACAAATTGAAGAACAAAATAAACGTGAGCGTGAAGAAAGCCGCAAGCGTATGGCTACATTAACAGAGAATATCAAAAAAGAATTACAAGGATAAAGTGAAACTTTAATCAGTGGGGTTTTGTTCATCCCCACCGATTATTAGCCTTCACCAATTGGACATTTATGGGCAGTTAATCCATCACCTAACTTCTTTGCTCAAACTGAATTTTGAGGTGGGAGTTTTACTGCACGGAAAATAGTAGGATAAATGAAAAGGCAATGAGGACTATTCCTCATTGCCTTTTAGTTTCTCTTCACTAATTTAATAATCTCATTCAGAATAAGTGGAATGATACTTAATAAGAGAACAAATCCCCAATCTCGCATCGTTAATGCATGTACACCGAATATATTTGCAAGGGGCGGGATGGAGATGATACAAACTTGCATAAGAACACCGATAAGAAGGGAGAAAACTAAATATTTATTTGTAAAGATCCCAATTGAAAAAATTGATTTCGTTATTGAACGCAAGTTAAATGAATGAACGAGCTGAGAAAAACTAAGAACGACAAATGCCATCGTTTGAGCGTGTAATAGAGCATCGTCATCAATTCGCTCTGGGAAAAGAGGAAATAAATTTGTATCTCCAGTATAGAATTTTGCTCCGACGATAAAAGCTATTAGAGTTAAAAGTCCAATGATAACTCCATTGAAAATCAGGAAAGGAACGCTGCCACTAAATAAGCTTTCTTTCGCATGTCGTGGTTTTTCCTTCATCACATCTGGATCTTCAGGATCAACCCCAAGTGATAATGCAGGCAGTGTATCTGTAATTAAATTCACCCACAAAATATGAATAGGTCGTAGTGGTGTTGCCCAGCCGAGTAAAATCGCTAAAAATAAAGCGATAATTTCTCCGAAGTTACAAGAGAGTAGGAAGAGAATTGATTTTTTTATGTTACGATAAATATTTCTACCTTCTTCAACGGCTTTCACAATAGATGAGAAATTATCATCTGTTAACACGACGTCTGCTGCCCCTTTTGCAACGTCTGTTCCTGTAATGCCCATCGCAACGCCAACATCAGCTTGCTTTAAAGATGGTGCATCATTGACACCATCACCAGTCATAGAAACGATATTTCCTTTCGCGCGTAATGCCTTTACAATTTTCACTTTATGCTCTGGAGAGACTCTAGCGAATACATTTAAATGATTAATTTTGCTAGCTAGTTCTGTATCAGAAATGTTATCTAATTCAGTTCCAATCATAATTTCCGATATTTCTTCAGCAATGCCAAGTTCTTTGGCAATTGCAAAGGCGGTATCTTTATGGTCACCAGTAATCATAACTGTGCGAATACCGGCTTTTTTACATTCTTTAATTGAATCTTTCACTTCAGTTCGTGGTGGATCAATCATACCGACAAGACCAATAAAGATAAGATTTTTTTCAAGATGATTTATATCCACATCGTTTGAATCGTATTGTTTAAATGCGAATGAAAGTACTCTTAAAGCTTCTTGAGACATTGACCCAGCGGCTTCTAATATTTGATCTTTATCAGCATCTGTTAGAACCTCGATTTTACCGTTTTTAAATATGTGGGTACATCGAGGTAAGAGTTTATCGATAGCACCTTTCGTCATGCTATAGTAGCTTTCATCATATGTATGCACGGTTGACATCATTTTACGATCTGAATCGAAAGGCAGCTCATTTACACGTTCATGTATTTTTTCTAAATGATCTTTTTGCATATTAAAGGTGGTTCCGGCAACGAGAAGAGCAATTTCAGTCGGGTCTCCCGTTTGTGATTCGTTATTGTAAGACGCATCATTACATAGCACCATATTTTCTAACAATAGACGTTGCGCATCATTATTTACATTTAAACTTTCTAAGCGATCGTATGTGTTATCACTATAAAAGTGAGTAACGGTCATTTTATTTTGCGTTAACGTACCTGTTTTATCTGAACAAATAATTGTGACAGAACCGAGGGCTTCAACAGCTGGTAGTTTCCGAATGATAACGTTTTGTTTAATCATACGTTGCACACCAATTGCAAGAACGATGGAAACGATAGCTGGCAAACCTTCTGGAATAGCTGCAACGGCTAAACTAATTGCAGTCATAAACATTTCTAGTGTATCTCGTCCTTGTAAAAAGCCTATGAGAAACATCACGATACAAATAGCTACAGCAACAAAGCCTAAATACTTTCCGACTTGTGCTAAGCTTTTTTGAAGTGGTGTCATATCATCGTCAGCTTCATGTAACAAGGTAGCAATCTTACCAATTTGTGAGTTCATTCCAGTTTCAACAGCAACACCGACGCCTCGTCCATATGTAACAAGAGTAGACATAAAGGCCATGTTTTTTTGATCGCCGAGTGGTACTTGCTCATCACGTTGCATGGAAGGGTGGTAGATTGCATCTTTATCAACAGGGACAGATTCACCAGTTAGAGCAGATTCTTCAACTTTTAAATTTGCGGTTTCAATAAGGCGTAAATCGCATGGGATATATCGTCCGGCGTCGAGCATAACGATATCCCCTGGAACGACGTGCTCAGATGGAATTTCTTTTAGTTCACCATTTCTCTTGACGATAGCTTTAGGTGTTGCCATCTTTTTCAATGCCTCTAAAGCTTGTTCTGCTTTCGATTCTTGGACAACACCGATAACAGCATTTAAAACTACAACAAGCGCGATAATACTGGCATCCGCCCATTCACCTACAAAGGCAGAAATAAGGGCAGCAATAATAAGGACATATACGAGGACGTCATTAATTTGGGCGAAAATACGCTGCCATAAAGTGCGTTTTTGTTTTGTAGCTAATTCATTAGAACCGTATTGCTTTAAACGTTCACTTACAATCTCATCTGTTAAACCGTTTTGTTCGTTTGTTTCTAGGTCAATCAATGTTTGATCTTTCGTCTTACTGTACCAATTGCTCATAAGTAAGCACCTCCAGTAAAAACAGTTAGCAATGGTAGTGTTGCTATTATTTGTGAGTAGTATGTATGGAGAAAAAATCTAAGGTGAGGTTCTACTTCTATTGTACAATATTTTACAGTTGGTTGAGGGAAAGAGAAGAGTTGTCATGAATTTGTTGGAAATAAAAAAGAGCCTCATAATAAGAGAGGCTTTTTTACTTTTTAATTAATGTACCTAATTCTTCTGTAATAGCTTGCATTTCACTAATGCTGAATGTTTCACGTTTCATAACATGATCATAAATGTCACGTAAATCTTCGTACATTTCTTCGTTAAAACTAGCAGCTCTCATCGCTCCAGCATTAACCATACGTAATTTTTCTTTAATAGCTTCGACCATGTATTCAACGTTTTCTTCTGACTTTACGGATAAATCCACCGAAGTGTCCCCCTTTAAAATAACATAAGGCTATCTTAACATTTTTTATCATTTTCGTTAATGGATCTTTTCAATCCTATTAAATTAGTAGGGATTTCCTTTATATTTCATAATTGGTTGTTTATACTATAAGTATATATGAAGAAATGCACCAAGAAGGGAAGAAACAAAAACATGGTTCAAGTATTGTTTGTTTGTCTTGGAAACATTTGCCGTTCTCCGATGGCAGAAGCGATTTTTCGAAATCTTGTCGTAAAAGAGGGACTTGAAGAGAAAATTGTCATTGATTCTGCAGGAACTGGAGATTGGCATGTTGGTCATCCGCCACATAAAGGAACACAAAAAATTTTAAAAGAAAATGCAGTCACTTTTGAAGGAATTAAAGCAAGGCAAGTAGAAAAAGAAGACTTAACAAAGTTTGATTATATTATTGCCATGGACAACAAGAATATAGCAGATTTAAAAAGTTTAGGTAAAACTGGAGGCTATATTGGTAGGCTGTCCGACTTTGTTCCAGACGGTGGCTGGACAGACGTTCCTGACCCTTACTATACAGGGAATTTCCAAGAAGTATATGACCTTGTAACAGAAGGGTGTGCAAAGCTATTAGCTTTCATTCGAAATGAACAAGGAATATGAGGAAGCTTAGAAAGAAATACTTTCTAACATAAGAAATGAAAGGGTGAAGGAATATGGCAAAGAAAAATAATATTGCTCGAAACATTGCGATTGGTGTAGCGGCAGGTGTAGCTGTATCCATGTTAAAGAAAGAAAACCGTGAAAAAGTAAAAAATACAGCAGAAAAAGCAAAAACAAAGATGATTGAAATTGGTGAAAATGCAAAGATCAAAGAAAAAGTGCAAACTGTTACAGATAAAGGACGCGAACTTGCAGATTTCAATGTGGTAAAAGCGAAAGTAGCAGAAATTAAAAAATTAACGCCATCTGTTGTAGAGACGTTAAAAGAAACGAAAGAAATTTTTAGTAAGAAAAAAGTTGAGCCAGAAGAAAAGCCAGAAACGATTGAAATTCAAGCTGTATCTCCAAAGGTAGATGAGTTGAAAGTAGAAGAAGAGCCAATAGTTGCTGAAGATGGTGGTATGAAAGAAGCGCGTGAATTATTTATGAAAGACTCAAATGCAGTGGAAAAAAAAACTGAAGCGTACATTGAGTTAAAGCAAGATAAAGAAGAGAAGAAAAGCGTTTAAACATATATGAGAAAAATTTTAGAAAAGGTGAGAAGAAATCGTACTTATTCGTTTGGTAAAGATTTATATGACCGGACGATGCGCGATGATGTAGCGGGCTTGGCAGCACAGCTCGCTTATTTCTTCTTGCTTGCAATTTTTCCTGGGCTCGTTTTCTTAATTACGCTTCTTGGATTTATTCCCATTCAAACAGAGGATGTGCTTAGTTTATTAGAGGTTTATGTACCAGATGATGCAATGAACTTAATTGAGGTAAATGTAGATAAAGTTGTAAACCAGCAAAATGGTGGTTTATTATCATTTGGTTTATTATCCATGTTATGGTTTGCCTCAAATGGTGTTAATGCGGTTATGAATGCTTTTAACCGCGCTTATGACGTAAAGGAAACACGTTCTTTTATTACAACAAGAGCGTTATCAATTGTGTTTACATTAGCTATTATTTTTATGATTGTCTTTGCGTTAATTGTTCCGGTATTCGGACAAGTTATTGGAGCAGCAGTGTTTAAAGCACTCGGTTTATCAGATAGTTTTTCTTTCGTATGGAGCATTACACGATTAGTAGCGAGTTTCTTCGTACTATTTGCTTTGTTTAGTTTCTTATATACATTTGCACCAGATCGAAAGTTAAAAAGAAGAGAAGTTATTTCAGGGGCGTTATTTGCTACTGTAGGATGGATTGTGGTGTCTTACTCATTTGCTTATTATGTAGATAAGTTTGCGAATTACGCCAATACATATGGTGGTCTCGGTGGTATCATTATTTTAATGTTATGGTTTTATTTAACTGGATGGGTAATTTTACTTGGCGGTGAAATTAATGGTTTACTCCACCATTATAGAACCGGTGACAATAATTCCCGTAATGAATAATGAGTTCTTGTTCCATAATAAAAAGGAACAGGGGGGATATTTCATGAGTAATAATAAAAAGAACCATAATAATAAAAGTAATAATAAACAAAAGAGCAGTTCGCATCCAAAGCATAAAACGAGTAGCAGTGCGAACGGTCATAATAGCTATCACTAAAAAAAACGGGTCCTCTATGAGGGACCCGTTTTATTTGCTTCCTTTTAGTAATCGTAAGCCATTCAAAATGACAAGAATCGTACTTCCTTCATGACCAATAACACCGAATGGAAGAGCTAAAAATTGCAAGAAGTTTGAACAAATTAGCATGGCAATAACGGCTAGCGAAAAGATTACGTTTTGCTTCACAATGCGGTTCATTCGTTTTGATAAACGAATTGCTTGGGAAAGGCGAGATAGTTCGTTCTTCATCAGTACAACATCTGCAGTTTCTAAAGCTACATCTGTTCCTTCTCCCATTGCGACACCAATGCTAGCAGTAGCTAGGGCAGGTGCATCATTTATACCGTCTCCAACCATTGCTACTGTACCGTATTTTTCTTTTAACTTTTTAATCGTTTCAACTTTTGTTTCTGGTAAGCATGATGCGTAATATTCCTTTATATTACTTTCAGAGGCAATTGCTTTTGCCGTTTCTTCATTATCTCCAGTAATCATAATTGCTTCGACACCAATGCTTTGTAAATCACGAATAGCAGCTATTGTTTCTTGGCGAAGCGTATCTTTTAAAGCGATAAGTCCAAGAATGCCTCCCTCATCACTAATATAAACGACAGTTTTACCTTCCTTTTCAAGTGAGGCAGAAATACCATTATGAAATGTTTTTGTTTCTTCACCGATAAAATCAGCTTTACCTATTTTATAAGCGTTGTTTTCGAATATTCCTTTTAGCCCAAAACCAGTTACATCTTCAACCTTTTCTGGTTTTTTTAATGTAATGTCGTACGCATGTTGTGCATATTTAACAATAGATTCAGCCAAAGGATGTGTAGAGTGACTTTCAATTGATGCTGTAATAGAAAGCACTTCTTTTTCTGTCATATTTTCTCGAACATATATATCTGTTACGGTAGGTTTTCCTTCTGTTAATGTTCCTGTTTTATCAAAGGCGATTGCTTTTACTGAAGCGAGACGTTCTAAATGTATGCCACCTTTAAAGAGAATCCCATTTCTTGCTCCGTTAGAAATGGCTGATAACGTTGCTGGTGTAATGGCAGCAACGAGTGCACAAGGAGATGCGACTACAAGTAAGATCATAGCGCGATAAAACGTTTCATTCCAGCTCCAGTCAAGTAAGAAATGAGGAACGAACATCATAAGCGCAACAACGAGTAGTACACCTTTTACGTATGTTCCTTCAAACTTTTCGATGAATAGTTGTGATGGTGATTTTTCACTTTGTGCACTTTGTACGAGACGGATAATCTTTTGGAATAATGTTTGATCGCTCGGCTTCGTAATTTTAACTTCGATAGCACCACGTAAATTTACAGTACCTGCAAATACTTCATCGCCATATCTTTTCTCATTTGGAATAGGTTCTCCCGTGATTGCTGCTTCATCGATATTTGTTTCACCGTTATGAATCGTACCGTCAGCAGGAACACGTTCACCTGGTTTAATTAAAATAATGTCGTTAATTTGTAACTCTCCAACAGGAATACGTTCCTCTGTTCCGTTGGAAATGCGTAATGCTTCTTCGGGTTGTAAGTCAAGAAGAGCGGAAATTTCTTTTTGGCTCTTACTTAATGTATAAGATTCCATAGCACCGCTGAGCGCAAAGATGAAGATTAAAATAGCCCCTTCTGCCCAGTAGCCAATAATTGCAGCACCGATAGCTGCAAAGAGCATTAGCATTTCAACATTTAGCTCTTTTTCTTCAATCGTATCTTCAATGCCTTCTTTAGCTTTTGCATATCCACCAACTATATAAGCAAGGATATAGCAAGTAATACCTACATTCATTGCATCGTTCTTTGTGAATAGCCAGCCAGCTAAAATAAAAATACTAGATGCCACTGCAAATACAAGTTCATAATGTTTTTTTAATGTGTCCCATAAAGAGGGATGAGAAATTGTTTCTTTTGCGTGTAACGTTTTTACTTCTGAGTTCATTACTACTCGCTCCTTCCGAATTCTTATTGAGAAAAATAATCAAAATCGAAACCCCTATAAAACGACGAAAGCTGCCATCCATAATGGATAGCAGCATTTCTGTTGAATCTGTTTTTAATAGTTATTATGTTGTAATTATTCTATAGTATATCATATGTTTTTATGAGATGGTACGGTTTTGTTTCAAGTATAAACGGAAAACTTGTGTTTTCGCAATTCCTTTGGTATATATGAATATTGTTCATAAAAAGGTCGGAAAGGAAGACAACAAGTGAAGACAGAGAAATTTTTTACCCATCCGATTGGCGTATTTATTGCTGCAATAGTAGCAACTTTTTTATGGGGAAGCGCATTTCCTTTTATTAAGTTAAGTTATGCTGAACTTGGAATTCAACCACAAGAAGTTGGAGAACAAATATTATTTGCCGGTTATCGTTTCTTGTTATCTGGAGTCATGCTCTTATTATTCTTTAAAGTGTTAGGAAAAGATATGAGCTTCAAAAAAGGAACGGGGAAACAGTTAATACAAATTGGTTTATTCCAAACGTTTCTTCAATATATATGTTTTTACATTGGAATGAGTTATAGTTCAGGAATTGAAGGAGCTATCATTTCAGGGACATCATCATTCTTTCAAATTTTACTCGCCCATTTTTTATATAAAGATGATGCTCTCAATATAAGAAAAATAATTGGGGTATCGATTGGTTTTTGTGGCGTCATTTTAGTAAATGTGCCGAGTGATGGTAGCTTATCATTTCATTTTGGAATCGGAAGCTTATTACTTCTTAGTGCAGCAATGCTGTATTCATATGGAAACATATTAGCAAAAGAAGGTAGTAAAACATTAGATGTTGGCTATATGACAGCATACCAAATGATGTTTGGTTCTATAGGATTATTATGTATAGGGGCTTTACAAGTTGGAGTCATGCCATTTACATTTAGTCTACATGCACTACTTATGCTGATTTATTTATCTTTCTTATCTGCAGCTGGTTTTTGCATTTGGAATACAATTATGAAGTACAACAAGGTTGGAAAAGTATCTATGTATATGTTCTTTATACCCGTATTTGGTGTGTTATTATCGAGCATGATTTTAGGTGAAGCAATTCATTCATTTGTGCTACTCGGTTTAGCATGTGTAGCCGCGGGAATTATTGTGGTAAATCGAACGCCAGCTAAGCAAAAAATGGAGCAAGAAAAACAAGTAGCATAGAGAGCAGAAAAGCGATTACAATGGAAGAACAGTACTGTTCTTCTTTTTTTTCATAGAAAAAGGATAATAGACTAAGTGTAACGAAAAAAGATACAAAAAGCATTTATTGAGGAGAACATGTTATGAATCTACTTTACATGGTGTTAATTGGGCAAATACTTCTTTTTTTAATTGGTGCAATTTATGCAATGCGGCAGACAAAAAGAACGAAAGATAATATGCCGTTACCTTTAGTAATCCGTCTTATTCTTAGTTTTTCTTTAACAGGTAGTGCAATTTGGATATGGTTACAAGATCCATCTGTAGAGTATAGTACGTGGGTTGCACTTGGTATGACTTTATCGACTGTGGGAGATTTGTTTATGGCTGGGCTGATTCCAATTGGTCACAGGTTAATTGGTGGGATGGTTACTTTCGCTCTTGCTCATTGTTTTTATGTAAAAGCATTTTTGCAAACAGGAATTTCGTGGAATGGTTTTTGGATTGGCTTACTCGTATATGGGCTCTTTCTAATTGTAGGATGGTTCTTCTTTATCCGAAATGATAAACAGGATAAATTGTTTACGATAGGAGCTCTAATTTACGGATTGTGGGTTGGAGGAATGGCTTGCTTTGCATTCGCCTTATATTATGAAAATACAGGAATATGGTGGATACCAGCGTTTGGTGGTTTACTGTTTGTGATTTCTGATTTTATTATTGGCGTGACAGATATCGGAGGACGTAAATTGAAGTATGAGCCACTTTGGATTTGGTTTACATATGTAGCTGCTCAAATGTGTATTGTATATGTGGGATTATAAAAAGATACTCTCAAAATA
>NZ_QOSA01000064.1:0-4785 GCF_008368795.1 Bacillus sp. BF2-3
GAACAAATTCTACTTTTTTAACTAAATAATTCAGAGTATGTGGTGATATATGTTGACGTAATTCTCTAGAAAACAATTGTAATTCATCAGAAATCGATAAATTCATACTAACATTATTTTATTATTCTGTATTGACCTACCATTATATCTATAAGGGATAGCACCAACATAACGCGAATTTCGTACGCTAAGTGATTTTTTCACATAGAAAAAGCCAATTTCCTGCACTCTTAGGAAATTGGCTTTTTGCTTAGTTAGCTATTTGGATTATCTCCAATCGAATGATATAAGTTCATATTAAGATATTTTATGTAATGAAATATCTTGAATATTCTATTCCTGAAGAGGAAAATCAGAGATTCATCACACATTATTAGTTTTTTAATTAGTAAGAAAGCCATTAATGAAGAAGCACTTTTGCTCATAATTTACGAATGGGACTAGTAAGCGCGATAATAACTTCAATGACCTTTGTAGATGATGCCAAAATAAATATTGCAACCGGATTAAAATCGGAAATTAATCCTCCTACTAGTGCTCCTAATGGCATAGCTAAACGAGTAGGTACACGTGAAAAACCTAAAACTCTTCCCTGCATATCGGTGGGGACTGTTTCCTGTCGGACAGATGCTACAATAGTATTCCAGGCTATATTACAAATCATAGCAAGACCAAATGAAATGCCCGGCGCAAGCCAATATTCACTCCATATTGCATAAGTCAATCCAATTGCTCCCACAGCAAGAAGGATTGGAATAAGGATTCCCCTTCGAAATCGTTGTTCAAGTGGAATAACAATGATACTTCCTAAAAGCCCACCTACCCCAATTAAAGTATAATTAATCCCACTTTCTTCAGCAGATAGATATAATGTAGAAAGCAAATAATACATAAGCCCACCTAATATAGCACTAGCGCCAAAGTTTCCCACCATTGCTTGAAGAGATAAAGCAAGGTTAAGACGATCATTCATTAACCATTTATGCCCTTCTTTCATATCATTCCTTATAGTTTGCAATAGTGTTCTTGTTCTATCTATGGGTTTCTTCTTTTCTAATTTCGGCAATAGTAATACAACAACTAAAGTAGCTATAAAAGAGATAGCATTTATCCAGAGAGCATTAATCCCACCAATTGTAGCAATTATAATACCTGCTAATGCCGGTCCTGCTAAACTAGCAATTTGATTAACCATTTGGTATGCGGAATTGGCCTTTGTTAGCGATTGACCTGCAATTCGTGGAATTACTGTAATAGTTGCTACGTCAAATAACATCGAGAGTACGGCTAAAATAAAAGAAACAACATATAAATGCCAGAGTTGAAGTAAGCTTAAGTTATACAGGATAGGAATTAAGGATACTAAAATAATACATCCTAAATCAGCAACCCACATTAATTTTCGTCGATTAAAACGATCCACTATTACCCCTACGATTGGACCAAATAAAACAATAGGTAACACACTGATAGCAAAAAGTGAACCCATAATTATTGCTGATCCAGTTAACTTATAGGCAATCCAAGGGAGAGCAAACGTATAAAGGGAATCACCCATCCTGGAAATCAGTAAACCAAAAATAAAAATCACGTAGGTACTAGGAAAATATATAATTTTTGAAACTAGATTTCTGTTTTGTGCATTCGGTTTCAACGATGAGTTAAAGTTTGTTTCTTTCTTCATTATCGACTCTAATTTACCTCCTTTGTTAGTAGTAAAACTTATATTAATTGGCAGTGAGCCCCTTACTTATTAAATCTTTAATACGTACAAAATTCTTTAAAATACAAAAGTATTCCTTCTTTTACCCAATTATTCATTTTGGTGTAAGTGCCTATTTGTACTAAGTTAACCTTTGTAACAAAAACGACCGTTTTTGTTACAATAAGATATTTTTTTATAAGGGAAAATATAGATATTTTTAATGCCATCCAAAAACAAAATATTTCCTTTTAGATGATATTGAAAATGTTGAAAAAACTATTTTTCAAGGACTAAAGAAAGCTGGATTTTTAAAACTTCAAGTACAACGTCCAAATGAAATCGTACTTGCAAAGTTTACTGATGAATCCTACGAAGAAAAGATCCACTTTATTCATTTAGTTGAATATAATAAAGACCTCTGGAAAAACTTAATCTTCTTTAGGGATTACTTAAATGCCAACCAAACAGCACGTGAACAATACAAAAGGATAAAAATTGAGTTTGTAAAAGAAAAAGATGGTGGAATTGATGAATACACCGACTATAAGGAACAATTCGTAAGTGAAATATACGGGAAAAGAAAATAGTTAAGAAATATCG
The DNA here is from genome assembly GCF_008368795.1 of Bacillus sp. BF2-3. Classification (NCBI taxonomy): domain Bacteria; kingdom Bacillati; phylum Bacillota; class Bacilli; order Caryophanales; family Bacillaceae; genus Bacillus; species Bacillus sp. BF2-3. The sequence continues at coordinate 2,306 of NZ_QOSA01000064.1, forward strand.
AGGGCTTTGATCTAATAAGGATTAATGCCCTTTTGATGATTTTCTTATGGCACTATAGGGCAGTTTAGTTTAAGTTCATTACTTCACAATGAAAGGGTAACATCCATGTTGTTTATAGTACCTTTTTGTATCAGAAATATGCTTCTACCCTTTAATCAATAGAAAGAATGGTATTAATGTTATATAAAAAATTCAATACTCACTTTAGCTTGTTTACGAATTTGAGTTAACTTAGATAATTTCTGAAGTAAATTAACTCTTTAAAAATGTAAGTGTAGTGTACAAAACACTATATTTATGAAAGGATTTTCTTCCTGCATCGGTGGTATCATTTTCTTGTACCAATATTTAATCTGCTAATTTATCAATGGTTAACTGGATTAGATTATATGTAGGGAAAAAGAGTTAGGCAGCTGCAAGTTTACTCACTTAGTTTTTCTCTAATATTGAAATTAAGGTAGGTGGAAGTATATGAATCAAATTAAAACTAATTTATGGACGAAAGAATTCATTATTCTCTCATCCATAAATTTCTTTATTACATTAATTTACTTTTTATTAAATGCCACAATTACTATGTATGCAATGGATGAATTCAGCGCAACTACTGGCCAAGCTGGTATAACTGCAGGGATTTTTATTATTGGAGCTTTAATAGGGCGATTATTCACAGGACGTCTTATACAGACTAAAAGAATTTTAATTTTTAGTTTGGTTTTATTTGTCATTACTACATTATTATATTATGTTGAATTTGGTATTTTTTTCCTTATGTTAAATCGTTTAATAAACGGTATTACAGTTGGAATTGCTACTACTGTTGTAGGGACAGTTGTAGCAATTACTCTTCCTACATCAAGAAAGGCAGAAGGTATTAGTTATTTTGCTGTTAGTACAGCGCTTGCTACAGGAACTGGTCCATTTTTCGGGTTGTTTTTGAGTCAAAATGCAGGTTTTAAAGCTATTTTCACTTTCAGCGTATTGCTTGGTATTATTAGTTTAGTAGTTGCAATCCTTATGAAATTCCCTAAAAATACAATGGAAGTTAAAAAGGTAAAAGGACATGGTATTTCTAACTATATTGAGCTAAAAGCTGTACCAATTGCCATTATTATTTTCATCATGAGTTTTTGTTTTTCAGGTATAGTTTCATTTATTAATCTATATGCAATTGAAATAGGATTAGTAGAAACAGCAAGCTTTTTCTTTATGGTTTATACTGTTTTTGTTTTAATATCTAGACCTTTTACTGGACGGTTAATGGACAGAAAAGGAGCAAATCTGATCATATATCCTGCAATAATTTTATATGGAGTAGGTCTGCTACTTTTAAGTTCAGCAACCAATAGTGTAACATTGTTATTGGCAGGAGCCTTAATTGCCTTAGGATTTGGTAATGTATCATCAATCTCACAGGCGTTAGCAATTAGTTTGGTTGAGCCACATCGAGTTGGCCTAGCAACATCTACTTTCTTTATATTCATGGATTTAGGAAATGGCTTAGGACCGACTATTCTTGGTTTGGTAATACCAGCTACTGGCTATAGTGGTTTATATGTAATATTAGGCTTTATTGTTTTTATATCAATACTACTGTATTATTTCTTACATGGAAGAAAAGAAAGTAGGAATCGAAAGCAATTGTCTATTCCTAATAAATAAATTTTGAAAGACATTTTAAAATTTAAATTGCCCCGTAAAGGTGAGACGCTAGTCTAACTTTTGCGGTTTTTTTATATTAATGCAGTATAATAGGACAACCTTATTGCTAAATGATTGAATAAAACCATGAGATTGAACTTATTGTAAAAAACTTAGAGCTTGTGTATTTGTGAAACTAAATAGTAAACCTTTAGCTTACTTTTGAGTAGAGTAAGCGTATCATTACTAAGTCTGTTGTCATGAAATCGTTCCTTACTCTCTTGATGGAACTGAATTATTTTCATGGCTATTACATGATGTCACGTTCACGGTGGACACTGCTGTTTTCTGTAAAGAATGGTAATAGGTATTTTGCGGAACAGTCAGTACATAACACATCCATTGAACCATGTTCCCCCATAAAATCGATAAGCCCAGTATCAGTTGTTTTTTCACGAATATGTCCATAGCCTTTTTTAGAATTTCAATCTGTAGTTTTAACCGAAGGTTCTCCTTCTGAATGGCAGCCAACTCTTTATGAGTGAGGGATTATTTCCTCTTTCCAAATAGGAGTAAAATCCTTTATCCATTTATAAATAGTCACTTCAGAGGCGCCAAATAAATCCATTACAGTTTTTTTAAAATCTTCATTATATTTTTTGCTTCTATTATTACGTTCCATTCGCATATATTCTTCAGGAATTACATTGTAAGGACTTAACTAAGTTGTTTTCATAAACTATACTAACTTCAGTAGTTCAATCATAGATTCACTGTTCCGGCTATAATAAAAGTAACTTTTGATATTATTTTTTATACAAATATGAAGAAGCTCACAT
>NZ_QOSA01000065.1:0-2413 GCF_008368795.1 Bacillus sp. BF2-3
TAGGACGTCGCCAAGCAACTTTAAGACGAGTCAGAATGACTCGTCTTTTTTGTGTTTTATAACTTCTTTTCAAAGCTAAATATTTTGAAGTGCTTCTCGCTTTTCAAAAAGGTTTTTGAGTACGTAGCTATATAAGTTTTATTCAATTTCTTTCGTGATTCTTTATATGTAATTTAAGATTTTCTATTTTATTTCTTAAAGATAGGATTCATCAGTGTGTTAAAATAGTACAGTTGTTTTTGATGTACTTTAATATAAGAAGATTTAAGTTAGAAAAGGAGATAATATGAAAAAGATAAGTATAATTACTATAGTAGTCTTAGTCCTGCTAGTAATCGTGTATATGTTAGTTGGGAATTATTTTTATAACTACGCGTTAAATGCGAAACAAGAAAAAGAATTTTTGCAAGATAATCCTCATTTAGTAGAAACGGTAAATGCGTCGGGAGATGTATTGGCTGCAAATGAAGAAAAGAATGCAAACTTCGTATCGAAGTATAAACCTAACACATTAACTATACGTTCTTTCGATAAATTAAATTTAAAAGGTTATGAATATATGAATGAACCATCCAGTCATAAATGGGCAATTGTAGTTCATGGATACAATGGTAGAGCATCAGAAATGACGAAATATGTTCGTAACTTTTATGAACAAGGCTATAATGTCATAGCACCAGACCTTCGTGGACACGGAAATAGTGAAGGGGATTATGTTGGTATGGGCTGGCATGATCGTAAAGATGTTTTGATTTGGATTCAACAAATCTTGAAGAAAGACCCTAATGCTGAAATAGCTCTATTTGGTGTTTCAATGGGCGGGGCAACTGTAATGATGACTTCAGGAGAAGATTTACCTTCTAATGTTAAAGTTATTATTGAAGATTGTGGATACTCAACTGTTATTGATGAATTTACTTATCAACTAAAAGATTTATTCCATTTACCGAAGTTTCCTGTTATGAATGCGGCAAATATGGTTACTAAATTAAGAGCTGGTTACGATTTAGAAGAGGCTTCAGCTGTAAAACAAGTAGCGAAAAGTAAAACACCTATGCTGTTCATTCATGGGGATGCTGATACATTCGTTCCTTTTGAAATGTTAGATGAAGTATATAATGCTGCAAAAGTAGAAAAAGAGAAATTAATTGTTCCAGGTGCTGGACATGGAGAAGCGGAGAAAGTAGATTCGAATAAATATTGGAATACTGTATGGAAGTTCGTAGGGAAGTATATTCCGGCATAATTAAAGTTGTTGCATTTATATAGACGATAATCGGAGGGATAATAGTTAATCCTTTTGATTATCGTTTTTTTTGTTAATTAGGTATTCTGCTATAAGTGTGTTTTTGTATGTAACTATATGAAGGAGATAGAGCAAAAACTTTTGAATTCCTTAATCTCAGTGCTACAATGATTGAAAACTAAATGTTAATGAGGTGTTTTTTATGAAAATTGAAGTATGGTCGGATTTTGTATGTCCATTTTGCTATATTGGGAAACGTAGATTAGAGATGGCTTTAGAACAATTTCCACATAAGAAGGATGTTGAAGTTGAGTTTAAAAGTTTTGAATTAGACCAAAATGCTCCAATCTATTCTGGAACAAGTATTAATGAAGTACTTGCATCAAAGTATGGAATTAGTATTGAAGAAGCTAAGCGTAATAACGTACAGTTAGGAAATCATGCAGCTAGTATGGGTTTAAGTTTTAATTTTGATGAGATGAAGCCGACTAATACTTTTGATGCGCATCGTCTTGCTAAGTTTGCAAAGAATCAAGGGAAAGAAAAAGAGATTACAGAAAATTTACTTTTTGCATATTTCACTGAATCGAAAAATTTAAGCGATGTGGATACACTTGCTACTATCGCTGAAGCTTCAGGTTTAGATAAGCAAGAATCTTTAAATGTTATTAATGATAAAAATGCGTATGCAAATGATGTTAGAATTGATGAAGCGATTGCTCAGCAATATCAAATTTCGGGAGTGCCTTATTTTATTATTAATCAAAAGTATGCTATTTCAGGTGCACAACCACTTGAAACTTTTGTTGGTGCACTTCAGCAAGTGTGGGAAGAAGAGAATCCTGCACCTAAGTTGCAAGAACTTTCTTCAGAGGGTGGAAGCGATCTTTCTTGTACTGATGGAAGTTGTTCGGTGCCGTCGAAAGAACAATAGTTTTTATGGTAGAAGAGCACCCCATAGATTGTTCTGTGGGATGCTTGTATATAACTTATAGAAGAAATACGTAAATGAAATCTATAAAATATAAAGTTTTTTAAAAAACGTATTGACGATTATACTTTAGAGGTGTAATATAGAACAAGTCGCCGATGACATTAACGTCGAAAGCGACAAACGAAATAAAAAACTTAGTTGACATCAATTAACGAAAATGTTAACATAAGGAA
>NZ_QOSA01000066.1:0-1047 GCF_008368795.1 Bacillus sp. BF2-3
ACATATCCGAAACTCACCATTGGGTATGCATAACTTAAATCAACCTTTCTCAGCACAATCATCCATAATAATGCACTTAAACCGTAAAAAGCTAGTCCGAAAAAGTTCGGTACGTTAATGAAATTCATAATACCTACAGCCGCTGAACTTTGTGATTTCATTGCGCCAAACTTTAATAAAATTTGCCCTACAACTCCCATACCAACTGATAAAATAATCATCAAAAATTGTTGCATCTCTATACTCCTTAACTGTTTTATTCCAAATAAAAAACGTTTAAGACTCTCCTCTTAAACGTTTTAGTAAACCCGAATAGAGTAATTAAAAGTTCAATAGTATAATAATAACTGTTATCGCATATAACAACACTGTTATTAAAATATGCTGATCCTCTAATAAAACTTTATCTGGTTCTCCACCCTTATCTTCCATGTGAACTAAATATAAATAACGAAAGATCCCGTAAATTACAAATGGGATTGTCCACATTAAATAGATACTTTTCCCTGCATTAAAAGTAAAGATAGCATAAGTTACAATAGTTGCCGATGTAACAATTGTACTTAATTGGTCTAACAAAGCAGGAGAATAACTTTCTAATACTTTTCTATGAGAACCTTTATTATTCTGTAACAATACTAATTCATGTCTTCTTTTATTAATGGCCAAGAATAGTGACAGTAATAATGTACACAATAAAAACCACGGTGTAAATGGCACTTGAATAACTAATCCACCGGCCAATGCTCGTAAAACAAATCCAGATGCAATAATTAAAATATCAATGATTACAACATGCTTTAAACGAATTGAATACGCTACATTTAAAATAAAATAGGCTGCTAATACTAAGCACAATAACGGATTTAGTATATATGAAACTACTAAAGACGCTACTAAAATAACACAACCTGCCGTAATAGCAAAGTACGGATTTAATGCCCCCGATGCCATCGGTCGATATCGCTTAACAGGGTGCTGTCGATCTGCCTCAATATCCATAAAATCATTTAAAATATAGACACAGCCAGATATTGCACAAAATAG
>NZ_QOSA01000067.1:0-15746 GCF_008368795.1 Bacillus sp. BF2-3
AGAGTAGGACGTCGCCAAGCTATTTATATTGTCGCGGGGTGGAGCAGCACGGTAGCTCGTCGGGCTCATAACCCGAAGGTCGCAGGTTCAAATCCTGTCCCCGCAACCAAATGGTCCCGTGGTGTAGTGGTTAACATGCCTGCCTGTCACGCAGGAGATCGCCGGTTCGACCCCGGTCGGGACCGCCATTTCATATAAAGAAAAGAACGAAACAAGTTGTTTCGTATTTTTTTATTTGTTTTAACAAAAAACTAATAAAGACAGTCAAACTATCCTTAGGACAACTCCTAAGGACTTTTTTATATATTCAAAACCTGTATAATAAAGAGCAGAGAACATTGTGAGTAAAGTAGGTGAAGTCTGTGAGTAAATATGAAGTAACAACAAAATCTTCTGAGGAAACACAAAGGTTATCAGAAAAACTAGGTGAGCTCGTAGAGGCACAAGACGTAATTATTTTAGAAGGAGATCTTGGAGCTGGTAAGACGACTTTTACAAAGGGACTAGCAAAAGGTCTTGGAGTGAAAAGAGTTGTAAATAGTCCTACCTTTAATATCATTAAAGAATATAAAGGAAGATTACCGCTATATCATATGGACGTGTATCGCTTAGCAGAAAGTGAAGAGGACTTAGGCTTTGATGAATATTTCTACGGTGAAGGAATTACGGTAGTAGAATGGGCTCATTTAATAGAAGCATATTTACCGAATGAAAAGTTACAAATTAGTTTATTCCATGCTGGAGATGACACAAGAAAAATTATACTCGAGCCAATTGGAGATCGCTATATTAGATTATGTGAGGAGCTATTACAAGATGAAAGTACTAGCAATTGATACTTCAAATTACGTAATGGGTGTATCCCTTATTGAGGAAGAAAACGTAATTGGGGAAATCATTACAAATTTAACAAAAAACCATTCTGTACGTCTTATGCCAGCTGTAGAGAAACTGTTAAAAGAATGCGGTGTAAAACCGAAGGAATTAACTAAAATCGTTGTAGCTGCTGGACCTGGATCCTATACAGGTGTTCGTATAGGCGTGACAGCGGCGAAAACATTAGCTTGGTCACTTCAAATACCAATTGTAGGTGTATCAAGTTTAGAGGTAGTAGCTGCAAACGGTGCTAACTTTAACGGGTTAATTTGTCCTTTATTTGATGGAAGACGTGGGCAAATTTATACTGGGTTATATACATATGAAGGAGAGCAGTTAACTTCAATAGAAGAAGACCGAATTATTCTTATTGTAGACTGGTTGCAAATGTTAAAAGATAAAGGACAGCCTGTTTTATTTATCGGTAACGATGTTAAATTGCATAAAGAAACAATTATAGAACATTTAGGTGATCAAGCTGTATTCGCTCCATTTACTAAAAATAACCCAAGACCAAGTGAGCTAGCATTCTTAGGATTACAAAAAGAAGAACAAGATGTGCATACGTTTGTTCCAAGCTATCTTCGTTTAGCTGAAGCTGAAACAAAGTGGTTAGAAAGTCAAAACAAGTAGGAGCTTGCAGAAGATGGATATGATATTTAGAAAGATGGAGCTTGATGATATTGCTCAAATTGTAGCTATTGAAGAAGCGTCTTTTTCAACTCCTTGGACTGCAGATGCCTTTCACCGTGAATTAACGATGAATGAACATGCACATTATATTGTGTTAGAAAAAGATGGTCGTGTAGTCGGGTATTGTGGATTGTGGATAATTATTGATGAATCACATATAACAAATATAGCTATTTTGCCAGAATACCGAGGTCAAAAGTTAGGAGATGCCCTATTGAAAGCAGTTATTTCTGAAGCGAAAGAACTAGGGGTAAAAACAATGACACTTGAAGTACGTGTATCAAATGAAGTAGCAAAGCAGTTATACAGAAAATACGGATTTCAAAATGGTGGGATTCGTAAACGATACTATGCAGACAATCAGGAAGATGGTCTCGTAATGTGGGTGAATATATAATGGAAAAAAATACGATTATACTTGGTATTGAAACAAGTTGTGATGAAACAGCAGTAGCAGTTGTTAAAAATGGAACGGAAATTATTGCGAATGTCGTTGCATCACAAATTGAAAGTCATAAACGTTTTGGCGGCGTTGTACCAGAGATTGCATCCCGTCATCATGTAGAAGAAATTACAGTTGTGTTAGAAGAAGCTTTAAAGGAAGCAAATATCACATTTGATGATATTGATGCAATTGCTGTAACAGAAGGTCCTGGTTTAGTAGGAGCACTTCTAATTGGAGTAAATGCAGCGAAGGCAGTAGCGTTTGCACATGATATTCCGTTAGTCGGTGTTCATCATATTGCTGGTCATATTTATGCGAACCGTTTAGTAAAAGAAGTTCAATTCCCGTTATTATCACTTGTTGTATCTGGTGGGCATACAGAACTTGTTTATATGAAAGAACATGGTTCATTCGAAGTAATTGGTGAAACACGAGACGATGCAGCTGGAGAAGCATATGATAAAGTAGCTCGTACGTTATCTATGCCATATCCAGGTGGTCCTCATATTGATCGCCTTGCACATGAAGGAGAACCGACAATTGATTTGCCTCGTGCATGGCTAGAACCGGATTCGTATGATTTTAGCTTTAGTGGATTGAAATCAGCAGTTATCAACACTGTGCATAACGCAAAACAGCGCGGTATAGAAATTGCACCAGAAGATTTAGCGGCAAGTTTCCAAGAAAGTGTAATAGATGTACTTGTAACGAAAGCAGCTCGTGCAGCAGAAGCTTATAATGTAAAGCAATTACTTCTTGCTGGTGGAGTAGCTGCTAATAAAGGACTTCGTGCGCGATTAGAAGAGGAATTTGCACAAAAAGAAAACATTGAATTAATTATTCCGCCGCTATCTTTATGCACAGATAATGCAGCGATGATTGCAGCGGCAGGGACAATTGCTTATGAACAAGGTAAGCGTGCAACATTAGCCTTAAATGCAAATCCAGGATTAGATATTGAAGCATAGTTATACACATAATTAACCACAGGTTGTGGATAAAACCCATATTATCTGTTGATAATGTGGGTTTTATTGTGTATATAAAATGTTGATAACTTTTTTGTTGACTGTGGATAATGTGGAAAAGTTATTTTGATGTTTATTTTATAAAGGTGGATATGTGTATAAACTTGTGGATAAATAGGTTGATGTCAGACCTTTGAATTTGTTCTTTTTCGGGAAATAAAAAGCAAGAAGATATCCCCGAAAAACATTTTGAAACATCTCCCCATTATAGAAGATGCTAATCTTGTCAATCTTTGTCGTTAAAACGATATTTCGTGTCGAATTGTTAATATATATAGGGTTACAATAGATATATTTAAAAAATCGTTAGTATATTCTAAGTTACGATAGATATATTCAAAAAATTGTTTAAGTACTAAAAAAAGATGTCACATAGTCAAAAATCCTGACTTATGAGACATCTTCCTTATTTAAATATGCTTATACATGCAGCTCTTCCCATTCTGCCATACAAGTTTCAAGTTGTTCTTGTAGCGTTTGCTTTTTAGTTGTAATTTCACTAGCTTTTTCATAATCTGCATATATTTCTGGTAAGCAAAGTTGATCTTCTAACGTAGCAATTTCTTCTTCTAATTCCACTATACTTTGTTCTAGCTCTTCAATTTTTCTAGTGCGTTGACGCTCTAGTTTTTTACGCTCTTTTTCTTCTAAATAATTTAATTTCTCTTGTGCAACCACCTTTTGAACAGGAACGTCACTTTCTTGCTGTTCAAGTTCTGCACGTTCAATCATTTCATTTTTCTTTTCAACGTAGTAATCGTAATCCCCTAAATATTCCTGTGCACCTTCTGTTGATAACTCAACCACAGTCGTTGTTACACGGTTAATAAAGTAGCGGTCATGTGAGACGAATAGAAGAGTCCCTGGGTAATCAATTAAAGCATTCTCCAAAATCTCTTTACTATTTAAATCAAGGTGGTTCGTAGGCTCATCTAGAATTAACAAATTTGACTTTTGCATCATAAGTTTTGCAAGAGCTAATCGAGCTTTTTGTCCACCACTAAGGGAAGATACTGGTTTCAGTACATCATCTCCTGTGAATAAAAAATTCCCAAGTATAGTACGGATTTCTTTTTCCGGTTGCAGTGGATATTCATCCCATAGTTCATTTAAAACCCGTTTAGAAGATGTTAAGTTTGCTTGTTCTTGATCATAATAACCAACAGATACATTTGATCCGAAAGAAACATCACCATTTAATAGTGGTAACTTATTCACAATGGATTTTAACAATGTGGATTTCCCAATTCCGTTTGGACCAACTAAAGCAACACTATCTCCGCGAGTTAAGCGCATAGTTACATGTTCAATTATAGGGTTTCCATCATAGCCGATGGTTGCATCATTTACTTGTAAAACATCATTTCCACTTTGTTTTTCAATATCGAAGTGGAATGATGCTGACTTAGAATCCCCTAATGGTCTCGTTAATAATTCCATTCTGTCTAGTTGTTTACGGCGACTTTGAGCACGTTTCGTTGTAGAAGCGCGAGCTATATTCTTTTGAACGAAGTCCTCAAGTTTTGCGATTTCATCTTGTTGTTTTTCGTAACGTTTCATTTCTTGCTCATATAATGCTGATTTTAAGTCTAAATATTTACTGTAGTTACCAACAAATCGTCTGCTTTCTTTATTCGAAATTTCATATACTTGTGTAACGAGTTTGTCTAAGAAATAACGGTCATGTGAGACGATTAATATTGCGCCAGGATAACCTTGCAAATATTGCTCAAGCCATGTTAATGTTTCGATGTCTAAATGGTTTGTAGGCTCGTCCAAAATAAGTAAGTCTGGTTTTGTTAATAATAATTTCCCGAGAGCTAATCTTGTTTTTTGCCCGCCGCTTAAAGTAGAGATCGTCGTCTGGTGCGTTTCAACTGGGAAGCCAAGGCCGCTTAAAATGGAGCGAATATCCGCTTCATATTGATATCCACCTTGATCTTTATAATTGAGTTGTAGTTGGTCATAATCAGCTAACAATCTTTCATATGTAGCTTCGTTTGAAAAGTTTTCTTCTTTTCCCATTTCTTGCTCAAGCCTTCGAAGTTTTGTCTCCATTTGCTGTAAGTGGGTAAAGACGGTTAGCATTTCATCCCAAATTGTTAAAGACGTTTCTAGTCCAGTATTTTGAGCTAAATATCCGATTGAGACATCTTTCGGTTTTATAATTTCGCCACCATCATGAGATAATTCACCAGCGATAATTTTTAATAATGTAGATTTTCCTGCTCCATTCCTTCCAACTAATGCGATACGATCTTTTGTTTGTACTTCCAATTTTATGTTTGCAAGAATCGTTTCTGCACCGTATAATTTCGAAAGCGCGTTTACTTGTAATAAAATCAATGTTTTCACCTCAAATAATTTCTTAACTTTGCCATGTTTATATTTCTCAATCATACTAAAAATAGTGTATAGTTTAAAATAAAGAGAGAATACTTCTTCTCTTTATTATACAAGGAATTTAATGAGTGCTAAACTTCTGTATTTGATTAAAGTATATGAATAAAGATAGGAAGAGAGGAGAGGTCATATGGATCAGCAAAAGATTCCACAAGCCACTGCTAAAAGATTGCCTCTATACTATCGATTTATCCAAAACTTATCTCTTTCTGGTAAGCAGCGTGTTTCATCGGCCGAATTGAGTGAGGCAGTAAAAGTAGATTCCGCAACAATACGAAGAGATTTTTCGTATTTTGGAGCGTTAGGGAAAAAGGGATATGGATATAACGTAAATTATTTATTATCATTTTTCCGCGAAACACTTGATCAAGATGATATAACACGTGTAGCACTTATTGGAGTAGGTAATTTAGGGACCGCTTTCTTACATTATAATTTCACGAAAAACAATAATACAAAAATTGAAATGGCATTTGATGTTAGTGAAGAGAAAGTTGGAACAGAAATCGGGGGCATTCCTGTATATCATTTAGATGAATTAGAAGAGAGATTATCAAATGATATACAAGTGGCAATATTAACAGTACCGGCTACAGTAGCACAAGCTGTAGCAGATAGATTAGCTGAAACAAGCGTGCACGGTATTTTGAATTTCACACCAGCGCGATTAAACGTATCAGAGAATATTAGAATTCATCATATTGACTTAGCTGTAGAGTTACAAACATTAGTTTACTTTTTGAAAAACTATCCACAATAAAACGCAGAGGAAGCGACCTCTGCGTTTTATTATTGTTTCTTCTTTGTGAATTTAACTAATATAAGGCGAAGTGCCAAATTAAAATCAATTGTTGCCATAACTGCAAATAGTATTGTCCACATATTCCAGATTGTATCTGTCACGTTCGTAATGGCGAAGCGTGTAAAGATACATCCAAGAAGGAAGTATAGTGCAGCCATGAACAATGGTGAGTTTCTCATACAAAAAATCCTCCGATAAAGCCTTGCATTTTTTCAGCTTCTTTAATCATTTCTTGAATTTGTTCATTGCTCATAAAAATTTGCCCAATAGCGACTAATGTATTCATCGCAACATGAGCTGCAATCGGAACGATAATACGTTTCGTCTTCACATATAAGAAGGCGAATACGAGCCCCATAGCAGTGTATACCAATAAGTGAGTAAAATCAAAATGAATTGTTGCGAATACAAGCGAACTAATGATAGCTGCGATAAAGAAGTTAAACTTCTTATAAAGCGTGCCGAATAGAATTTTTCTAAATACGATTTCTTCTAAGATAGGTCCAATTATAGATACAACAATAAGGAACCAAGGTATCGTTCTTGCGATGTCCATCAGTCTGTCTGTATTCTCAGATCCACGTGGAACCCCAAATACATACATTTCAATCATACCTGCAATGGATTGTGAGATGATTGCTAAGAAGAACCCGATAAAAATCCATCCAATAGTAGCTGGAACAGAAGAGCGCATTGGATCTAAATGCCTGTCACGAATATCTGTTCTAAGTAACCAAAGCACGATACATAATGCAATAAAGAAGCTAATGATTGCCCAGTGTCCCGTTATGATTTGTCCTTTTTCTTCAATGGTAAATCCTCTATTATCATAGAGTCCTGTTTTTAGGAGAAGTGGTAATCCAACAACGCCAGATAACTGCATTAAAATGTATGTAACGATAATCCACCAGTATTGTTTCTTCAAATGGTTTAACCATCCTTTCTAACTATAGTGTATGAGATAAGTTAGGATAACATGTAAATATGCTACCTACGATATAAACCTCTTGAATTATGTTTTTTTCGTAAATCCTTATTTGAAATTATAATAGAAGACAGGAGAAAGTTGTATGTGTAGCGAAAACAACTTAGGGTGTCCTTTCATATTGTAACATACGAGCAGTGGAAACAACGATTCATATAGTAAAGGCAGTATTGTATATAGAAAGTTTATATAGTGATTTGCGAAAAAATTATGATTTTTTTACTTGCAAAAGAAATTGAGATTATTTATTATTATAAGTGTGTTAGCACTCGGATGACTTGAGTGCTAATAAAAGAAATTTACATAACAAAATGAGGAGGTTATTGTTCATGCTAAAGCCATTAGGTGATCGCGTTGTAATTGAGCTTGTTCAAGCAGAAGAAAAAACAGCAAGTGGTATCGTATTACCAGATACTGCAAAAGAAAAACCACAAGAGGGTAAAGTTGTTGCAGTAGGTACTGGTCGAGTGCTTGAGAATGGTGAGCGTGTTGCTTTAGAGGTAGCAGCAGGTGATCTTATCATCTTCTCAAAATATGCAGGTACTGAAGTGAAATATGAAGGTACAGACTACTTGATTTTACGTGAAAGTGACATTTTAGCAGTTATCGGTTAATTATATAAATCTTAAAAAATCCAAGGGGGTCAATTATTATGGCGAAAGATATTAAATTTAGTGAAGAAGCACGTCGTTCGATGCTTCGCGGTGTCGACACTCTTGCAAACGCAGTAAAAGTTACGCTTGGACCAAAAGGTCGTAACGTTGTACTTGAGAAAAAATTTGGTTCACCACTTATTACAAATGATGGTGTAACAATCGCAAAAGAAATCGAATTAGAAGATGCATTCGAAAACATGGGTGCGAAATTAGTAGCAGAAGTTGCTAGCAAAACAAATGACGTAGCTGGTGACGGAACAACAACTGCAACTGTATTAGCGCAAGCTATGATTCGTGAAGGTCTTAAAAACGTAACAGCTGGTGCGAACCCAATGGGTCTTCGTAAAGGTATCGAAAAAGCTGTTACTGCTGCAATTGAAGAATTAAAAACGATTTCTAAACCAATCGAAGGCAAATCTTCTATCGCACAAGTAGCTGCTATTTCTGCAGCTGACGAAGAAGTAGGTCAATTAATCGCTGAAGCAATGGAGCGCGTTGGTAACGACGGCGTTATTACTTTAGAAGAGTCTAAAGGATTCACAACAGAATTAGACGTAGTAGAAGGTATGCAATTTGATCGTGGCTATGCATCTCCTTACATGATTACTGATTCTGACAAAATGGAAGCAGTTCTTGATAACCCATATATCTTAATTACTGACAAAAAGATTTCTAACATTCAAGAAATCTTACCAGTATTAGAGCAAGTGGTACAACAAGGTAAACCACTTCTTATCATTGCTGAAGATGTAGAAGGCGAAGCATTAGCTACATTAGTAGTGAACAAACTTCGTGGTACATTCAATGTAGTAGCTGTTAAAGCTCCTGGATTTGGTGACCGTCGTAAAGCAATGCTAGAAGATATCGCAATCTTAACTGGTGGCGAAGTGATCACTGAAGAATTAGGCCGTGACTTAAAATCTGCTACAGTTGAATCTTTAGGACGCGCTGGTAAAGTTGTTGTTACAAAAGAAAACACAACTGTAGTTGAAGGTGTAGGAAGCACAGAACAAATCGAAGCTCGCATCGGTCAAATCCGTGCGCAATTAGAAGAAACAACTTCTGAATTCGATCGTGAAAAATTACAAGAGCGTCTTGCTAAACTAGCAGGTGGCGTAGCAGTAATTAAAGTAGGTGCAGCAACTGAAACTGAGTTAAAAGAGCGCAAACTTCGCATTGAAGATGCACTTAACTCAACTCGTGCAGCAGTAGAAGAAGGTATCGTTGCAGGTGGTGGTACTTCACTTATGAACGTATACACAAAAGTAGCTTCTATCGTAGCTGAAGGCGACGAAGCAACAGGTATCAACATCGTACTTCGTGCACTAGAAGAGCCAGTTCGTCAAATCGCAATCAACGCTGGTCTAGAAGGATCTGTAGTTGTAGAGCGTCTAAAAGGCGAAAAAGTAGGCGTTGGTTTCAACGCAGCTACTGGCGAATGGGTTAACATGCTTGAGTCTGGTATCGTAGATCCAGCTAAAGTAACTCGTTCTGCACTTCAAAACGCAGCATCTGTTGCAGCTATGTTCTTAACAACTGAAGCTGTAGTAGCTGACAAGCCAGAACCAAATGCACCAGCAATGCCTGACATGGGCGGCATGGGCATGGGCGGTATGGGCGGAATGATGTAATTCCGTTTGTC
The DNA here is from genome assembly GCF_008368795.1 of Bacillus sp. BF2-3. NCBI lineage: Bacteria > Bacillati > Bacillota > Bacilli > Caryophanales > Bacillaceae > Bacillus > Bacillus sp. BF2-3. The sequence continues at coordinate 9,531 of NZ_QOSA01000067.1, forward strand.
CTAAAAAACATCCATTTCTATATAGAAATGGATGTTTTTTTATGTTTTTTAGAAAAGGAAATGAATTTCTGTAGAATTTTGTCGCTTTCTCTCTTGACCATATTGATACTTCATTGTTAGAATCTAGGAAGATAATATAAAACGATCCTTCATATATCCTCAATGATATGGTTTGAGAGTCTCTACCGGGTTACCGTAAACAACCTGACTATGAAGGCAGTGTGTCTTATATTTATAAAGAGCGGAGACTATCTTTCTTTATAAAGCCAGACCCCTGCCTTTTCTTTGTTATGAGACTAGAGGCGGAGGACTGGCTTTTTTTATTATATTGGTAATGCTTTTCGCCAAATTGGTGAAAATATTTATATACGAGAACTAACGTTGGGGTGATTATTTTGAAGAAACAACACGATACAATTATCGTTTTAGATTTTGGAAGTCAATACAATCAGTTAATAGCACGTCGAATTCGTGAGTTCGGTGTATACAGTGAACTTCATCCACATACAATTACTGCAGAAGAAATTAAAGCAATGAATCCAAAAGGGATTATTTTCTCTGGTGGACCAAATAGTGTATACGGTGAAGGTGCATTACATTGTGATGAAAAAATCTTTGAACTAGGTTTACCAATCTTCGGTATTTGTTACGGTATGCAGCTTATGACGCAACACTTCGGTGGTAAAGTAGAGCGTGCAAATCACCGTGAGTACGGAAAAGCTGTTCTTAAAGTAGAGAACGAATCAAAATTATATGCGAACCTTCCAGAAGAGCAAGTTGTATGGATGAGCCATGGCGACTTAGTAACTGGTTTACCTGAAGGATTCGTAGTAGATGCAACAAGTGAGTCTTGCCCAATTGCTGGTATGAGCAATGAAGCGAAAAACTTATACGGTGTACAATTCCACCCAGAAGTACGACACTCTGAGCACGGTAACGATTTAATTAAAAACTTCGTATTCGGTGTATGTGGTTGTTCTGAAGGATGGAACATGGAGAACTTTATTGAAGTAGAATTAGAAAAGATTCGTGAAACTGTTGGAGACAAAAAAGTACTATGCGCACTTAGTGGCGGTGTAGACTCTTCTGTTGTAGCAGTATTAATTCATAAAGCAATTGGTGATCAATTAACATGTATTTTCGTTGACCACGGTTTACTTCGTAAAGGTGAAGCAGAAGGCGTTATGAAAACATTTAGCGAAGGCTTCCATATGAACGTTATTAAAGTGGATGCAAGAGACCGCTTCATGGACAAGTTAAAAGGTGTAGAAGATCCAGAACAAAAACGTAAAATCATCGGTAACGAATTCATTTACGTATTTGATGATGAAGCGTCAAAATTACAAGGTATGGACTTCTTAGCGCAAGGTACACTTTACACAGATATCGTTGAGAGTGGTACAGCAACTGCGCAAACAATTAAATCTCACCATAACGTTGGTGGACTTCCAGAAGACATGCAGTTCAAATTAATTGAGCCTTTAAACACGTTATTTAAAGACGAAGTACGTGTATTAGGATCTGAATTAGGAATTCCTGATGAAATCGTATGGCGTCAACCATTCCCAGGACCGGGTCTTGGTATTCGTGTATTAGGTGAAATCACAGAAGAGAAATTAGAAATCGTTCGTGAATCTGATGCGATTTTACGTGAAGAAATTATTAAAGCGGGCTTAGACCGTGAAATCTGGCAATACTTCACTGCGCTTCCTGGTATGCGTAGCGTAGGTGTTATGGGTGACGAGCGTACTTACGATTACACAGTAGGTATCCGTGCGGTAACATCTATCGACGGTATGACAGCTGACTGGGCACGTATCCCTTGGGACGTATTAGAGAAAATCTCTGTACGTATCGTAAACGAAGTAAAACACGTTAACCGTATCGTGTATGATGTAACGAGTAAGCCACCAGCAACTATTGAGTGGGAATAGTATTTATAAAAAGGTCCATCTATTGCTTATGCATAGGTGGATCTTTTTTATTTTGGTGTTAATACGAACGAAACTATAAAAGTTTATAAAAACGTTCGTTTTTAAATTGACAAAACTACTTCGTCGAGTTAATATGATTATGTAATTCAAACAAAAAGTGAATATTATAGCCGTCGTATAATATCGGGGATATGGCCCGAAAGTTTCTACCTAGCTACCGTAAATGGCTTGACTACGAGGCGTTTTTATAAAGGTGAGGGGAATCTTATCTTTATTCATAGAACGCTTCCATGTATATATGCAATGGAAGCCTTTTTTGTTTCTCGGGATAAAAGAGGGCTAGGAGAAATGCGGCGAGTAATCATATAACGGGGGAAACGTAGGATGAAACGCTATTTTCAGTTTGATGAGCTCGGTACGAATTATAAGACTGAGTTCATAGCAGGGTTAACGACATTTCTATCTATGGCTTACGTACTATTTGTCAATCCTGCTACGCTGTCGCTTGGAAATGTTAAAGGGTTACCAGCAGGTACAGGGATGGATCCAGGTGCAGTATTCGTTGCTACGGCATTAGCGGCAGCGATCGGTTCGTTAATTATGGGTATTTTCGCGAAGTATCCAATTGCTTTAGCGCCAGGTATGGGAATTAACGCGTTCTTTGCTTATACAGCAGTGTTAACGATGGGGATTCCATGGCAAACAGCAATTGCCGGAACATTAATGTCAGGTATTATCTTTATTATTCTTACTGCTTCAGGTATTCGTGAAAAAATCATCAATGCAATTCCATCGGAGTTAAAGTTTGCAGTAGCAGCAGGTATCGGATTGTTCATTGCATTTCTTGGATTCCAAAATGCCGGAATTATCGTGAAAAATGATGCAGTTCTTGTTGGGTTGGGGGACTTAACAAAGGGTACAACGTTACTAGCAATCTTCGGGGTTGTTACTACGATCATCTTCATGATTAAGAAAATTAATGGTGCAGTATTTTACGGTATGATTCTTACAGCGATCTTAGGAGTGGCAACAGGATTAATTGATACTCCGAAAGCTGTAGTGGGAGCAATACCGAGTCTAGAACCAACGTTCGGCGTGGCGTTAACGCACTTCGGAGATATTTTTACAGTTCAAATGGGGATTGTTATTATAACGTTCTTCTTTATCGATTTCTTTGATACAGCAGGTACGCTTGTAGCGGTTGCGAATCAAGCTGGATTAATGAAGAACAATAAATTACCACGTGCAGGAAAAGCGTTATTTGCAGATGCGATTGCAACTGTAATTGGTGCGATCTTGGGTACATCAACAACAACGTCTTACATTGAATCGTCTGCAGGGGTAGCAGCAGGAGGACGTTCTGGATTTACAGCAGTTGTAACAGCAGGATTCTTTTTACTGGCACTATTCTTCTCGCCATTACTAAGTGTTGTAACGCCAGCTGTAACGGCGCCGGCTTTAATTATTGTAGGAATCTTGATGGTTTCTTCCTTAGGGGAAATTGATTGGAAGAAATTCGAGATTGCAGTACCAGCATTCTTTACAATTATCTCTATGCCACTTACGTATAGTATCGCAACTGGGATTGCGATTGGATTTATCTTCTATCCAATTACAATGGTAGTAAGTGGTCGTCGTAAAGAGGTTCATCCGATTATGTATGTTATGGGAGTTTTATTCGTACTATATTTCATCTACGTTCGTAAATAAAAGGGGTTTTTTAAAGGTCTAGACTTAAGGGGAGTCTAGACCTTTTTTGCGTCTTCAGAAAATCTTAAGGATTTCCGAGCGTTTTTCTTCAGAAGTTTTCCTATAATAGAAGTTAGGGATTAAAAAAGTGATGGGGGAGATATTGTGGCACACGAAACAATACTTGTCGTAGATGATGAAAAAGAAATTCGGAATTTAATTACAATCTATTTAAAGAATGAAGGATATAAAGTATTGCAAGCAGGAGACGGAGAAGAAGGATTACGTCTATTGGAAGAAAATGAAGTACATCTAGTCGTATTAGATATTATGATGCCGAAAGTGGATGGTATTCATATGTGTATGAAGGTAAGGGAAGCGAAAGAAATGCCTATTATTATGCTTTCTGCCAAAACGCAAGATATGGATAAGATTTTAGGATTAACAACAGGGGCAGATGATTATGTAACGAAGCCGTTTAATCCGTTAGAGCTAATTGCACGAATTAAATCTCAGTTACGCCGTTATATGAAAATGAATGGTTTCGCTATTCAAAATGAGGACGAGTTAGAAATTGGGGAGATGAAAATCAACATCTCGACCCATAAAGTTATTGTAGAGGGAGAAGAAGTGAAACTAACTCCGAGGGAATTTTCAATTTTAGAATTGCTAGCTAGAAATCCAGGTATGGTGTTTAGTGCGGAGCAAATTTATGAAAAGGTGTGGAACGAACGATCTTTCCAGTCTGATAATACTGTAATGGTGCATATTCGAAAAGTGCGTGAAAAGATTGAGGAGAATCCAAGGAAACCTAGATATATAAAAACAGTATGGGGAGTGGGGTATAAGATTGAAAAAGATATTTAATCCGTTTACTTATATAAGGAAAATAAGACAATTAATTGAGAAATTAGTAAAGAGCGTACGAAAGAGTATAAGGATTCAATTGATTACTACTTTTGCTGCTTGTGCGTTATTAGGAGTTTTGTCAGCAAAGGCAGCAGCACCGTTTTTTGAGAATGCGAATCGTCAAGCAACTATCGATTATCGGGCTGGTATGGAACAAATTAATCACCAAGCTCAAGGAGCGGCAAATAGTTCGGTTCATGAAAATAAATTAGAAGCTATATCAAATATGATCGAAATGGAGAACCAAAATTTAGAGCAAGGGTCTAGAGCTTTGAAGATATTGGTTACTGATGAAAGTGGTAAAGTTTTATATAAAACAAAGCAAGCGCAAGAAGAGCAAATCGATTTGCATAATACGATTCGTAATGCAGCATCATTCGCGATTAATTATACAGATGGTAGAAATGTATTTGAAAGTACAAGAAAAGAGTTTATATCTTTTTCACCTATTACTATTGAAGGAAAGAATTTGTACATGTTTGTTAGTGGAATTCCAGAGGGAGAGGTAATATATGATACGCAAGAAGGACCATTCCCGTTTTTAATTGGTGTACTTGTATTCATTTTCTCTTTCTTCTATATAACAAAGAGAAAGATGAAGCAGATTGAAGCAATGGCACAAGGCGTAAAGGAAATAGAAAGAGGTAACTTAGCCTACCGCATTGAGAAAAAAGGTGAAGATGAGATTGCGGCTTTAACGGAGAATATTAATAATATGGCAGAAGAGCTTATGAATAATATAGAAAAGGAACGTAAATTAGAAAAGCAAAAGAATGAGCTTATCACAAATGTATCGCATGATTTGCGTACACCACTTACTTCTATTATGGGTTACTTACGATTACTTCGAGATTCTAAATATGAAAATAAAGAACAACACGATGAGTATACGAGAATTGCTTTTGCAAAGTCGGAGCAGTTAAAAAATTTAATAGAAGATTTATTTGAGTATACGAAGTTAACAAATGAACAAGTTGTATTAGAAAAACAAGAAGTATGTGTAAATGAGTTGCTTGAGCAATTAATAGAAGAGTTAGTACCGCAAGCGGAAGAGCATGGACTTACTTTTGTTAAGAAGTTTCCTGAGGAACGTGCTTATGCATCGATTGATTCGGAAAAGATGGTTCGTGTATTTGATAATTTACTAATGAATGCAATTAAGTATAGTAAAGATGATGGAGAGATAAAAGTTTCTCTTCAAAGGCAGCGTAGGGATATACAAATTGTAATTGCGAATCATAGTGAAGAGTTTACAAGAGAAGAGTTAGCGAATTTGTTTGAACGTTTCTATAAGAAGGATCAATCTCGAAGTAGAGTAACGGAAGGGTCGGGACTCGGTTTAGCGATTGCGAAAAGTATTGTTGAGTTACAAGGTGGTAGTATTCGAGCGGAATATAGGGATGGCACTATTCAAATTATCGTCTCGTTACCAATTATAGAAAAATAATAAATGAATAGAATGATATGTGATAAAAAGGCTTATTTTAAAAGAAATAAGCCTTTTTATATTTTTTATAAAAATATATTGACGATTAGAGCTTAGAGGTGTAATATAGAAAAAGTCGCCGATGACATTAACGTCGAAAGCGACAAACGAAATGAAAAACTTAGTTGACATTAACTAACGAAGATGTTAACATAAGGAAGTCGCAAATGAGCGACCAAGTAGTTCTTTGAAAACTGA
>NZ_QOSA01000068.1:0-2182 GCF_008368795.1 Bacillus sp. BF2-3
TGTAAATGTCAAGATGATCATGTACATTTTCACTTGTTTAAGCATGTACAAATTTAATCGTTTTCTTTACTGAAATGATCTTTAATTCGATACGATTGTCCTACAATGCTAACAACGGTAGCGTGATGTAATACGCGATCGAGTATGGCATTAGCTATTTTAGGATCCTGAAAGATTTCATCCCATGATTTGAAATTTACATTCGTAGTTAAAATCGTACTACGTTTTTCATAACGCATATCAATGAGTTGGAAAAATAATTTTGCATCCTCCGGATCAATTGGTAAATATCCAATTTCATCGATGATAAGCAACTTATATTTTGTGTAGTGTTTTAATCTTGATTCTAGACGATTCTCAAGCTTTGCACGTTTCAAATTTTGAAGTAAATCATGACACTTAATAAAATAAGTGCTTGTTCGTTTTTTAGCTGCTGCTATACCTACCGATGTCGCTAAATGGGTTTTACCAACACCACTAGGTCCTAAAAATACTATGTTTTCTTGTTGCTCTAGGAAACGTAGAGAAATAAAATCCAAGATTTGTTGTTTATTAATACTTGGCTGGAATTCAAAATCAAATGCATCAATCTCCTTTCTATGAGGGAATGCGCCCATCTTTACCATAGAGTGAATCATATTTTGTTCTCTTACATCAATTTCATAGTTTGTCAGCTTAACCAGTGCTTCCACAAATGACAATTGATTATTAATACTAAAATCAACGATTTCCCCTAAATGTTGTGTCATTTGTTTTAATTTTAAATATTCTAGGTTTGTGGTTAACTGTTGATAGCTATTCTTCATTTCTATATACCTCACCAATTACTGATAAATTTTGTTTCGCCAAATTGTCAATGTTCGGATATTTTGGTAGTGACTTAGCCAATGCGCTTTTATAATGTTCTTCTTTATAATTAAGTTTAGATTGGCTGATTTTATGTTGTACAATTAACTTCATGTTATGATAAACATATATTTGATTATCATAAACTTGTAGACCAACGGTCTTACCTTGATACTCAGCTGGCACTGAGTATTGATTTGATTTGTAAGATATCATTCCTGACGCATTTACTTTTACAAGTTTATGTTTAATCTTATAGGAATCTCTTATTGTACTCGTAGGGAGTGGCTGTAAGAGATTCCTTTCTTGTTTTAAGGCAAACACAGGAATCTTACCAGTTCCTTGATGAAACGTTTGATTAATTCTTTTACATAACTTTTGTACAAATTCATGCAATTCTTCAAAAGTAAACTTGCCTTGATAAGCATGAATTTCATCTAGAAGTTTCATGGGAGCTTCTATTTTTCCTTTTGTATTTGGACGTCCTGCAATACACGGTTGTACCTTAAATCCGAAATCCTGGGCAAATTGTGCAAACTTATTATTAATCGTTCCTGAAAAATGTTCTGTTCGAGCCTCATCCATTACAGTTTTCATATTATCTGTAACGATCACCTTTGGTACGCCACCAAACGCTTCAAATGCCTCTGTCATAAATGACAGTAATACACTTTGGGATTTTGAAATATTTAAGTGAAAAACTCTAAAGCGTGAATAAGATAGCAGAAGTACAGCCACATTTACAAAGACCGTTTCACCATCTGTCATTTCAAACTTTATGCTTTCTTTCCAATCTAATTGCGCTTGTTCAGCAGGAGGTGTTTCATAACGAACCTTTCCTGGTAAGTTTGAAACAATACGTTTACCATCCTTAAAATATTTTTTGAATTCAGGTTTCCTGTTGATATAGGCACGAAAAGTAGACTGGGAACATTGCAAACCATGATTATCCGTTAGATATTGCCATAGAACCCGCATATAGTAAAAAGTTTGTTTAGAGTCCTCTGATAAAAGATCTACAATCACTTTATAATAGGCATCGATTTTTGATGTTTTCTTTTTGGTCCCCTTTGGTATAAATCCATTCATGTATTTATCAATGGTACGTCGATCAACCTTCAATTCTCGTGCTAGTTGACTTTTATTTATTTTCATCTTTAAGTTCTCCATTAAATTTTTTAAATTAGATAAGTCTGTAAGACTTTTAATTGTAAATTCCGTTGGAATATCTAGTTTGATATACACACTAACCACCTCAAAGTCAGTATGTAGAATCCTGTTGAAAATGTACATGCTTATTCAGGTGTTAATGCGTACATTTAAACTAGCATTTATA
>NZ_QOSA01000069.1:0-3821 GCF_008368795.1 Bacillus sp. BF2-3
ATGGTGAGTTTCGGATATGTATTTGTTATTATTGCGTCAGCATTATTATTTGGTGAAACAATCAATTTCATGAAAATTACTGGAATGGTATGTATAGTAGCTGGCATTTTATTTATTGCAAAATCATAGGAGGTAAAGCAATGGGAACATATTTATATTGTATACTTCCATTTATAGCTTGGGTAGCTTCGGGAGTATTGAAATTTTTAGTGAATTATCTTCGTTCTGGAAAAGATGCTTTTCGTTTAGTTGGAAACGGTGGATTTCCTAGTACGCATACAACGATTTTATCAAGTATGGTCATGACAATAGGGTTTCATGAAGGTTTTAATACGCCGATGTTTGGAATCGGGATGGCAATTTTAACAATTGTTATCATTGATGCCACAGGACTTCGCCGTACAGTTGGTAAACATGCAAAAATGTTGAATAAACATATTAGTTCGAAAGAAGAGAAATTAAGAGAGCGTCAAGGACATCATTGGCATGAAATTTTTGGTGGACTTGTGTTAGGAACAGTTATTGGGTACGTGGCACATCTAATTATGGTATTTCTACCTTAGAGAGGAGAAGAAGCATTGAGTATTTGGAATAATTATAAAGGAAAGGGGATATTAGCCCTTGTCCTTTTCATTTTTTATTGTTCGTTTTATTTTTTCATTGGTTGGAAAATGGATACTCACTCCAAAATTTTGAGTGGGGAGTGGAGTGATACCTATTTTTCTTTTGATCAAGGATATTACATTTTTGGTTTTTTCCTTGAGAGAGGAGAGATAGTAGGGATGAGCTGGTTCCGACATCCATTCCTTTATTATTTTGTTCAAGGATTCATGTGGATACTTGAAACAGTAAAAGTAGGGAATATAGTACACGGTATTATATTCATTCAAGCATTCTTAAGTGCAATTAGTGTAGTGATGATCTATGCATTATGCTGTAAAATTTGTAAGAATGTAATTGTTTCTTTCCTATTAGCGGTTATGTACGGATTTTCAGCTACTATGTTAGTTATTACGTGGACACCGGAATCTTTTATTTATGCAAATTTCACATTGGTACTGATGTGTTTTGTGTGTTATCCATTTATTAATGGGGAAAAAGAAGCAAAAATGGGGTTCAATATTACCAATATATTATTGGCATTAGGAATAACTGGGGTCACTTTAACTAATTCGTTTCTGTGGTTTTTAGGTAGTGTAATGAGTTATAAAAAATTGCAGAAAAAAATTATTTGGACTAGTATTTCTATTGTTATTGTCGTGATTACGTTTGTTTTAGTAATGAACGCAAATAATGTAGTTCTTATCGAGGCAGTGAAGTCTAGTATGGGCTTTACGCAAGAACAGAGTTTTTCACCAGAATACGTCAAACCAGTAGGTATATTGATGTTTCATCTATTATTAGGATCTTCCTTTATCTTTGGTAAATTTTCAGAAGTACCATTGCGAGTAGGAAGTGAAGTTGCACATTTGAACCTTCTTCCTTCACATACTATAATCGGTTGGATTGTAGTTGTATCCGTGTATGCTTTTATATTGGTAGTTGTATGGAAAAACTTTTTAAAAGAACCTTTTGTAAGGTTTTTAAGTTTATGTTTACTATTTAATATTGTTTTACATGGAATTGTTGGCTTTGGAGCATCTGAAGCATTTATTTATGGGGCACATATGGTATTTACAATACCTTTATTATTGGCATATGGCTTTAAAGTGATGAGACGTATAAAAGTAGTCGGTTTATGTATAATATTACTATTAATATTAATAAATAATTTTGAGAGTATGTTATATTTCTATCATTTTGCAGTCTCGAACTACTCTTTATAATAAAATAGATTTTTAATAAAAGGGTACTTTAGATAGGATGTCTAAAGTACCCTTTTATTATTCCTTAAAAATAGATACAAAATAAAAGTCCGAATTATCGCATTTTAGAAAAAATATAGTTATAATAAAAATAGAGAAATTTAGGGGGTCTGAACATGTTTCAAGTACAAAAAGAATTAGCAGGTCATGAAGCGGTAATTGTTGCTTTATTTGAAGAAGAGAAAATGAGTAGTTTTGTACAAGAACTGGACAAAGCGTTTGAAGGGCAATTACAAGTTTTACTAGAAGAGAAAGAATTATCTACGAAGAAAAAGGCCATTTCAAAAGTACATAGCTTAGGGAAAACAAATGTGAAACGTTATTACTTTGTTGGTTTAGGAAAGAAGGAATCTTACACGACAGAAACGTTACGTGCGGCTCTTGGTAAGGCGTTTAAAACACTGCAAGCAGCAAAAGTACAAGATGCAGCAATCTTACTTGATTCTTTCGTAACAGAGAAATTAGACGCGATTGATGTCGCTCATATTGCAGCAGAGGTACAAGGCCTTGGTACATATGAATTACAAACGTATAAATCAGATAAAAAGGATCGTGTAGAGTTAGAGAAGTTCACGGCTATTACAGCGGAAGATGCACAAGAAATTGAAGCCGCATTAACAGTTGGCTACGTACATGGACGTGCAACAAATTCAGCTCGTACACTTGTAAATATGCCGCCAAACGTATTAACAGCGACAAAGCTTGCTGAGTATGCTGTTGAATTAGCGGAGAAGTATGATATGGACTATAAAGTTCTTGAGAAAGAAGAAATGGAAGACCTTGGTATGGGTGCGTTACTTGCAGTAAACCAAGGTAGTGTAGAGCCACCAAAAATGATCGCTCTTATTTATAAAGGAAAAGAAGAGTGGACAGATGTCATTGGGTTCGTTGGAAAAGGTATTACATACGATACAGGTGGTTATTCTTTAAAACCACGTGAAGGCATGGTTGGTATGAAAGGTGATATGGGCGGTGCAGCTGCTGTATTAGGTGCGATGGAAATTATCGGTGAACTTCGCCCAGAACAAAATGTGATCGCTGTTATTCCTTCAACTGATAACGTTGTAAGTGGTACGGCATTTAAGCCAGACGATGTAATCACATCTATGAGCGGAAAAACAATTGAAGTATTAAATACGGATGCAGAAGGTCGTCTAGCTTTAGCTGACGGTATTACGTATGCGAAAAAACTTGGTGCAAACTACCTTGTTGATGTTGCAACATTAACAGGCGGTGTAATTGTTGCACTTGGAAACTATACGACAGGCGCAATGACAAATAATGAAGAGTTATTTGAGCAAGTGCTAGAGGCTTCTATGGAAACAGATGAGCCAATTTGGCAACTACCGATTTTTGATCGTGATAAAGAACGCGTTCGAAACAGCAAGTTTGCTGATTTAAATAACTCACCAGGCCGTGAAGGACATGCGGTTATGGCAGGTACATTCTTAGGCGAATTCGCTGAAGATACACCGTGGGTACACTTAGATATCGCTGGAACATCAGAAACAAAAGGCGCGCACGACTTAGGTCCAGCTGGAGCAACTGGTGCAATGGTACGTACACTTGCAACACTTGTGGAGCGTTTTGGAGAAGAATAATTTTTTGAAGAAAAGGCTGTCTCAAATTTTTGAGGCAGCCTTTTTTATTGGTATTTAATAGTTGATTTTCAATGTTATACTTATGTGATATAATCTTTCCTGTATTAGAAGTAAATAACAATTGAATAGGGAGGGAAAGAAGAGAGTGACAAAATAGAAGCACTCTTATTATTATGAGGGAAGGAACTTTATCTCAACAAAATATAGTTGTATTGTTTTTTAAACAGTTACGCCCGAAACAGTGGACTAAAAACTTGCTTGTATTTGCAGCGTTAGTCTTTTCGATAAAACAAGTATCTTTAACTATGGTGGCACAAGCTGCAATTTGTTTTGCACTATTTTGTGCAATATCTGG